>SHBB01000324.1 GCA_004213565.1 Sandaracinaceae bacterium
GTTCCCCGATCCGAAGGAGCGTCACTTCGACTACCTCGCGCCCGAGGTGGGCACCGAGCACGAGGGGCCCCCGGCGGATGTGTATGCGCTCGCGACCATCGCGTTCCAGCTCGTCTCTGGCAAGGTGCCTTTCCATGCCGCGAGCACGGCGGCGCTCGCGATCGCGCAGCGCGCGGCGGAGCCTCCGCCGACGCTCCGGGAGGTCGCGCACGAGCCCTACGCGGACGCCATCGAGCAGGTCTTCGCCCGAGGGCTCGAGCGGCGCTTGAGCTTCCGCTACGCCACGGCCGGCGCGTTCATCGGGGATCTCTGGCGCGCCGCGCACCGGGAGCCGCGGCTCGGCCCCGATGGCACGATCGCGACCGTGCCGCCCGCCGCGCGCGAGGCGGCGGTGGTGGAGGCGTTCGAGGCCAAGCTCGTGAGCGACGCCGGGCTCGAGACGACCCGGATGGCGATGGACTCGGCCGAGGTCTCGGTCGAAGACCGCGTCGACTCGGTCCCTCCTGCCGGCGCGGACGACGACGCGCTCGACGACCTCCTGCGCTCGCTCGGCGACGCGGTCCCGACCGACCTCGCGGGGATCCCGCCCGAGCCGTCCGCCTCGGAGAGCGCGGATGAAGAACGAGACGCGCCGGTCGAGGAAGAAGAGATCCGGACGCCGGCGTCCGAGCCCGAGCTGGTGAAGGCCACGCCCACCGGCCTCCGCCCGGCGACCCGGGGAGCGCGACCCGCGCGTCGCTGGGGCCTGACGCTCACCCTGCTGGTCGCGGCGGGCATCGCGCTCGCCTTCGTCCTCGTCCCCTCACTCCTCGAGCGCGTCACCTCGCTCTTCCCCTGACGCGCGCGCCTGCGCGCAGAGGAAGCGACCGACGACCTCGCCCGCCACGCGGTGTCCGCGCGCGTTCCAGTGCCCGCTCCCCAGGGTCGTGTTCTCGAAGCCGTGCAGGTGCTCGCCCGTCCGCTCCGCGTGCGCGCGCAGCGGTGGCACGAGCGCGAGCACTGGGAAGCCGTCGCGCTGGCCGAGCGCCGCGATCCGGGCGTCCGGGTAGTCGAGCCCGTCCACGCCGAGCGCGCGCGCGTGGGCGGCCCGCCGCGCGGGGTCGGGATCGACCTGGACCGCGTTGGACAGCGTGACCACCGCGAAGCGCGCGCCGCGCTCGGCCACTTCGGCGTGCATGCGCGCGAGGATGGCCTCGGTCCACGTCCAGGCCTCTTCCCACGCGACGGTGGCGGGCGGCGCGTAGATCTCGTCGCTCAGCCCGAGCTCTCCGCGCGAGCGCGCCCTCGGCGTCCGCCCGATCCCGCCCACGAGCCGGAGCAGACGAGACCGCCGCTGGAGCGACCGCCAGAAGCCGCGCTCCGCGCGCTCCCGGTACCAGGCCGATTCGCGGAAGGAGTCGTCGAGCACGAGCGCTCCTCGCTCGAGCCGGAAGGTGGGCGCCGGGTCTCCGCTGATCCGGAGCGCGGGGTGGTTGTCGGAGACGTCGTTGCCGGTGAGGAAGGCGACGAGCACGATGTCCGGCTGCCACGCCCAGACGCGCTCGCGCAGCAGCAGCAGCTCCTGCGCCGTGCCGTAGCCGCTCACCCCGAACGAGAGCACCTCGGCCGGGCCCGCGCAGCCGTCGAGCGCCCGCTCGGCGTGAGTGAACCAGGCCTCCTCGAGCGCGACCTGCTTGGCCTCGGTGTAGCTGTCTCCGAGGATCGCCACGCGCAAGACGCCGCGGTGCGGCCCGGGCGGCACGTCGACGCCGCGGAACCCGTGCTCGGTGATGCGCACGTGGGCGCGGCCCTCGCGGGTGTGCCAGCCCTCGGCGCCCGGGATCGGCGCCCAGCCCAGCACCGGGTCGACGTCGCGCAGGATCGGCTCGCCGGCCCCGGTCCACGAGAGCACCGCCTCGGCGAGGGCGAGCGAGAGGAGGGTGGAGCCGAGCACGAGCGCCGCGCGCTTGGCCGCGAGCTTCATGCGGCTCAGCGCAGCGCGTAGACGCCGCCGTCGTCCACGCCGATGTAGATCGCCCCGTCCGCCCCGAAGGCGACCGAGGAGTCGATGTCCTGGCCCATGTTCCGGTCCCAGAGCACCTCGCCGGTGGGGCTGATGGCGTAGAGGTGGTCGTCCTGCGAGCCGACGTAGATGCGGCCCTCGGCGTCGATGCGAGCCGAGGCGCGGATGCGGCCCGACGTCCGCACCGACCAGCGCTCCTCACCCTGCGGGGAGAGCGCGTAGAGCGTCCGGTCGTACGCGCCGACGATGATGGTCCCGTCCTCGGCGATCGCCGGCGTGGCCCGCACGTCCCCGCCGGTGTCGAAGGCCCAGAGCTGGCGGCCGTCGGGATCGAAGGCGAGCACCTGTCCACGATCCGTGCCCACGTAGAGGTTGCCGTGCAGGCCCACGGAGGGGCCGCTCTCGACGCTCGAGCGGGTGCGCGCCTCCCACGCCACGTCTCCGTCCGTCCGCACCGCGACCAGGCGGCCGTCGGAGGTCCCGAACACGACGAGGCCGTTGGGGTGGATCACCGGAGAGGATCGCACGCCGCCCGAGGCCGCGACGTGGAAGCGGAGGTTGCCCTCGAGGTCGTAGGCGTGGAGCCCGGCCGCGGTGACGTAGATGTTGCCCTCGTCCGAGATCACCGGGCTGGCGTCGACCGGCGCGCCCACGTCGACGCGCCAGCGGACCTGGCCCGCGCGGGTCAGAGCCACGAGGCTGCCGTCGTGGTTGCCGACCACGATCGTGCCGTCGGAGGCGATGGCGGCGGTGGAATAGAACTTGTCGGCGCCGGTGTAGCGCCAGCGGAGCTCGCCCGTGGGGGAGATGGCGTTGAAGGTGCGGTCGAGCGAGCCGACGTAGATCGTTCCGTCTTCCCCCACCACGGGGGAGGCGAAGACGCGGGCGCCGGTCCGGTGGGTCCACGCCACCTCGGGGGTCGCGGTCGGGCCGCGCTGCGGGCTGCGCCCGGTGTGGAGGGGCCCGCCCATGAACATGGGGCGCTCGGGGGACACGGCCGGAGGGTCCGCCTCGTCGGGCGGAGTCGTCACGGTTTGTTGCCCTCCCGCGGTGACCGCCGCGTCCGTGCCCTCGAGCTGTCCGACGAGGTGCGCGCGCGCCTCCTCCTCGAACATGCAGCTGCCCTGATGGCAGACCCGCTCGCCGCGGCACTCCCGGTCGGACATGCAGGGGCTCGCGGGGACGGCCTGCGCGCCGCAAGACGTGATCAGACCGAAGACCAGAGCCGTCGTGACGCCGCGCATCGCTCGCGGGATAGCAGTCGGCGGGGGCGCCATCAATGACGCGACGGTCGATGGCCCCGCCGCGTCCGGCCGTGCGAGCCTGTCACCATGGAAGCTGGATATCGCGAGAGCGCGGCCGAGGACCGCTCCTTGCTGGTGGTGGCGTTCGCCGCGAGGGTGTTCGGGCTGAAGCCTGACGACGGGAGCGTGGCGTGGGAGCACGTCATGTCAGGCGGGGGAGAGGTCGAGATCCAGGTGCACCGGGGCCGCGTGTTCGCCACCACGGGACGCGAGCTCCACTGCCTCGACTACCTGACCGGGCGGGTGATCGGGAAGGTGACCGTCCCCGATCGCTACAAGGGGCGCCCGACGATGGTGATCGAGAGAGACCGCCTCTATCTGGGCAGCGCCGGCGAGGTCACCTGCTTCGCGCTCGACGATGGCCGGGTGCTCTGGTCGCAGGGCTTCCCCGGCCGAGGCCTCGGCGGAGTCGCGCTCGGCTTCCCGGGCAACCTGCGGCAGGCCGACGATCGAGGCTCCCAGTAGCTCACGGGGTGGCGCCGCTCTCGCGCTCGAGGAGCAGCACGCGGCCCCCGCGCAGGACCGCGATCCGGCGCCCGCTGGGCGACACGGCGGGATCGCTCGGGGCGCCCTCGCGCTCGGCCCATCCCTCGGGCCAGAGCAAGGTCGGCGCGCCGCGCCCCCCGGTCCGGTGCAGCAGCACGCCGAGGCCACGCAGCTCCACGAGGTAGCGCCCGTCGGAGGTGATGGCGCCCGGCGGCAGCGGGGCCGGAGGCGGCGTCCCGGGCCCGAGGCTCTCCGGCGCGCCGGCGGGCTCGGCCGAGATGGTGAGCGGGGCCACGCGGAGCTCGGCGCCGCGGGCGGCCACCACGCCCTGAGGCGCCCAGCCGAGCACCCGCCAGCCCCCGTCGTCGCGGCGGTGAGCGGGCGAGAGCGCGGCGCCCTCTTCCTGGCACTCCCCGGCCGGCGGCTCTCGGGGCTCGAGCAGGGGTGTCCCGTGCGTGGGCCCGAGCGCGCGGCCCGCCACCACGCTCCCCGCCGGGACGACGCGCAGCACGAAGCCCTCGCAGCGGCGCTCCACCCCGGCGATCGCGAACCGCTTGGAGGGGTCCAGGATGCGCTGGTCGGCGCGCTGCACCTCGAGCGGCTCCTCGGCGCCGGTCGCGAGGTTCCAGATCCGCGGGGACGAGCCGCGCAAGAAGACGTGATCTTCGTCGACGAAGCCGAGCGTGCTCAGGTGCGCCGCCTCGCCGCTGGCGGGCTGGTGGCTCGGGCCTTCGCGCACGGTGACGCCGCCGGCGGCGGGCGCCTCTCCGATCGCGCGCCGCGCGTACTGTCGCCGCTCGTCGTCGATGAGGTACCCGGGCGTCTCCATGGCCGCGAGCGCGTCCAGCGCGCCGAGCAGCTGACCGCGCGCGGCGCTCCCGCGCACGACGTTGGTCACCGCGCGCCCCGCCGCGTCCGAGGGGCCGCAGCTCAGCCCCGCGCCGCGCCCGATCCGCAGCCGCGCGCGGCCCGGCTCCCGACACAGCGCCTCGTGGAGCGCGAGCACGCCCTGAGACTCGGCCACCGCGCGCGCCGGGTTGCCTCGAAGCTGCCGCAGCGCGACCCGCGAGCGCTCGACGAGGGTCGCCTCGGGCTCGTCCGCGTCGCGCGCCAGCCCGCTCGGGCGGTCCAGCCAGGGCAGCTCCACCTCGTGGCTCTGCCCGTCGCGCTCGAGCCGCGCGGTGACCACCAGGTCATCGTGTCCGTCGTCGTCCCGGTCCGCGAGGGCCCAGCGGAGGCTCATCGCGCCCGGCGCCCGCTCCTCGGCCGCCAGGACGGCGAGGTGCTCGAGGACCCTTGGCGCGTCGCGGTGGGCGACGATCCAGTGCTCCATGCGGCTCGCGGCGGGCTGCGCCTCACAGCGCAGGTCCGCGCTCGCCACGATCCACTCGGCGCCGATGGGCTGCAGGTTCGCGCCCGCGATGACGCAGCCCTCCGGCGCGGCCGGGGCCCTCCCCAGATTACGGGGCGGCGCGAACGTGGCGCCGTCCCGGGTCGCGACCCAGAGCTGCACGGGCGCCTCGGCCGGCCCGGACGAGACGATCAGCGCGTCCCGGTCGCCGTCCCCGTCCACGTCGTGGGCCCAGAGCGACCGGATGGCCCCCTCGAGCAGGATGGGCGCTCCTTCCACGTCGACCCGGGTGGTTCCGTCCGGAAAGGCGCGCGCCGCGGGCAGATCCGCGTGCGGCGGCGGCTCTCCTTCTTCGCGCGGCTCGGGCGCCCGCACCCCTGTGTCGAGCCCGAAGGGCACCGGGTCTCCCCCCGAGCAGGAGCTACAGCCCGCGTGCAGCAGAGGAGCGCAGGCGAGCGCGACGATGGCGAAGCGGGTCATGCGGCCGTGATAACAGCGGCCCCGTCCGATCGCATCCAGCGATGTAAGCCGGCTGACACCTTCGCGCGTGCGGTGCCACACGACAGGTGGCCGGTACCATTCCCTTTTTCCCGACGCGGGAATATCGTCGCGTCGCGTCGTGCCCCGCCTCGTCCCAGTGATCTGCGCCCTGCTGACGCTCCTCGCGTCCCCGGCCATCGCCCAGCCCGAGCGCGAGCCTCCCCCCACTCCGAGCCCGGAAACGGACGCGGGTGCGGACGCGGGGGCGGAAGCGGGTGCGGAGGCGGAAGCGGAAGCGGGTGCGGACGCGGGTGCGGAAGCGGACGCGGGTGCGGAAGCGGACGCGGGTGCGGAGGCGGAAGCGGGGGCGGAGGCGGAAGCGGAAGCGGAAGCGGAAGCGGGTGCGGACGCGGGTGCGGACGCGGGGGCGGACGCGGGTGCGGAAGCGGAAGCGGAAGCGGAAACGCAAGCCGAGCTCGTCGACGACCCCGATCCCGCCGACGTCTCCCCGACCCCTGGCGGCATGGGCACCCTCGAAGACGCCGAGTCGGGCCCCCCCGAAGACGCCGAAGACGCCGAGCCCGAAGAAGAAGAAGAAGCGGAGGAGGGTGGCCTCACCTTCGGCGGCAGCCTCGGCGGCGAGTATCGCCACCGCGTCGTGTTCCTGAGCGACTTCCCGCTCGACCCGCTCCCGCGCACCGATCCCGCGACCACCGGGCGCTACGGCTCCAACTTCTGGGGCGAGCAGTGGCTGCGTCTGCACGGGGAGCTCGCGCTCCGCCCGGTGCTGCGTCTGTACGCCGAGACCGACCTCGTCTGGGGCGTGGCCTACGGCGACCTGGCCCAGGGCCTCGACCCCGCCGCGTGGCCGCGCGACGACTACGGCTATCCGGGCCTCCGGTTGCGTCAGCTGTACCTCGAGTGGCGTACCCCCATCGGCCTGCTCCGGGTCGGGCAGATGGCCTTCAGCTGGGGCCTCGGCATCATCAGCAACGGCGGCAACGACCCGCCGGTCTTCGGCGACTACCGCTACGGCGACCTGGTCCGGCGGCTGCTCTTCGCCACCAAGCCCGCGGGTGAGGACAGCCCCTTCACGATCGCGGTCGCCGGCGACTGGGTCGCGTGGGATCTCATCGCGGACCACGACGGCCGCGGCGACCTCGCGTTCCAGGGGCTGCTCGCCGCCTTCTACGAGGATGACGAAGACAATCAGATCGGCGCGTACGCGGCGTACCGCCACCAGACGAACACCCTGAACGACGAGCTGAGCGTCTTCGTCGGCGACGTCTTCGCCAAGCTGCACTTCGGCGAGCCGAGCGGGGGGCGCATCCGCGTCGCGTTCGAGGCGGCGTACGTGCGCGGAACCACGACCCTGACCCGGACCGTCACGCACCCCGAGCAGGACGTGGAGCAGCTCCTCGCGGTGGCGCAGATCGGCCGGGTCTCGCCCCACCTCGACCTCATCCTCGAGGGCGGCTACGCGAGCGGCGACTCGAACGCGGAGGACGGCATCCAGCGCCGCGGCACGATCGACCCCGATCACCGCGTCGGGCTGATCCTCTTCCCCGAGGTGCTCGCCGCGCAGAGCGCGCGCTCGGCCAACCTCGCGCGCTCGCCGACCCTCTTCGGCCGTCCCAGCCGCGGCACCGAGCTGCTGCCGACCAACGGCGGCGTGTCGAACGCCTACTACTTCTTCCCGTACGCGATCTGGCGCCCGATGGACTGGATCGACGTACGCCTCGGCGGCGTCGTCGCCTGGAGCTCCTCGGACGTCGTGGACCCCTTCGCGCAGCGCGCGCGCTCGCGCTCGGTCAACTATCGCGGCGGCGATCCGTCGCGGAGAGACCTCGGGCTCGAGCTCGACGGAGCGGTGCTCTTGCACGGCGAGATCTCGGAGGGCGTCACGCTGAGCGGCGGCGTGGAGGGGGGCGTGCTCTTCCCGGGCGCGGCGTTCGAGGACGCCGACGGCAACCGCATGGACACCGTCGCCATGACGCGGCTCCGGCTCGGGATCCGGTACTGAGAGGGGAGGGGGGGCATGCAACGAATCCTGATGGTGTTCGCGCTGATCGCGCTCGGCTGCGACGGCGACACGATCGCGGACGCGGGGCCGCCGCCCGACGACACGGGCGTCGCGTCCGGTGACGCGGGCGTCGATGGTGGCCCGCCGCCGCCGCCCTTCGTGCCCGACTCCTACTGTCCCGGCAGCGCGGGCTGCGAGGCGGGCGCCGGGGGCACGCTCGAGGTCGGGGCGGCCGCGGTCACGATCACGCCGATCATCGACGACACCACGGACATCCTGAGCGTGGACACCGACGGCGACGGCGAGTTCGAGCCGGGGGACGGCGACGAGTTCGCGGACCGCGACGGAGTCCCCGGGTTCCAGGGCGTCTGGATCGCGGGCTTCGGCAACGCGCGCGCGGCGAGCGGGGTCAACGACGACGTCTGGGCGCGCGCGGTGGTGATGCAGAACGCCGACACCACGATCGCGCTCGTCTCCCTCGACGTCATCGGCTGGTTCAAGCCGGACATGGACGTGATCCGCGAGATGGTGGCCGACCTCGGCATCGACCACGTGGCGATCAGCGCGACCCACACGCACCAGAACCGCGACACGATCGGCATCTGGGGCATCGCGCAGGACAGCACGGGGCGGAGCGACGCCTACAACCAGCGCGTGCGCGAGGGGGCGGCGCAGGCCATCCGGGACGCACACGAGACGTTGCGGCCCGCGAACGTGCAGTACGCCGCCGTGGACCTCCGCGAGAAGCCCGGCGGCGTGACGCGCTGGGTCGGGGATCTGCGCGACCCCGTCATCCTCGACCCGGAGATCCGGGTGATGCGCTTCGTCGAGGCGGGGACCGAGACCACCATCGGCACGCTCGTGAACTTCGGGACCCACCCCGAGTACCTCGACGACCGCAACACGATGATCTCGAGTGACGTGGCCCACTGGCTGCGCGACGGCCTCGAGTCGGGCGTGGACGGTCCCGGCGGCGAGCGCGTCGACGGCGTCGGCGGCGTGGCGGTCTTCATGAACGGCGCCGTCGGGAGCCAGATCGGCCCGAACGGGCTCGACGTCCAGACGTGGGAGGGCGAAGCGCTCAGCCAGCGCGACGACGTCTACCGCTGGACGGGCACGGTCGGCGGGCAGCTCGCCTACTTCGTGCTCGAGGCGCTCGGGCCCGACGGCGGCTCCACCACCGACGAGACCGCGGCGCTCGGCTACCGGACCCGCACCTTCTTCGTCGACGTGCAGAACGTGGGCTTCCACATCGCGATCCTGCAGCAGCTCTTCGATCGCCCGGGGCACAACTGGGACCCCGACGATCTGTTGATCGCGGGGGAGAACGAGCCGGACCTGCTCACCGAGGTGACGGTGCTCGACATCGGCCGCGCGCAGCTGATCACCGCGCCGGGCGAGCTGGATCCGCAGCTCTTCCTCGGCGGCTACGACGGCGCGTACACCCCCGACGGGGTGCCGATCATCGCGGCCGACAACGAGAACCCGCCCGACCTCGACGCCGCGCCGGGCCCGCCGTACCTGCGCGACCGCGCGCGGGCCGACGCCGAGCAGGTCTGGCTCCTCGGGCAGACCAATGACTACCTCGGCTACCTCGTGCCGGAGTACAACTACCAGCTGGCCGAGACGGCGCCTTATCTGGACCAGGCGCCGGGAGACCACTACGAGGAGACGAATTCGGTTGGCGTCGATGGATGGCCGACCATTCGAAGGGAGCTCGAGGCGCTCTTGGCCTGGAGCCCGGACGAAGGATGAGAGGGAGACTGATGCGGAGCTTGTCGTTTGTGGGTCGTGGCGCGGGTGTGTTCACGCTGGCGTTTCTCGTGGCGCTGGGTTGTGACGGCGGAGGGGGCGACGAGGACTCCGGCGTGCCGACCGGTGACTCGGGCCAGGTGATGGTGCCGGACCTCCCGGCCTCGGCCGCCTACCGCGAGGAGGGCGAGGCCTTCGAGCCCGTCTCGCTGGACTGGGGGTGCCTGGACACGGGCGTCGAGCCCACGCCGGGCGAGCCGGTCGACGTGACCTTCAACCTCATCGACTTCCAGGACGACTTCCCGGTCGACGACGTGGAGGTCTGGCTCTTCAGCGACAACGAGATCGCGAACGACTGCTCGGGCCCGATGTGCCAGATGTTCACCACCGGGACCGACGGCTCCGCGATGGTGACCTTGCCCGCCAACGGCTGGTACGCCTACCGCGTGCTGCCCAAGGACGGCCCGACCCGGCAGCAGTCGGTCTTCGGCGTCTTCCAGTACAACGAGCCGGCGCCGGCCTCGGCGGGGCCCGTCGAAGGGAACAGCGTCTCGGGCAAGACCATCGATCTCATCCCCGCGCTCCTCGGCATCTCGCGCGAAGAGGGCACCGCGACCGTCTCCGGGCGCATCACGGACTGCGGCGGCGGCTTCGTCGAGAACGCGGTGATCCGTCTCTACGACCCGGACGGCAACCTGGTCGAGCAGGGGGACCTCGGCGACGAGCCGTCCTATCACTTCTTCAACGGGGACGCGTCCAACAACCTGCCCGACCAGGCCCGGGAGACCTCGCACCGCGACGGCCTCTACGTGGTGGTGCAGGTGCCCGTCATCGACGATCGACCCTACCGGGTCGAGGCCTACGCGAACGTCGACGGAGAGACGCGGCTCGTGGGTTGCGAGTCGGCGCGCATCTTCCGCGACGCGGTCACCATCCTCAACATGACCCCCCTTCGGACCGACGCGCCGGCCTCCTGCCCGGCTCCCTGACCGCCCGCAGTCGCCAAAAATTGGCGGAGTTTTGGCAAGATCTCGTTGACTTGGGGGCGGCCGGCGTTGGAAAACGTGGCCGGGGTGGGAGTGCCGCCCGGGAGGAGCGATGAAACCGTCTGAGCTCAGAGCGCGGGCAGGACTGATCCGAGCAGGCCTCTGGATCGCCTGCCTTCTGGTGTTGGCGTGGGCGCCTCTCGCCTTCGCCCAGCCTCCGGAGGGTGAAGAAGAAGAGGACGCCGAGACGACCGAGGAGGGGACCGGCGTCGACGCCGAGACTCCCGACGACGTGCTCGGTCACGAGGAGGTCCCGCCGCCCGAAGGCTTCGAGGGCGACGAGCCCGAGGAGATGGAAGAGGAGGACATGACCAATGTCGCTCCACCGCCGCCTCCGCCCCCGCCGCCTCCGCCGCCGCCTCCTCCCCCGCCGCCCTCACCGGGCGCAGGAGGTGGAGACGCCGAGGACGCCGACACCGGCATCCCGATCAACTTCGACCTCCACGGCTACTACCGCGCGCGCCTCGTCACCATGGACGCGCAGCCCGTGCCGGGCTCCTCGCCCTCCCGCGACAACGCGGGGCACGCCGCCTACGGGTTCATGCGCCTCCGGCTCAACCCGTCGATCCTCTTCGGCAGCGACCGCGAGTCGCCCGTG
>SHBB01000325.1 GCA_004213565.1 Sandaracinaceae bacterium
GGGAGCGGATCAGCGCGCGCATCTCGACGATCTGCACCGGGTCGAGGCCCTGGATCGGCTCGTCCAGGATGAGCAGCGCCGGCTCGTGCACGATGGCCTGCGCGATGCCGACCCGCTGCTGGTAGCCGTGGCTGAGCGTGCCGATGGTCTGGTCGCGCACCGCCTCGAGCCCGGTCTGGGCCATGACCTTGGGCAGCCGGAGCTGCAGCTGCTCGGCGCTCATGCGGCGCAGCTTGCCCGCGAAGCGCAGGAACTCCTCGACGCGCATCTCCGGGTAGAGCGGCGGCTCGTCGGGCAGGTAGCCGATGAGCTTGCGGATCTCGTGCGGCTGCTCCTCGACGTCGAACCCGCGGATGGTCACGCGGCCCGAGGTGGGCAGGAGGAGGCAGCTCAAGAGCCGGAGCGTGGTGCTCTTCCCGGCGCCGTTGAGGCCGAGGAAGCCGACGCACTCGCCCTCTTCGATGCGGAAGTCGAGGTCACGGACGGCGGCGTTCCGGCCATAGAACTTGGAGACGCGGTCGACGACGATCATGGGCTCCCCAACAAGACGAATCGTGCCGAAGATGGCGGTTAATCACTCGCGGCGGACGGGTCAACCGTCCGCCGCGAGTGCTCGGTACCACGTTCTCCGGCTCGAGGGGAGCGCGTCGCCTCAGCGGCAGTCGGGCGCGACCCGGCCGTCGGAGCCGGTGTAGACGTAGGCGTCGCTCACGTAGCCGCTGCCGATGAAGTCCCAGATCCGCGTCGTGCCGTAGGTGCCGCGGATCCGCTGCCCGATCTTCTGGCATCGGATGCGCACGCGGGCGCCGTCTCGCACCGAGCCCACGGCGCGGTACCCGGTGCCGGGGCCCGCACGCACGGTCAGGGGCGCGCCGGCGGTGTTGACGCGACCGGGATGACCGGTGGTGCCGCCGCCACCTCCGCCGCCGCCGCCGCAGCGGTTCTGGCTGCGGTAGTTGCGGGTGCCGAAGAAGTGCGCGGTGCGGCCGTCGAAGACCGGGCTGATCGCGATGCCGTTGCGGCGCAGCTCGTAGTGGAGGTGCGGGCCCGACGAGCCTCCGGTGTCGCCCACCGTGCCGATGCGCTGACCCTGGCTGACCCGGGCGCCCACGCTCACCGCCTGCGAGCGAAGGTGCGCGTAGCGGGTGCGGTAGCCGTTGCCGTGGTCGATCTCGATCCAGCGGCCGTAGCTGCGGTTGCCGAGGTTCTCGCTCCGCGTCACCCGGCCGGCCGCCGCCGCGACGACGGGGTCGCCGATGTCGTTGCTGCGGTTGAAGTCGATGGAGCGGAGGGGGCTGTGGTTGGTGCGCGTCTGCCCCGCCCAGGTCTGCCCACAGGGGAAAGGCAGCTGGAAACGCGGCGCGCCGCCGAGCTCGAAGGACGCGGTCTCGGTGTCCTCCTCGCCTTCGGGCGCGTCGGCGGACGGCTCGTCGGCCGGCGGACCTTCGTCCCACCAGTCCTCGTCGGCGAGGCTGGTGGCCGGATCCGGGTCGTGCTCACCCACGGGCACGGCGCAGCCGGCGTAGGCGAGGGTCAGAGCGAGGGACGCGGTGAGGGTGTGGGTGCGAAGCATGTCCCTGCCCTCTGCAAGACCCGTGGCAACAGCGCGAATCGAGCCCGCGGGCCCGTCCCAGCCCGAATCATGCGGACTCGAGCCCGCATCGGGCCTCGACCCGGATCGGGGCGCGCGGGGCCGCGACCGGGTTCTGGACGGATGCGATCTGGAGTCCGCAGTCGGGGCCGAAGACCCGGCGCACGCGCGGCGCCGCTTCCCGCACGAGACGCTCCGTGGGAGGATGGGCCGGCCTCGATGAACCGCCGGCTCGCGCTCCACGGTCTGATGGCCCTCGCTGCGCTGCTCGCCCGGCCGACGGAGGCGCGCGCCTATCTGATCGACCTGAACGACGCGCGGGTGGTCGAGCACGGCACGATGGAGCTAGAGCTGCAGCCGGTCGGCTACTGGCAGACCGTCATGGGCGAGGAGGAGCACTACCTGGTCGCCCCCTCGGCCCAGATCTACTGGGGCTTCGGCGAGGGCTGGGACCTCCTCTTGCTGACGCGGGGCTGGGCGCTGCTCGACGACGTGCCCGACCAGAGCCGCTACGCGCTCCAGGAGCAGATGATCGCCACCCGCACCCTGCTGGTCGACGGCGGCTACTCGAGCGAAGGCGAGCGCGACGGGATCAGCCTCGCGCTGCAGACCGGCCTGCTGCTGCCCGGCGTCGAGGCGGAGACCGGCTTCGGCGCGAGCCTCGCGCTCCTGTTCGCGCAGCGCTGGGACGCGGGCACGTTGCACCTCAACGTCTGGACCAACTTCACCCAGGAGCGGACCTTCGAGCTGTTCGTGGCCGCGGTCATCGAGGGCCCGGACGCGTGGCCGGTCGTGCCGACGATCGAGGTCTGGTTCGATCTCGACGACGGCGTGCCCATGCTCAGCGGGCTGGTCGGCGCGCTCATCCCCATCGGCGACGAGTTCGCGCTGCAAGGCGGCGTGCGCATGGGCGGATGGGAGGGCTGGCTCGACCTCGAGGTGCGCGTCTCGACGTGGATCTACTGGGACGTCTTCGACGCGTCCTGAGTCAACGCACGGCCCCGCGGACCTCGCTCGCTATGCTCCCTCCTCAACCACGATCCCGCTCCATCGACGACGAGGAACCCCATGGCGAACATCCCGACCCCCGTGAACGAGCCCGTCTACGGCTACGCCCCCGGATCGCCCGAGCGCGCCGAGCTGAAGAAGGCGCTCGAGGAGGTGGCCTCCGAGCAGATCGAGATCCCGATCGTGGCCGGCGCCGAGGAGATCCGGAGCGGCGAGACGGTCGACGTGGTGATGCCGCACGACCACCAGCACGTGCTGGCCAAGGCGCACGTGGCCAAGCGCGAGCACGTGCAGAAGGCCATCGACGCGTCGCAGAAGGTGGCCAAGAGCTGGGCCGAGACGCCCTTCGCGGATCGCGCCGCCATCTTCCTCCGCGCCGCGGACATGCTGACCGGGACCTGGCGCCAGAAGGTCAACGCCGTGTGCATGCTCGGGCAGAGCAAGACCGCGCACCAGTCGGAGATCGACGCGGTCTGCGAGCTCGCCGACTTCTGGCGCTTCAACGTCGCCTTCGCGGAGAAGATCTACGCCGACCAGCCCATCAGCGTGCGCGGCCAGTGGAACCGGATGGACCACCGCCCGCTCGAGGGCTTCGTGCTCGCGGTCAGCCCGTTCAACTTCCTCTCCATCTGCGCCAACCTCCCGACGGCGGCCATCCTCATGGGCAACGTCGCGCTCTGGAAGCCGGCGAGCACCTCGCTCCGCGGCTGCTGGACGATGGTGGAGCTGCTCCGTGAGGCCGGCCTGCCCGACGGCGTGCTCGGCTTCATCCCGGGGCCGGGCCCAGAGCAGGGCGAGGCCGCGCTCGACAGCCCCCACCTCGCAGGCATCCACTTCACGGGCAGCACCCCCACCTTCCACACCCTCTGGAAGGGCGTGGCGGAGCGCCTCGACACCTACCGCAGCTACCCGCGCATCGTGGGCGAGACGGGCGGCAAGGACTTCATCGTCGCGCACCCGAGCGCGGACCCGATGCAGCTGGCCACCGCGATCAGCCGCGGCGCGTTCGAGTTCCAGGGCCAGAAGTGCTCGGCCGTCAGCCGGGTCTACATCCCGAAGAGCCTCTGGAAGACGGTGAGCGAGCGCGTCGCGGCCGACATGGAGGGCATGAAGTACGGCGACGTGCGCGACTTCAGCAACTTCGGCGGCGCGGTCATCGACGAGCGCGCGTTCGACAAGATCACCGGCTACATCGGCGTCGCCAAGGAGACGGCGACGGTGGTGGCGGGCGGCGCGTCCGACAAGTCCAAGGGCTTCTTCGTGCACCCGACCCTCGTGCGCGTCGACGACCCGAAGCACCGCCTGATGCGGGAGGAGATCTTCGGCCCGGTCGTCACCGCGTACGTCTACGACGACGCCACCCCGTGGTCCGAGGTGCTGGAGCTGGTCGACTCGACGTCCCCCTACGGGCTGACCGGCGCGGTCTTCTCACGCGACCGCGAGGCGGTGCGCGAGGCCCTCGTCGGCCTGCGGCAAGCGGCCGGGAACTTCTACGTCAACGACAAGCCGACCGGCGCGGTGGTCAGCCAGCAGCCCTTCGGTGGCGCGCGCCAGAGCGGCACCAACGACAAGGCCGGGTTCCACTACAACCTGCTCCGCTGGGTCAGCCCGCGCTCCATCAAGGAGAACCTCCTGCCCCCGACCGACTGGCGCTACCCCTTCCTCGGCGAGGAGTGACGCGTCAATCGGGCGCGCCCTGGAGCGCCCAGGCATAGAGGAGGCGGATCTCCTCCGACGCGAGCGGCGGGAGGCCGAGCGGCATGCCGGGCGGCGCGTCGCTCGGCGGCGCCATGGCCGGCGCGAGTGGATCGGCCAGCACGCCGTTGACGTCGCGCGCCGCCTCCTCGTGCCGCCGCATCAGCCGCCACACGAGCGGCGGCAGCCCGCTGTCGTCGGGCGTGATCACCGAGCGGTGGGTTCCGTCGGGGAGGGTCACGCCGGCCCGCACCCCGTCGGGGCTCGAGAGGTCGAGCGAGCTGGGCGCGAAGCCGAAGGTGGCGTTCGCCTGGCCGTCCGTGTGCGCGTGGCAGTGGATGCACGAGCGATCGAAGAGCCGGCGCACCTCGGCGTAGCGGACCGGCCGGCCGAGCGGCTCGAGCGCGCTCGCGTTCACCGTCCGCGGCGCCGAGACCGGGCGGCCCGGCTCGACCAGGAACAGGAAGTCGCGAATGAGGAGCGACTCCTCGTCGCTCAGCTGCGGGTGGGGCATCTCCGTGTTCGGGTCGAGACGCCGCGGGTCCCGGATCCACGCGAGCGCCACGTCGGGCGTCATGCGGTCACGGACGAAGCGCAGGTTCGGCGCCTCGAAGGCGGCGTCGCCGATCCGTCGGAGCGCGACGGGCGGCAGGTGCACCCCGAAGTCGAGGTTGCCCAGCTCGTGGCAGGTCATGCAGCCCGCGCGCTCGAAGCTCGCGCGCCCCGCGGCCACGTTGCTCCGGGAGGGAGCGGGGGAGCGCGGCACCTCGACCTCTCCCGCGCGCTCACGCAGGAAGCCCACGATGAGGCGCGCGTCGGCCTCGGTGACGGGCAGCCGCGGCATCGTCTCCTCCATGCGCGGCCGGACGTCGTGCGGGTTCTGCAGGTACGACACGAGGTAGTCCTCGCGGAGCCGGCGGGTGACGTGGCGGAGATCCGGGACGTGGAGGTAGTGCTCGACGCGCGGCGCTCGCCCGAGCCCGCTGCGCTGCGCGCCCACCACCCGCTCGTGGCACCCGACGCAGCTCTGGCGACGGCTCACGCGGACCCCGGGCACGACGTGGCAGCTCGCGCAGCCGTAGCGCTCGAGGGCGGCGCGGCCGTCCTGCGCCGCGGCGGGCGTCGCGGACGCCAGCGCCAGGAGCGCGATGAAGAGGGCGCGCATCTCAGCTGACCGGCGGGGTGGTGCGCAGACCCAGCGTGTAGTCGAGCGCGTCGAAGCTCGGCGCGAGGTTGGCGTGGGCGTCTCGCATCGCGTGGGCGTCGCTCGCGGCGCGGCTGCGCTCGTCGTCGTCCCGGCTCGTGCGCGCGACGATCTGCTGCGCCCCGTAGCAGGCCACCTGCGCCCAGCGATCGGCGCAGACCTCCTCCGCGACCGCGCGGGCGGTCTCGTACGCCGCGTTGCGCGAGCCCCGCACGAAGAGCGCGGAGGCGAGCCCGACCCGCGCCGCGGCCCCGGTCTGGTCCGGGTAGAGCACGAGCGCCTTGCGATAGTTCACCACCGCGCTCCGCGTCTCGCCGAGCCGGAGCTGCGCCTCGGCGAGCGTGACGAGCGCGGAGGGGCGCTCCCACTCCTCGACGTCGCCGCGGCGCAACACATCGACGAGCAGGTCGCGCGCCCCCTCGGCGTCCCCCGCCTCCATGGCGTAGTAGGCCTCGTCGACGACGGACTCCTCGCCGCCGCCACAGAACTCGACCTCCTCGTCGAGGTACTCGTCCTCGAGGTACTCGTCCTCCGTGTCCAGGGACGCGAGCGCGCCGTCCTCCTGCGCGTAGGCGAGGGGGCTGAAGGCGAGCGTGAAGAAGACGGCGGCGACGAGCAGGCGGGTCATGGGCGTTCCTCCTGCCCGCGTCTGTTTCAGGCTCCGTGCCAGCTCACTCAGGTCCGAGAAAGCAGGGCCACTCGCGGCTCGTGGCCCCCTCGCCGTGGGCAGCGCGCCGCGCCCCCCGTGTCCGAACACCCACGCACCCGTCAGCGGAGCGCGCGGCCGAAGCTCCGGTTGCGCACCGTGCCGCGCAGGACCTGAGACGCGCCCGCGGTGTCCCGGATGCCGGTCGGCGTGCCCGAGAAGAGCCAGACGCTCTCCCAGGTCGCGGGCATCGGGGCGTCGGGGGCGGAGACGAACACGTCGTCCAGCCCGTCCGCCTCGACGTCGCCGACCACCGTGAGGATCTCGCCGAAGTCGTGCTCCCCGCTCCGCGTGACGGTGCTCGCGAGGGTCAGGGACGGCCCCCAGTAGAGCCACACGGTCTCCGACGCGGGATCGCCCACCAGGACGTCGTCGAAGCCGTCCCCGTTCAGGTCGCCCGGGATCGTCACGTCCCAGCCGAACTGGCTCGCGCCCGCGGGCTCGGCGCGCGTGCGGTCCGCGACGGCGCTCGGCCCGGCGGGGCCGCCGTGGAAGAGATGGATGGCCGTGAAGTCCCCGACCACGACGTCGGCGTAGCCGTCGCCGTTGACGTCCCCGCCCGCCTGCGCGCCGATGTTGCCCGTCGTCAGGTAGCTCCAGCCCGGCGTCACCGCGAGGCCCGTCGGGCCGCCGAAGTACAGGAAGACGTCCCCGTCGCAACCAAACGCGAAGCGCGAGCAGTTCGTCACGAGCACGTCCGCGTACCCGTCCCCGTCGACGTCGCCGGCCGGGGAGACGCTCCCGCGCGACGACGTGAAGAGGGAGATCGTCTGGCTCGGGCTCGTGGGCAGCGCGGGGCCTCCGCGGAAGAAGTGCAGGGACGAGCCGCTCGAGATGGAGATCGCGCCGAAGTCCGCGTACCCGTCGCCATCGACGTCACCGAGCCCCGCGACGTCGCGCGCGGACGAGACGCGCGGGCGGGCCGCGTGCGTCATCGCGAGCCCGGTGGCGCCGCCGAGGTAGATGCGCACGCCGCTCGAGTCGAGGACCAGCGCGTCTCCGAAGCCGTCGCCGTTCACGTCGCCCGCGGCGTCGACGTCGCCGAGCCCGAAGATGCCCGTCAGATCGAAGCGATGCAGGAGCCCCGCCGTGTTGCCCTCGTAGTAGCGAAGCAGCTGGTCGGGGCTCTGGGTGATGATGGCGTCGGCGTGGAAGTCGCCGTTCACGTCGAAGGGCTGATTCCAGCTCGTGAACGTGGCGCGGCTGCCCGCGGCCACCGTGACCTGCCAGACCGGGCTCGCGCTCGGGCTGAGCGTGCCGCCGCAGCGCCCGAAGGCGCGCCAGTAGTAGTTGCCCGCAGGCAACGTCGCGGCGGGCGTGGCGCTCGCCCCCGTCGCGTCGATCGTCTCGAGGACGCTCGCGCAAGCGCGGTCCGCGCAGATCTCGACCCGCGCGCCCTCGTGGCCTGCGGGCAGGGCCCACGCGAAGGGCACGTCCCCGTTCGTCACCCGGCTGGTCGAGAGCGGCGACGTCGGGCGCGGGGCCTCGGGCGCCGCGCAAGGCCCGTCGAGCCCGGGCGAGGGCGTGGAGACCGCGAAGTCGTCCGCGTTTCGATCCGTGTCGGTGTGCATCGCGTCGCGGCTGAGCGACTCCCCGGCGGAGACCGCGGCCACGGCCGGCGCCTCGCCCGCGAAGGTCGCGCTCGAGAAGTCGCCGTATCCGAGCGCGTCCACCACGACGGTGGCGAAGCGGACCTGCACCGAGTCCGGGCCGTTCTGCAGATCCGCGCCCGCGTGGAGGAGGTCCGCGATCGAGCGGAGCGGCTCGACCGCGCCGGTGTGCGCGATGACGAAGAGGCCGTCCGCGGGGATCGTGCCCGAGAGCGGGATGGTCGCGTAGTCACCCGCCCCCGAGCCGTTGACGCCCACCACGGCGTAGCCGCTCAGGTCCGTCCCGGGCGGCCCGTGGAGCTCGATGAACGCTCCATCCGCGTCCGCTCCGACCGCATCGTAGAGCACCTCGTTGACGAGCACGACTGCGGGCGGCACCGGGGTGCAGTCGTCGTCACGCCCGAAGTCGCACCCGGCGGGGCAGCACCCGTCGCCGTCGGCGCACGCGCTGATCGGCGTGAAGGAGCACATCGCCGAGCAGCTCGAGGCCGATCCGACCAGCGTGTCCTGCGTGCAGGCCATCATGTCGTCGCAGGCCCCGGGGCAGTCGCCGTCGCAGGTCTCGGGCGGCTCCGTCACCCCGTTGCCGCAGCTCGGGGAGCAGTCGTCGTCGCGCGTCGCGTCGCACCCCGGCGCGCAGCAGCCGTCGCCGTCCACGCACG
Organism: Sandaracinaceae bacterium; assembly: GCA_004213565.1. GTDB lineage: Bacteria > Myxococcota_A > Polyangia > Polyangiales > Sandaracinaceae > JAVJQK01. The sequence goes on from SHBB01000325.1 coordinate 8,477, forward strand.
CGCTGATGGGGGAGAACGAGCAGCTGGCCGAGCAGGTCGACGCGGAGCCGACCAGCGTGTCGGTGGTGCACGCGAGTCCGTCCGAGCAGGACGTCGGGCAGTCTCCGTCGCACGTCTCGGGCGGCTCGACGACGCCGTTGCCGCAGCTGGCCGAGCAGTCGTCGTCGCGCGTGGCGTCGCACCCGGGCGCGCAGCAGCCGTCTCCGCTCACGCACGCGTCGATGGGCACGAACGAGCAGCTCGCCGAGCAGCTCGACGCGGACCCGACCAGCGCGTCGGCGGTGCAGGCCACGCCGTCGTCGCACGCGCTCGGGCAGTCGCCGTCGCAGGTCTCGGGCGGCTGCACCACGCCGTCGCCGCAGGACGCCGAGCAGTCGTCGTCGGTCGTGACGTCGCAGCCGTCGGCGCAGCAGCCGTCGCCGTCCACGCACGCCTCGATCGGCGCCGAGGCACAGCGGGCGTCGCAGGTCGCGGCCGCGCCCACGAGCGTGTCGAGCGTGCAGGCCACGCCGTCGTCGCACGCGATCGGGCAGTCGCCGTCGCAGCGCTCCCCTTCATCGACGATCCCGTCTCCGCAGACGCCGACCTGCGCGTCCAGGGCGGCGTCGAGGGCGGCGGCGTCGAGGGCGGCGGCGTCGAGGGGCCCCGACTCGCCACCACAGGCGGAGAGCAGGCAGAGGGCGAGGAGAGTGGCTCGGGTGTGCATGGGGTTTGGTTTCTCGGGGACTACGGGCAAGCGTTGGTGGCGTCGGGCGTCATGGCCCGCCACCCCTCCATCGCCGCGCTCCTGATCGTCGGTGAGAAGTACGGTTCCGCCCGGCAGAGCCCCCTCGCTGGCGTGATTCGCGGGATGGATGGCGCGATGTGTCGCAACGCGCTCAGCGGCGCGACGCCCAGAGCACCTCGCTCGTCTGCACGGCGCCCCGGTCGACCACCAGGTGCTGGTAGCCCATCGACATGCGCACGTCGGACGCGTGCTGGCCGAACTGCCGCCAGGTGTAGTGGGTCAGCTCGCCCACGGTGAGGATGGCGTTGTGCGGATCGTTGTCGGCCTCGCCGTTGATGCCGAGCCGCAGGAAGTGCGAGAGGTAGCCGCCCGCCTGGAAGCGCCCCGCGACCGCGCTCGTGACGTCCTCCTCGCTCGAGAACATGCCGACGCGGCCGGGCCGGGTGATGACGTCCTTCGCGAAGCCGCCCGCGAAGCAGGCGTCGATGGCCACCAGCGCGACGCGCGCGTTCAGCCCGTCGAAGAGCCGCCCCAGCTCGTCGTCCATCATGCGCCCGTCGTGCATCAGCAGGTACTCGTCCTGGCGGTCCAGCTCGCGCGGGTCGCTCGAGGAGTCGGTCTGGCCGCCGTGCCCCGAGTAGAAGAACACGAGCACGTCGTCGGGGCGGATGCGCTGCGTGATGGTCTGCATCGCCTGGCGCAGGTTCGCCGTCGTCGCCTGCGCGTCGGTGAACAAGAACTCCTGGCTCTGCGGCATGTTGCCCTGGTTCCGCACCGCCTCGGCCAGCTTGCGCGCGTCGTTCGCGCACTCGGGGAGATCGTTGACGCTCCCCGGGTAGTCGGTGATGCCCGCGAAGAGCCCCCACACGCGCCCGGCCTCGCCGGGGCTGGCGGCCGGAGTCCCGGGCGCGCTCGGCGCGCTGGGCGGCGCGACCACGCTCGGGCCTTCCGTCACCACGAGCCGGTAGCTCCCCGTCTCCCCGGGCCGGTAGCTCGTGACCGTGATCGTGTAGTCCCCCGGCTCGGCCACCGGCAGGTCGAGCCCGCTGTTCAGCGACTGTCCGGCCGCGAAGTCGTCGTTGTCCTCCTGGTGCCCGCTCGGCGAGCGCACGATCAGGTAGGTGTCGAAGTCGCTCGACTCGAGCCGGATCTGGACCGCGCTCTGCGGCGTGAAGGACATGGTGAAGGCGTCGGCGAACTCGCCGCTCTCGAGCGTGCGATCGCCCTGGGCGAGCGTGCCGGTCTCCGTGCGCGCCCCAGCCGGCGCCGCGGCCGGTGTGGGGCTGGGCGTCGGTGTCGGCGTCGGTGTGGGGGTCGCGCCGCTCCCGTTCGCCTGCGCGGGCGCCGTCGGCGTCGTCGCGGGCGCGCCCCGGATGACCAACGCGTAGCTCCCCGTCTCGCCCGGCTGATAGCTCGTGACGATCACGCGATAGGTCCCGCCCTGATCGACCTGGAGATCCAGCCCCGCGTCGAGCGACTGCCCCGGCCGGAGATCGTCGTTGTCCCGCTGCGGACCGCTGGGCGGGTGCACGATCAGGTAGCTGTCGAAGTCACTCGACTGCGCCTCGATGTGCACGCGCGTCCCCGCCGGCCACTCGAAGCGGTGCTCGTCCATGAACTCTCCGCTCTGCAGCGTCGTGTCGCCCTGCGCGAGGCTCCCTTCGATGCGCTGCTCGGGCCCGCCGCTCGGGGCGGCCGCGGCCTGCGGATCGCCGCGCTGGGTGAGCAGCTTCAGCTCGTACGGCCCGACCTCGCCCGCGCGGTAGCTGGTGGCGACGATCCGGTAGGTGCCCGGCGTGGTCAGCGGCATCGTCAGGCGCGAGTTGAGGGTGCCGG
>SHBB01000326.1 GCA_004213565.1 Sandaracinaceae bacterium
CCGTGTCGCCGCGCCGGGCGCGCAGCGTCGCCACCGGGACGCGCTCGAGGCCGCCGCGCCGACGCCGCACGTAGAGGTGACGCGCGGTCAGCTTCGCCTCGACGATCTCCGTGCGCCACGGCCGCTCCGGCCCCGACGCGAGCCACGCCAGGAGCGTGTGCAGCCCCCCGCGCGCGGGTCGATGCGCGAGGACCTCCTCGGGCTTCTGCGGCGCCGTCCGGTAGCTCGCCTGGGGCAGCGGCGCCTCGCCGGGCCAGTGCTCCACCGGCTCCCACGACGCGTCGGGGTGCGCGAGCCAGCCAGCTCGCACCCGGTCGTCGGCCGTGGGGACGCGGCGCTTGGCCTCGTCGATCAGGTCGCTCACCCGGTCCGCGAACGCCGCCGCGTCGCCGCGCGGGGTGAGGCGCGCGTGCGCGACCCCGGCCAGGTCCTTCCACTCGAGCAGCAGCTGGGGCCAGGGGTCCACCGGCTCGAGCGACTCCACGTGCCGCCACGGGATGGTCATCGAGTGCATCCCGTGCTCGCCGCCGATCTTCAGGTGCTCTCGGTCCCAGTCGAGATCCTCGGCGTCCCAGCGGGTGCGCGCGCCTCCATCGATGGGCAGAGGCCAGCGGACGGCGAGGCTCTGGGCGACGAAGGTCTCGTACTCGTTCTCCTGCGCGATACGCTCTCGCAGCAGCCACGGACCGAGGGTGTGCGCCCACTCCGACGGGCGGGTGGCGGCGAGCGCGGGGCCGTGCGCCCGGAGGAGCTCGACGATCACCTCGAGCTCGTCCTCCTCGAAGTCCTCGCGCAGCACCCTCCGGAGGGTGCGCTCCTCGTTGCGGGAGAGGTGACCGTCGACGAGCACACGCCACGCCGCGAAGGCCGCCGCCGCCGCGACGCGCGCGGCCCGGATTCGATCGTCGATCCGGCCGCGCGCTGCGGCCTCGACGCGCGCGTCGAGCGGCACGCTCAGCTCACCGTCGCGCCGGCCTCGCTGTCCGCGCTCACCGGCACCAGCTTGCCCTCGCGGTCCTCGGCCATCAGCAACATGCCCTGGCTCTCGAGCCCGATCATCTTGCGCGGCGCCAGGTTGGCGACGACCACCACGCGCTTGCCGATCAGGTCCTCGGGGGAGAGGTGCTCGGCCACGCCCGCGAGGATCTGTCGCTGCTCGAAGCCGAGATCCACCTCGCAGCGGATGAGCTTCTTCGACTTCTTCACCTTCTCCGCGTGCTTCACCACGCCGATGCGCAGATCGAGCTTCGCGAAGTCGTCGTAGACGATGGTGTCTTTCAGCTCGGCGTAGGGCGGCCCGTCTCCGTCTCCCGCCTTCGCCTCGGCGGCGCGCTGCTCCAGCAGATCGCGCTGCGCCTGGATCGCCTCGTCCTCGATCTTGCGGACCAGGATCTCCGGCTCACCGAGCGCGTGGCCCGCCTCGAGGAGCGGCTTCGCGGCCGCGTCCCAGCCGAGCGTGCCTCCCTCGGCGCGCGCCTCGCTCGAGCGCACCCCGTCGAGCTTCAGGATCCCTCGCAGGGTCTTGGCGGTGAAGGGCAGGAACGGGTCGACGAGGATCGAGAGCGACGCGCAGATCTGGAGGCTGACGTGGATGGTGTTGCCGCACTTCGCCATGTCGCTCTTGCGGGTGGCCCACGGCTCGCTGTCGTTGAAGTACTTGTTGCCCATCCGGCCGAGGTTCATCAGCTCCTGGATGGCGTCGCGCATCTTGCTCTCGTCGATGAGCGCGCCGATCTTGGCCGGGAAGGCGGCGAGCGCGGCGAGCGCCTCGCGGTCCGCGTCCGACGGGTCGGTCAGCGGCGGCACGTTCCCGTCGAAGTACTTCGCGGCGAACTGCAGCGTGCGGTTGCAGAAGTTACCGAAGTTGTCGGCCAGCTCGTTGTTCACGTGCGCCTGGAAGTCGGCCCACGTGAAGTCGGCGTCCTTCGTCTCCGGCAGGCTGCGCAACAGCGAGTAGCGGAGGTAGTCGGCGGGGAACGCCTCGAGCGCCTCGCCCAGCCACACCGCCCAGCCGCGGCTCGTCGAGAGCTTCTCGCCCTCGAGGTTCAAGAACTCGTTCGCCGGGACGTTCTCCGGCAGCACGTAGTCGCCGTGCAGCATCAGCATCAGCGGGAAGCTGATGGTGTGGAAGACGATGTTGTCCTTGCCGATGAAATGGATCAGCCGGGTGTCCTCGGACTGCCAGTAGGTCTTCCAGCGCTCGGCGTCGCCGAGCTTCTCCGCCCACTCGCGGGTGGCGGAGACATAGCCGATGGGCGCGTCGAACCAGACGTAGAGGACCTTGCCCTCGGGATCGACGCCGGCCGCCTCCGCGACGTCCTCGGGCACCGGGACGCCCCACGGCAGGTCGCGGGTCATCGCGCGATCCCCGAGCCCCGCCGTGAGCCACGACCTGATCTGGCCGAGCACGTTGCTCTTCCAGTGCGTCTTGGTGTCGATCCAGGCGGAGATGCGATCCTGGTGCGCGCCGAGCGGCAGGTACCAGTGCGTCACGTCGCGGAGCTCCGGCGTGGCGTCGCTGAGGGTGCTCCGCGGGTCGATCAGCTCGCTCGGGCTGAGGGTGCGGCCGCACTTCTCGCACTGGTCCCCGTACGCGTTCGGGTGGTTGCAGTCCGGGTTCGGGCACGTGCCCACCACGAAGCGGTCGGCGAGGAAGAGCTTCGCCTCGGGGTCGTAGAGCTGCTTCTCCGTCTTCGTGATGAACGCGCCCTTCTCCGCCATCGTGCGGAAGAACGCGCGGCTGGTGTCGCGGTGCGCGGGCGAGCTGGTGCGACCGTAGTGGTCGAAGCTCATCCCGAACGCGGCGAAGTCCTTCTCCGCCATCGCGTGGTAGCGGTCGACGATCTCCTGCGGCGTGACGCCATCCTTCTTGGCGCGGATGACGATCGCGGCGCCGTGCTCGTCCGAGCCGCAGATGTAGACGACGTCGCTGCCGCGGAGGCGGTGGTAGCGGACGAAGACGTCGGCGGGCAGGTACGCGCCGGCCAGGTGGCCGAGGTGGATGGGTCCGTTCGCGTACGGCAGCGCCGAGGTGACCAGAATGCGGGCGTGGTCCGACATGGGCGCCGACTCTACGCCGGCCGGCCCACGCTCGCATCCCCCCGCCGCGCCCTACGACACGCCGGAGGCGTCCGTCGCCGCCTCGAGCGCGTCGAGCAGGGCGTGTGGCCCGGACGTCTTCTCGAAGAACCGCCCCCGCCAGCCGACCGGCGCCTCGCCTCCGCTGGTCAGGACGATCTCCACCCCCGGCAGCCGCTCGCGCAGGGCCTCGGCCACCTCCGGTCCGGCGCGCTCGCCCAGCTGCACGTCGAGCAGGACGCAGTGCGGGCGGAACGCCTCCGCCTCGGAGAGCGCGGCCTCGGCGTCCAGGGCGGAGCGGACCTCGTACCCAGCTCGCATGAGCCAGCGGCGCGTCGTCCGCACCACCGCCGCCATGTCATCCACGATCAGGACTCTTCGCTCGGTCAACCCCAGCCTCGATGAGAGGAAACGCTCTACAGTATATATCACACAATCCGCTGCTGACTGAACTGACGGGCAGGAAAGAAGGGGGCGTCCGTGATGAAACGGCCTCATGCTCGCCTCGTACGGTGGGCATGGCGCGACGGACGAGATGGCCGCTGTGGGCCGCCCTGGGCGTGGCCGCCGCGACCGCGGCCTTCGCGCAGGGGATCCCGGCGCGCGACGCGATCCCCCTCTGGCTGGGGCTCGTCGCCGCGTCGGCCGTGGCGCTGTTCCTGCTGGGCCGGCGCTGGCTGCGCGGCCGCCCCAGCCCGCGCGCGCTGACCCTGGGCACGCTGGGCGTCGCGGCGCTCCTCCGCCTCGCCGCGCTGGCGGCGCCCCCCTCGCTCTCGGACGACGTGCACCGCTACGTGTGGGATGGCGCGCTCGTCGCCCAGGGCGTCGACCCCTACGCGCACCGGCCGAGCGAGGTCGCCACCTGGTCCGAGCCGCCCGTCGATCCCGCGTCGCTCTCCGAGCTGAACTCGCCGGACTACTACAGCGTCTATCCGCCGCTGGCGCAGCTGACCTTCGGCGCCGCGTGGACGCTGGGCGACGCGCTCCACGTGCCGGCCGAGCGGCTGCTGCGCGGGCTCTTCTCCCTCGCGGACCTGCTGGCCATCTGGGCGCTCATGGGGCTGCTCGGTCAGCTCGGCCGGCCCCGCGGCTGGGCGCTCCTCTACGCCTGGAACCCGCTCGTCTACTGGGAGGTCGCGGCCGGCGGGCACACCGAGGCCTTGATGGTCCCGCTGCTCCTGCTCGCGGTGGGGGAGGCGCTGAAGGAGCGCCCCGCCAGGGCGGGCGCGTATCTCGGCCTCGCCGCGAGCGCGAAGCTGACCGCGCTGATCCTCGGGCCCGTGTTCCTCGTGCACCTCGCGAGGCGGCTCGACGCGAAGCGCGCCGCGCCGTTCGCGCTCGCCAGCTTCGGCGTGGTGGCGGCGGCGTTCGTCCCGTTCGCGAGCGAGTCGCTCTGGCCGCACCTCCGCGAGTCGCTCTCCCTCTACGCGGAGCGCTTCTCGTTCAACGCCCCGGTCTACTACGCGGCCCGCGATCTGATGGGCTACGTCGAGGGGGTCACGCCGCCGGTCGACGCGGCGCTCATGCCCTGGCTCAGCGCGGCCACGATCGGCTGGCTCCTGGTCGTCGCGCTGGGTCAGGACGACGGACAGCGCCGCTTCGTCGGATCCCTGGCCGCGGCCTTCGTCGGCTACCTGCTCCTCTCGCGCGTCATCCACCCTTGGTACGTGCTCCCGGTCCTGGCCCTGGGGGTGCTGGCGGGGAGCCGCGGCATCCTCGCGCTCTCGCTCCTGCTCCCGCTGAGCTACCTCCGCTACGGCCCGGGCGGCTCGGAGAGCGCGGACGTGATCGCGGCCCAGTTCGTCCCCTTCGTGGCCCTGATCCTCGCCGACGCCATCCGGGCCTGGCTGGCGGAGACGAAGCGCACGCCGCGCGTCGCTCCCTCCGCCGAGCCCGCGCCCGCCCCGCCGCACGTGACGCCTGCGCGCCCGGTCGGGTACGATGGCGACCTCTGATGTCGCGTCCCGTCGAGCCGGGGGAATTCGAAGAAGCCCTGACCTTCAGCGGGCGGACGGTCGCCGGTCGCTACCGCATCCTCGGGCTGCTCGGACAGGGCGGGAACGCCAAGGTCTACGAGGCGGAGCAGATCGGGCTCGACCGCCTCGTCGCGGTGAAGGTGATCCGGGCCGACAAGCGCACCGAGACCGCGTCGAAGCGCTTCATGCGCGAGGCCAAGCTGGCCGGTCGCGTCTCCAGCCCGCACGTCGTGACCCTGTACGACTTCGGCCGAGACGACGAGACGGGCGAGCTCTATCTCGCGATGGAGCTGCTCGAGGGGCGCAGCCTGTCCCGGACCTTGCGCGAGGACGGCGCGCTCCCCCTCGACCGCGCGCTCGACGTCGGGGCGCAGGTGGCGCGCGGCCTCGCCGCCGCCCACGAGAAGGGGGTCCTTCACCGCGACCTCAAGCCGGCGAACATCTTCCTCTGCGCCGACGGAACCGCGAAGGTGCTCGACTTCGGGATCGCGAAGCTGACCGTACCGGAGCTCGGCGACGGGGACGACGCGGACTCGCTCACCCAGGACGGCCGCTTCGTCGGCACGCCGAGCTACATGAGCCCCGAGGCGGCGACCAAGGGGCCGATCGGCCCGGCAACGGACATCTACGCGCTCGGGCTCATCGTCTACGACATGATCGTGGGTCAACCTGCCTTCCGTTCGGGCAACCCCATGCGGACCCTGATGGCGCAGGTGAAGCAGCCGGCCCCTCGGGTCAGTGAGCGGGTGGGCGACGTGCCGCCGGAGCTGGACGACTTCGTCGACGCGCTTCTCCGCAAGGACCCCGCGACGCGGCCCCAGGATCCGATGCAGATCGCGAAGCACCTGGAGCAGCTCCGCGCCGTCGCCCCGCTCGCCCCCGATCCGACGGTGCCGCACGTGCAGACCCGCTTCGAGGCCTTCGGCGCGGAGACGACCGAGGAGTCCGCGGCGACGACGCTCTGGGACCGGGATCACGTCCGGCCCTCGTTCACGCCGCCGCCGCAGCAGCCCGCGCCGCCGATGGCCGCGCCTCCGTCGCCCAAGCGCCCCTCCCTGCTGCCGTTCGTGCTGCTCGCCGTCGCCGCCCTCTTCGTCGGGGCGCTGACGTTCGCGCTCGTGTGGGCCGCGCGTCTCTGGCTCGGGTGAGCCGCCCCGCGCTCTGCTACCGTCCCGCTCCCTCTCACGAAGGAGTCGACGATGCGTCTGAAGGACAAGGTTGCGATCATCACGGGCGGCGGCCTCGGCATGGGCCGCGAGGCCTCGGTCCTCTTCGCGCGCGAAGGCGCCAAGGTCGTCGTGCTCGACCTGAACGCGGACGCGGGCGGCGACACCGTGAAGCAGGTCGAGGAGGCGGGCGGCGAGGCGCTCTTCGTGCAGGGCGACGTCTCGGACGAGGCGGCCGTGAAGGGCGCGGTCGACGCGGCGATGGAGCGCTTCGGCGCGGTCCACGTCCTCTACGCCAACGCCGGCGTGCTCTGGAAAGACAAGGACAAGTCGGTCGTCGACACCACGGTCGAGGACTGGGATCGCGTCCAGGCGATCAACCTGCGCGGCCCCTTCCTGCTCGCCAAGCACGGCATCCCCGCGCTCGAGAAGTCCGGCGGCGGCTCGATCATCTACGTCGGCTCCATCAGCGCGCTCGTGGGCTTCACCCTCGCGCAGGACTCCTACACCGCGGCCAAGAGCGCCCTGATCGGCCTCGCGAAGTCGATCGCGGTGCAGTTCGGATCGAAGAACATCCGCTGCAACATCATCCACCCGGGCATGATCGACACCCCGCTCCAGGCGCCCTACCTGGACGACGCGTCGAAGAAGTCGATCGGCGACTCGCTCCCGATCGGTCGGCTCGGAGAGGCGCGGGACATCGCCAACGCGGCGCTCTTCCTCGCGTCGGACGAGTCGAGCTTCATGACCGGCGCCGAGATGATCGTCGACGGCGGCTTCCTGGCCACCTGAGCCACTCAGCGGGCGAGGTACTCGCGGCGCAGCTCGGCGAGCTCCGCCGCGAGGTCGTCTCGCTCGGCGCGCAGGTAGGCCAGCCGCCCGCGGTGCTTGACCATGCGGAAGAGGCGGCGCGGGCCGACTCGGTGCAGGCGGAGCTCCGCGAGGTAGCGGCGCGCGAAGAAGGCGCTCGGGACCAGAGAGAGCGCGTAGAGCGGCGCGAGCGCGGGCGCGTAGGTGGCCACGACGGCGGTCTGCGCGGCGTACGCGAGCGCGAAGATGGCCAGCCCACCGCCGAGCCGCACGAGCGCGCCACGATAAAAGCTCGGCGGCGCGATCCCGAGCAGCACGCGGAGCGCCAGGTACGGCAACGCGTTGTTCACGATGCCGTAGAGCGCGACCGGCGCGCCGAGCACGAAGGTCACCGGGTCGTCCGCCCACCGCCGCGCGATGCGTCGCTCTCCGCGGTGCTGCAGCGCGGGCCGCTCGCCCCCGAGGCCGAGCTCCGCGCGCTCCTCGAGCAGCGCCTGGATCCGCGCCCGCAGCGTGGCCGTGCGCTCGGGGTCACGCTCCCCGAGCCAGCGATAGGCGTCGACCACCCGCTGCGCCAGCGCGACGCGGTCCGCGGGCGACGCCTCCTGATCGAGGCCCTCGTGCGCCCGCACCTCGGCCATCATCGCCGTCACCTGCGCGATCAGCCGCTCGTCGTCCTCGCGCTCGATGTGCACCGTCAGGCGCCGGAGGGTGTCGGCCACCCGCTCGGTCAGCTCGGCGACGGTCCCGGTCGGCGCGATGGGCTCTCCGAAGGCCACGTGCACGTCCGACCGGAAGGCGTGGCGGACCAGGTAGTTCAGGCCGATGGGGATGATCTGCGTGTCCGGCGGCGCGTCGAGCGCGATCCGCGCGAGCCCCGTCTTCAGCCGCTCCACCCGCAGCCGCCCGTGCGTCTTGCCTTCGGGGAACAGCACGAGCACCTTGCCGCTCGCGAGCGCCTCGCGGCACGCCGAGAACATCGCGCCGTGGTCGACCTCTTCGCCCGCGTGGTCGCTCCGGCGCGCGACGGGGATCGCGCCGACCGCCCGCAAGACCGCGCCGAACACCGGCACGTCGAAGAGCCCGTCGCGCGCGACGAAGCAGATCGGGCGCTCCTCGAAGAGCGCGACCAGGAGCGGATCGATGATCGAGTTCGGGTGCGTCGGCGCGTAGAGGGTCGGCCGCGCCGGGTCCACGTTCTCCAACCCCGTCGCCTCGACCGAGCTGTAGAACGTCCGCACCGCCGAGCGCGCGATCCAGCGCAGGCCGCGCACCAGGCGCGTGACCTCCGCGGCCTCCGCCACCGCGGGCCGCGCCACCCCCTCCACCGTCGGCGTCCCCATCCCGTCAGCCTATCAGAGCCCGGCGTCTCATCGCCTGCGCGAGTCCGGGAGCGCGCGGGCCGAATCTGGGCTAAGTGGCTCGATGACCGATCGCAACGACGCCCAGGCCCGCATGTACGAGGAGCGCGCCGAGTCCTACGACGCGCTGATCGCGGCCGAGGACACGGAAGGCACCCTGCGGCGCGCCTTCGAGGCCGCGGTGCCCTTCGACGGCAAGCGCATCGTCGACGTCGGCGCCGGGACCGGCCGACTCGCCCGCTGGATGGCGCCCCGCGCCGCGCACGTGCACCTCGTCGAGCGCGCCGCGCCGATGCTCGAGGTGGCGCGAGCGCGCCTCGAGACCGACGGCGTCTCCGAGCGCGTCAGCTTCCACCTCGCCGACGCGCGCGAGCTGCCCCTCGAGGACGCCTCGGTCGACGTGGCGACGGCGGGCTGGGTCTTCGGTCACTTCCGCCACTGGATGCCGGAGGGTTGGGAAGACGAGGTGGACCGCGCCGTGGCCGAGATGCGTCGCGTCACCGCGGTCGGCGGCACCATCGCCATCCTCGAGACGCTCGGTACGGGCCACGAGACGCCGCGCGAGCACCCCGCGCTCGACGAGTACTTCGCGCACCTCGAGACGAAGCACGGCTTCGCGCGCACGTGGTGGCGGAGCGACTACGCGTTCGAGACCGTGGACGCCGCGGCGCAGGTGATGGGCGCGTTCTTCGGCGCGCCGCTCGTGGAGAAGATCCGCGCGCACGGCTGGCGGCGCGTGCCGGAGTGCACGGCGCTCTTCACGACCACCGCCTGATCCGTCGCGCCTGATCACGGCCGCGCTTCCCAGTCCCCGTGGAACGCGATCGGCATCAGCGGGAGCGACACCCTCGCGACCGGACCGCGCTCGAGCGCATCGGCGCGCAAGACCACGAGCGTGGTGCGATCCTCGAGCCCGTCCGAGAGGATCGCGATGACGTGCGGTGGCTCGCCCTCCCCTGCGCGCGCCAGCACTGGCTCGCCGACGAACACGTCACGCGGCGCGGTCCAGAGCGCGTGCGCGCGCCCTGCGGCCTCGAGGTCGATGGCGATCACGCTGTCGAACGGATCGCTGAACCGCGTGTCCGCGCGGCAGGCGCCGACGAGGGTCCGCGTCTCTCGCCCTTCGTGGTCTGCGTCGATGCGCGGGAAGTCGACGCCGTGGGGCACCAGCGCCTCCCACGTCGCCTCTTCGGCGCCGTCGGGGATCGTGATCCGGTAGAGCCGCTGCGTGCCGCGGGCCTCCGGGAGGGAGGGGTCGAGCGGGCGGTGCGGGCCGGAGTAGCCGAACTCCTCGCCGAAATCGAAGTCGTGAAACACGCACGCGTCCACGACGAGCGCGCCGTCCGACCGCTCGAACGCGTTGGCGAAGTGCACCACGAACGTCGGCTTCGGCAGACGCACGCGCCGCACCGGCCCCTCCGCGTCGCGCGGCAGCAGCACCAGCTCCCCCGGCTTCGAGGTGTCGACCCGCACCGACTCCAGCAGCGTGCCGGCCCCGACCATGCTGCGCGCGAAGCGCCACGGCTTCAGCGCGAGCGGGTTGCCCCCCAGCACGTACCAGCGATCGCTGAACGCGAAGTCGTGCGCGAAGGTCATCCCGGGCAGCTGCGCCTGCCGCGTCTGCACCAGCTGGTCGTCCGCGTCGACCTCCCGAAACGTGATCCCGGTGTGTCGCCCCGCGGCGACGCTGCACAGGATGAGGCGGTCGCGCGCGGCGTCGCGGTGCATGTGCGCCAGCGTCGCCTGACCCTCGATGAGACCGCCGAACGAGTCGGGCCCGCGGGTCTCGAGCGTCACCGGATCGAGCGCGTGCGGCGGGCCTCCCTCCCAGCCCGCCAGCAGCCGGTCGCCCCAGCGGACGATCGTCGTGTTGGCCACGTTCCGCGGCGCGCCGTAGCCGACGTTCTGCCAGAACCGATCCGACGGGTTCGTCGCGAAGCCCCGGTGCACGATGCGCTGCGCCCGCTGCTCGTCCTCGAAGACGCGGGTGCGGATGAAGCGCGCGCGCAGCGACACCCCGCCGTCCTCGTCGAACGCGTAGCTGCGCACGTATCCATGACCATCGAAGGGGTGCGCGAGGCGCTCGCCGATGTGGGTCCAGCCGGGCCCGTTCGACAGGAGCCGCCCTCCGCGGAGCCCCGCGGGGATCGTCCCCACGACGTCGTCGGCGGGGATCCGGAGATCCAGGTCACCCGGCGCGGCGGTCATCGCCACGTTCCAGGCGCGCGCGCGATCCGGGAGCGAGTGAGTCGCGGTGGACATCGTCTACTCCGTGAGCTGAAGGGCGGCCGTCATGCGATCGAGCAGCCTCGGGAGCTGCGCGCGCTGGCGAGCGGACAGCGACGCGACGGCGCGCTCCTCGAGGCCATCGAGCACGTCGAGCCCGGTCTCGAGCGGCGCCCCCGCCGCGATGCGCACGACTCGCGCGCGCGGATCCGACGCGTCCTTCTCCCGCGTCAGCACGCCCGCCTTCTCGAGGCGCTGCACCGCAGCCGAGACGGTCGGCGCCGTCACCCCGAGCAGCGCCGCCAGCTCGCTCTGACGCAGCCCGTCGGATCGCATCACCTCCCCGACCAGGCGGAACTCCGCGACGGTCAGCCCGAGCGCCGCCAGGTCGTGGGCGAGCC
>SHBB01000327.1 GCA_004213565.1 Sandaracinaceae bacterium
CTCCGCGCGCGTGGGATCGCAGCCGAAGAGGGTCAGGACCGAGAGCAGCGCCAGCGAGCGTCGGGTGCGGGTCTTCATGCGCGATCATCTCCCTCGAGCAGCGACCTCAGCCGCGCGTAGTCTCCATCGACCGAGCTCTTCACCATGCGCTTCATGAGGGGCTTCGCCAGCGCGAAGACGCCGGTGGGATCGCCCTGCACGCGCGCACGGACCCGCGTGCCCTCCGGGACCGGCTCCACGCTGCGGCGCACCTGGATCGGGAACGTGCCCGACGTGCTGGTGATCTCGATCATGCGCCCCGCCTCGAACGCGGTGACCTCGAAGAGGGTCTCGATCTTCTTGCCGAGGAAGCGAGCCTCCTGCGCGTAGGTCGCGCCCAGCTCGAACGGGCCCTCCGAGGTGATGCGGCAGCTCTTCATGCCCTTCTGCCACCTGGGGTTGTTCTCGGGGTCGGCGATGAACGCGAAGACCTCCGCCGGAGGCCGCCGCACGATCACGCTCGACGTGATGTCGATGCCTCTGCTCGGAGAGCTCATGGTCTCTCAGTAGATCAGCCACTCGCGGCGGCGCTCGCGGAACGCCCGCGCGCCGGCCCGCTCGGCCTCGAGCACCTCGGAGAGATCCGCCCTGCCCTCGACCGCGGCGCGATACTCCGGGCCGCCGGTCAGCAGATCGACCGCGGGCACGTCACCGATGAACTCGTAGGGATCGGGCCGCCACGCGAAGTCGTCTCCGAGCAGCTTCGCCGCCTCCGCGATCAGGCGCAGGTAGGCGGCGTAGGGCTGGAAGAACTCGGGGTCGGTGACGTGCACCTGCACCCCGCCGCAGATCTGGCCCGCGTGCTTCTGGAACGTCGGCTGAAACGTGGTCGGCCGCAGCGCGGCGCCGTCGATCGGGGCGCGCTCGGCCAGCGCGCCGCCGTCGAGCCCGGGCGCGCCCCAGATCTCGAACGGGCGGGTCAGGCCGCGCCCCTCGCTCAGCGCCGTCCCCTCGATCACGCAGCCGCCCGGGTAGACGCGCGCCGTGTCGAGGGTGGGCATGTTCGGCGACGGGAGCACCCACGGCAGCCCCGTCTGCTCGAAGGTCATGCCGCGATCCCAGCCGCGCATCTCGACCACGTGCAGCAGCGCGGGGTCGATCCCCTCGAGCGCGCACACCATCTTGGCGATCTCGCCGACGGTCATCCCGTGCCGCACCGACACGTCGTAGAGCCCCACGAACGAGCGGAAGCCCTCGCGCTGCGGCGCGCCCTCCACGTGCACGCCGCCGAGCGGGTTCGGCCGGTCGAGCACGAGCGTGCGCACGCCCTGCTTGGCCGCCGCCTTCAGCATCAGCGCGCAGCTCCACACGTACGTGTAGTAGCGGCTGCCGACGTCCTGCAGATCCACCACCACGACGTCGAGCCCCTCGAGGTGCTCGGGCTGGGGCGAGAGCGTCTCTTCCGTCGCGCCGTAGAGCGAGTGGATCGGCACCCCGTCGATGGACGCGTCGCCCACGCCGATCATGTCCTGCGCCTCGCCGCCGAAGCCGTGCTCGGGGCCGAAGAGCGCGCGCAGGTCGGCGCCGGCCGCGAGGAGCACGTCGCGCGCGTGGCTCAGATCCTCGTCGACGCTGGCCGGGTGCGCGAGCAGGCCGACCTTGCCGCGGATGTGGAAGAGCGCGTCCGGATCCGAGTCCGCGATCTTCTGGAGCCCCGTCAGGATGGTTCTCATGCTCTCGCCGGCGCCGATCCCGCCTCGCCGGCGAGCTGATAGAGGACGGCCATGCGCACCGCGAGCCCCGCCTCGACCTGGTCGAGCACGAGGCTGCGCGCGCCGTCGGCCACGCTCGGCTCGATCTCGACGCCGCGGTTCATCGGGCCCGGGTGCATGATCAGCGCGTCGTCCGGCGCCGCCGCGAGGCTGCGCGGAGAGATGCCGAACGTGCGGCTGTACTCGCGCAGGCTCGGCAAGAGCGCGCCCGCGAGCCGCTCCTGCTGGATGCGCAGCACCATCACCACGTTCGCGCCCTCGAGCGCGGGCTCGAGCCGATCGAAGACCTCCACGCCCAGGCTCTCGCCCATGGGCGGCAGGAGCGTGCGCGGGCCGACGATGCGCACCTTGGAGCCGAAGAGCGAGAAGAGCAGCGCGTTGCTCCGCGCGACGCGGGAGTGCGCCACGTCGCCGCAGATCGTCACCGTGAGCCCCGCGAGCGTGCCGAGCTTGCGGCGGATGGTGAAGGCGTCGAGCAGCGCCTGCGTCGGGTGCTCGTGCTGCCCGTCGCCCGCGTTGACCACCGAGCAGCCGACGCGCTCGGACACGAAGTGCGGCGCGCCGCTCGCCCCGTGCCGCATGATGACCACGTCGGGGTGCATCGCCTCGAGGGTGCGGACCGTGTCGAGCAGGGTCTCGCCCTTCTTCACGCTCGAGGTGGAGGTCGAGATGTTCACCACGTCCGCGCTGAGTCGCTTGCCGGCGAGCTCGAAGCTGGTGCGCGTCCGCGTGGAGGCCTCGTAGAAGAGGTTGATGACCGTCTTGCCGCGGAGCGTGGGCACCTTGCGGACGGGTCGGCGTGAGACCTCGAAGAACACCTCGGCCGTGTCGAGGATCTGGATGACGTCCTGCGGCTCGAGCCCCTCGATGCCGAGGAGGTGCTTGTGACGGAAAGGCCGGGTCATCGCGCCCCCTCCCGGCTCGCGCCGCTCACCTTGGCCGCGGTGGGCGTGCCGTCGTCGTCGAGGATCACCTCGAGCTTCGCGTCCTCGTCGATCTCCACCGGTCGGCCCACGAAGTCGGCCGCGATCGGCAGCTCCCGCCCGCCCCGGTCGAAGAGCACCGCGAGCCACACCCGGCGCGGCCGGCCGTAGTCGAGCAGGCAGTCGATCGCCGCGCGCACCGTGCGCCCCGTCTGGAGCACGTCGTCGACGAGCACCACGTCTCGCCCGCGCACGTCGAAGTCGATCGCGCTGGGCCCGATCTTGGGATCCGGCAGCGCGGTCGCCGCGTCGTCCCGGTAGAGCGCGATGTCGATCGTCCCGGTCGGCACGTCGAGGGCCTCCGCGAGCGCGATCTCGCGCGCGAGCATCTCGGCGATGGGCACGCCGCCGCGGCGGATCCCGACGATGGCGAGCCGCTCGGGGCTCTTCGCGCCGCTGCGCATCGCCTCTTCCACGATCGACGCCGCCATCCGCCGCACGCTTCGCGTGATGGCCTCCGCATCGGCGAGCAGCTCCGGCGTTTC
Organism: Sandaracinaceae bacterium; assembly: GCA_004213565.1. Taxonomy (GTDB): domain Bacteria; phylum Myxococcota_A; class Polyangia; order Polyangiales; family Sandaracinaceae; genus JAVJQK01. Next base: position 3,220 of record SHBB01000327.1, read on the forward strand.
GCTCACGGCGCCTGTCTACGCCCCGCCTCCTCGGCGCGTCAAGGTCACCCCGAGCGATGCCGGGCTTGCAAGCGCGAGCGCCTGGAAGCAAGGTCCGCGCGGTGAGCGAAGAAGCACCGCTGTTGGAGCGCCGAAAAGACCATCACCTCGACGTCGTGCTGAACGAGGAGGTCGGCTCCGGAGGGGCCGCCGTCGGCCTCGGGCGGTTCACCCTCGAGATGGACGCGCTGCCCGAGCTGGACCTCGAGGACGTGGACCTGACCACGGAGCTCTGCGGCAAGACGCTGCGGGCGCCCATCCTGGTCGGGGCGATGACCGGCGGGACCGATCGCGCCGGCGAGGTGAACCGCACGCTGGCGAAGGCCGCGGCGCGGGTCGGCGTGGGCATGGCCCTCGGCTCGCAGCGCGCGATGATCGTCAAGCCCGAGCTCGCCCCGAGCTTCGCCGTGAAGGAGGCGGCGCCGGAGCTGCCCCTGCTCTTCGGCAACGTCGGCGCGGTGCAGCTCAACTACGGGGTCGACGCGGCGCAGATCCAGGAGGCCCTCGAGGCGGTGGGCGCGGACGCGCTCAACTTCCACCTCAACCCCCTCCAGGAGGCCGTGCAGCCCGAAGGAGACACGCGCTTCTCCGGCCTGCTCGACAAGATCGCCGAGGTCGCGCAGACCCTCGACGTCCCGGTGCTCCTCAAGGAGGTCGGCTCCGGCATCAGCCAGCGCACCGCGGCCAAGATCGCCGATCTCCCCGTCGACGGGGTGGAGACGGCGGGCACGGGCGGGACGAGCTGGGCCAAGGTCGAGAGCTTCCGCGGCGATCCCGACAGCAAGCAGGCGGCGGTCGGTCGCCGGCTCGCGGGCTTCGGCGTGCGCACCGCGGACTCCATCCTCCATTGCCGGCGCGCCATGGGCGATCGTGTGGTGATCGGCTCGGGCGGCGTGCGCACCGGGATGGACATCGCGGTCGCCATCGCGCTCGGCGCCAACGCCGCCGCCCTCGCCGCGCCCCTCCTCGAGGCGGCGATGCGGGGCGAGGACGAGACGGTGCAGGTGCTCGAGGCGCTGATCTACGAGCTGAAGGTCATCTGCTTCTGCACGGGCGCGCGCACCGCGCTGGACCTGCGCGGCGTCCGCCTGCTCGAGGCCTGAAGGCTAGAGCCCATCTCGAGAACCCGGACCGAGCGTGGCCGAGCGCGACGGGTCCCAGCCGTGGTTGGGCGCGACGAGGAAATGCCGGAGTATTTTCGAGGAGCGACCGGCCGCGGATGGGGCCCGTCCCGCCGGCCAGGCGACGGGAGGGGTCTTGCGATGTGCTCTAAGACGTCTCGCCGGCGGGGACGGCCGAGTGGGGCATCTCCTCGCCGTTCTGCTGGCGCTCGCGCATCTCGTACTTGGACGGGCAGCGCGGGATCACCTGGTTGGCGAGGAAGGTGCCGTCGGTCTGGAGCTGACCCTGCACGACGACGTCCATGGGCATGTCGTCGCGGAAGGTGTCGGGCACGACGCAGCGCGGGAAGCGGACGGCCATCTGGAGGCCCTCGCGCGCGAGCACGAAGCGGTGCTCACAGCTCGGCTGGTTCTCGAACTCGACCGAGCCCTCCTGGAGCTGTCCCTCGACGCGGAGCTCACGGCCCACGTAGCGGTCGGGCTCGCTCATGACCTCGTTGACGAGCTTGCTGTAGACGAAGGCGTCCGAGGCCGAGGTCCCGAAGAGCAGGAGCGCGACGCCGCCCCCGAGCAGGACGAACACCGCGCCGATCTTGGCCCAGGCGGGGATCCGGGGCTCGTCGCGGTCACTCCGGACGCGGGGCGCCGCGGCGGGCTCGGGCTCTGGCTCGGCCCCGCCGTCGTCTCGGCGCAGCTCCTCGGCGAGATCGTCGTCGTCCATGACCGGGGAATTATGGCGCCGCGACGCCCCGAGGGAAAGGGGGGTGGACGGAAAACGAAGACCCGAGCACCCACACGGGGTACCCGGGCCGTCGAGCCGGTCCGGCTGGCGAAGAGCCAGTCGAGCTCAGCTGAGCGCGCCGAGCAGCTGGAAGCTGATGATGAGCGCGTAGATGACCAGCGACTCGATGAGCGCGAGGCCGAGAATCATCGGGACGAAGATCTTGCCCGACGCGTTGGGGTTGCGAGCGATGCCCTCGAGCGCAGCCGCCGCCGCACGGCCCTGGCCGAGCGCGCCGCCGAACGCCGCGATCCCGATGCCGAGACCCGCCGCGAGAGCGATGAACATGTTGGCGTCGTAGCTGTTCGACGCGGCGTCCTGCGCGAAGGCGGTGGACGCGAGCGCGAGCGTCGAGAAACCCGACAGCAGAGCAAGGATCTTCTTCTTCATGGGAGAGCCTCCGTTGGACCTCTGGTTGAGCTGACGGCCTCCGGCCGCCGGACCCTACGAAACACTGATTGATTGGGACGGGAGGGCACGGACGTGCCCGGGAGCTTCAGTGGTCTTCCGAGTGCTCGATGGCCATCGCGATGTACACGGTGGACAGGATGCAGAAGACCAGGCACTGCACGACCACCACGAGGGAGCCGAGCAGCAGGATCGGGACGGGGACGATGAACGGCACCAGCCCGAGGAACACGCTGAGCACGAGGTGATCGGCGAACATGTTGGCCATGAGGCGCACCGCGAGCGACGCGGGCCGCACGAGATGGCTGATGACCTCGACCACGAACATCAGGAGCATCAGCGGCAGCGCGTACCACTTGATGATGGGGCCGAAGAAGTGCTTGAAGTACGGCAAGCCGTGCTCCTTCACTCCGAAGATGTGCGTGGCGAAGAAGATGATGATCGCGCAGGCGAGCGTCACGCTGAGCGAGCTCGTCGGCGGCACGAAGCCGGGCACGAGGCCCATCGCGTTCGAGAAGAGGATGAAGAACGCGCAGGTGCCGATGAGCGGCAGGAAGAAGCGCGCCGCCTTCCCGCCCATGATGTCCTTCATCATGTTGTAGGCGGTGCCCACGAAGAGCTCCACGAACGTCCGGAGCGTCAGCGTGTCGTCGGGGATCAGCGCGGCGTGCTTGTCCTTGATCTTCGAGTAGGAGAAGAAGGACACGATCGCGAGCAGGATCACCACGAAGCCGACGTGGATGAGCGCCTGCGTCCCGTGGCCGGGGTTGTGGGCGATGTCGACCGGGCTGCCGAGCATGCCCCAGGTCTTGCCCTCGTCGTTGAACGGCCAGCCCATGAGGTGCATGGCGTTCTGGGAGTTCTCGTAGACCGGCTGGAGCAGGTTCTCCGACCAGGTGTAGCTGCCCTCGGACATCTCAGCTCTCCTCCGCCATGTCTGCGGCTTCGGGGTCGATGGGGGAGGCCCCACCGTCGAACAGCGCGGCGTGGAAGCCGCCAGCCAGAATCCCGAGCACGAGGCCGCTCAGGCCGATGGTGAATCCGATGGGGTCGACGACCCCGGTGGCCAAGACCGCCCAGGCGACGAGGAGCATCGCGAGCATCTTGACCGCGAGCAGGCCACCCCACACGAGGCGGCCACGATCGTTGGCGATGACGAGGCGCTTGCCGACCCAGCGCATGGCCATCCAGTTGAGGCTGCCGAGCACCGCGCCGACCGCCGCGCCGATCCCCGTGTGGAGGCCGAGCGTCACGAACGCCACCACCGTCAGGAGCGCGGAGGCGCCCAGGACGTAGAGGGTGATGCGTCGGAGTGTGTCGCGGAGGTCCATCGGTGCGTCAGCAGTCGTTCAGTCGTTCTCGATGCGGTCCGGGTCGAACCGGCGGGCCGCATACCACAGGCCGCGGAAGCCGGCGAGCATGCCCAGGACGAGGCCCAGATAGGCGAGGAGAGGTGCGGTGTCGAGCCGTCCGTCGAGCCAGCGTCCGCCGAAGTAGCCCAGGCAGACCGCCAGGACCAACTCGATGCCCACCGCGCTCACGCGGCTGGCCAGCTTCAGCTGTTTGCGTTCCTCCGGGCCGAGCAACATCGCGTCATTTCCAGTCGCCGCAGGGGCGAGTTCTCCCGGAGCGCGGCGGCCATGTAGCATGGGCCCCTGGGGGGGTCAAGCGGGCCCAGGGCACCCCAACTCCGGGCAAAAACCAAAAGGATTTCAGGTGGCTAGACGGCCTTCAGAGCCGCCCGAAAAGCGTCCTCGGTGGCGCTCAGCGCCGCGTCGTCGTGGGTGATGGAGAGGAAGCCCGCTTCATACTGCGCGGGCGGCCAGTGGACGCCGTTCTCGAGCATGGCCGCGTGCCACGCGCCGAACGCCTTCGTGTCGGCCTGGGCCGCGTCGTCCCACCGCCGAACGGGGCCGTCCTTGAAGTAGGGGGTGATCATCGAGCCCACCCGCTGGACGGTCACCGTCCGGCCGGCGTCCTTCGCGGCGGCCCGGAAGCTCTCCTCGAGCCGGGCGCCGGACGCCTCGAGCGTCTCGTAGACCCCCTCCTCGCGGAGGAGGCGCAGGGTGGCGAGCCCCGCCGCGACCGCGAGCGGGTTCCCGCTCAAGGTGCCGGCCTGGTAGACCGGGCCGTCGGGGGCGATCTTCTTCATGATCTCGCGCTTGCCCCCGTAGGCGCCCATCGGCAGGCCGCCGCCGATGATCTTGCCGAGCGTGGTGAGATCGGGCGTGACCCCGAAGCGCTCCTGGGCGCCGCCCGCGGAGACCCGGAAGCCGGTCATGACCTCGTCGAACACCAGGACGACCCCGTGCTTCGTGCACAGCTCGCGCAGGCCCTCGAGGTAGCCGGGCTCGGGCGGGACGCAGCCCATGTTCCCGGCCACGGGCTCGAGGATGATCGCGGCGATCTCGCCCCCCTGGGCCTCGAAGCGCGCGCGGATGGCCTCGAGGTCGTTGTACGGCTCGACGATCGTCGTCGACGCGATCGCCTCGGGCACGCCCGCGCTGGTGGGCACGCCGAAGGTCGCCAGCCCGCTCCCGGCCTTGACCAGGAGGTAGTCGGCGCCGCCGTGATAGTTGCCCTCGCACTTCACGACGAGATCGCGGCCGGTGTACCCGCGGGCCGCCCGGAGCGCGCCCATCACCGCCTCGGTGCCGCTCGAGACGAAGCGGACCATCTCGATCGAGGGGAAGAAGGAGTGGACCAGCTCCGCCAGCTCCGTCTCCTGGGCCGTGGGCGCGCCGTAGCTCGCGCCCCGGGCCGCCGCGTCCTGGACCGCCTTGACCACCTGCGGGTGGGCGTGCCCGAGGATCATGGGGCCCCAGCTGCCGACGTAGTCGACGTAGCGGGTGCCGTCGGCGCCCCAGAGGTAGGGCCCCTCGGCGCGGTCCACGAAGATCGGATGCTCGCCGACCGCCTTGAACGCGCGCACGGGGGAGCTGACCCCGCCCGGCATCCAGTGCTGAGCCTTCTCGAAGAGCGCTTTGGAAACGGTGTCTCCCATGCGCGCGGAGCGTGGGGGCAGGGCCGGCCACGTTCAAGGCGACTGCTCACGCCGGGGCGCGGGCCGCGCGCCCCACCCGCGCTGCGGAATAATCAGCGCTCCTGGGGGTTTGCGTGCCGGCCGACAACGGTGCTACCCGGCATGCCCATCCATGACGTCACGGCCCTCCGCGGGCCGTTCCGAACCTCCGAGAAGAGCAGCCCCATGTACAACGACGTTCGCGCCATCAACGACATGGTCCAGCGCGAGAGCGCCTTCATCGACCCGATCATGGAAGAGGTCCGCAAGGTCATCGTCGGCCAGGACGCGATGATCGAGCGGATCCTGATCGGCCTGCTCACCGGCGGCCACGTCCTGCTCGAGGGCGTGCCCGGGCTGGCCAAGACGCTCACCGTCAAGACCGTCTGCGACACCATCCACGCGCGCTTCAGCCGCATCCAGTTCACGCCCGACATGCTGCCCGCCGACGTGGTCGGCACCGTCATCTACAACCAGCAGCGTGGGGACTTCACGGCCAAGAAGGGCCCGATCTTCGCGAACCTGGTGCTGGCCGACGAGATCAACCGCGCGCCGGCCAAGGTCCAGGCCGCGCTCCTCGAGGCGATGCAGGAGCGGCAGGTGACGATCGGCGACACGACGCACTCGCTCGCGCGCCCGTTCATGGTCATGGCCACCCAGAACCCGGTCGAGCAGGAGGGGACCTACCCGCTCGCCGAGGCGCAGGTCGACCGCTTCATGATGCACGTCGTGGTCGGCTACCCGAGCCGGGACGAGGAGCGCGAGATCATGAAGCGCATGACCCAGTCCAAGCTGCGGGATCTGGGCAAGAAGGAAGACGGCGAAGGCGACGGCGGGGTCAAGGCGGTGGCGGACCCGGCCCAGGTCCTCGCGGCGCGCGACGCGATCGGGCACATCATCGTCGACGAGAAGATCAACGACTACATCCTCGACGTGGTCATCGCGACGCGGGACCCGCGCAAGGCGGGCATGAAGGACCTGACCGACATGGTCGCCCACGGCGCCTCGCCGCGCGCCTCGATCTCCCTCAACCTCGCGGCGCGCGCGCACGCGTTCATCAAGCACCGCGGGTACGTCACGCCCGAGGACGTCAAGGCGGTCGGGCCCGACGTGCTCCGTCACCGCATCATGCTCACCTACGAGGCCGAGGCGGAGGAGCTCACCAGCGAGCAGATCGTCCGCCGCGTGTTCGACACCGTCGAGGTCCCCTGAAGCCCGGCCCCGGCCATGATCCCCAAAGAGATCATCAAGAAGCTCCGGAAGATCGAGATCCGGACCAGCCGGCTGGCCAACGAACAGCTCGCGGGCGGGTACCACTCCGTCTTCAAGGGCCGGGGCATGGCGTTCAGCGAGGTGCGGCAGTACCAGCCGGGCGACGACGTGCGCTTCATCGACTGGAACGTCAGCGCGCGCATGAACGAGACCTACGTGAAGGTCTTCACCGAAGAGCGCGAGATGACGGTGATGCTCCTCGTCGATCTGAGCGGCTCGGAGCGCTTCGGCTCGGTGGCCCGGCCCAAGGTCGAGACGGTGGCGGAGGTGGCGGCGCTGCTCGCCTTCAGCGCGATCAAGAACAACGATCGCGTGGGGCTGGTGCTCTTCACCGACAGGGTCGAGAAGACGATCCCGCCGAAGAAGGGCAAGAGCCACGTGATGCGCGTGGTGACGGAGATCCTCAACGCCCGGCCCACCGGCGAGGGCACGGACCTGTCGGTGGCGCTCGACCACCTGGGCCACGTCGCGCGCCGCCGCGCGGTGGCGTTCCTGGTGAGCGACTTCATCGCCGAGCAGTACGAGAAGCCGCTCCGCATCGCCTCCGCGCGCCACGATCTGATCCCGATCCAGGTCGTCGACCCGCGCGAAGAGGAACTGCCCGACGTGGGGCTCGCGCTCTTCGAGGACCTCGAGAGCGGCGACGTGATCGAGGTCGACACCGGCGACCCGCGCGTCCGCAAGGCCTACCAGCGCCGGGTGGCGCGCCACCGTCAGAAGCGGGAAGAGATGTTCCGTCGGCTCAGCGTCGACCACATCACGGTGCAGACGGATCGCGACTACGTGCGGCCGCTGACGGATCTCTTCCGCCGGCGGGCGAGAAGGATGAAGGGATACGGGTGAAGCGCGGCATCGCACACGCGACGCTCCGTTGGGTCGGCCTCTGGCTGGCCCTCGCCGTCGTGTGTCCGGGGCTCGCGGCGGCGCAGAGGCCGGCGCCGCGGCCGAGCCCGGAGACCGGGGGCGATCCGGCTCCGGCCCCCGGGACCGATCGCGCTCCCGCTCCCGCTCCCCCTCCCGCTCCCGCTCCCGCTCCCGCTCCCGCTCCCGCTCCCGCTCCCGCACCCGCGACCGCTCCCGCGACCGAAGCCGACTCCGATACCGCGACCGAAGCCGACTCCGATACCGCGGCCGAGGCCGACTCCGATACCGCGG
>SHBB01000328.1 GCA_004213565.1 Sandaracinaceae bacterium
TGCGCGCGTTCGAGACCGGCGTCTTGCTGACCGACGACGTGCCCGTCAACCCGCCTGGGCCGATGCGGGCCAGGCCCCTCGAAGCCGCCGCGGCCCCCGCCCGCGCTCGCTCGGCATCTCGTAGGGCACGGGGCTCCTCGCTTCCCGGCCGAGCCGCAGGAACCCCCACGTGGGGGCCGGCTCCCGGCTGCTCGAGTCGCCGTACTCCGCGAGCGTCTCCCGCACGCAGCCCCGATCGACACTCCCCGCAGCGCCACCCGCAGCGCCTGCTCGGCCGTCGACTCGACACCCACGTGGGGGCGCGCTTGGTCCACGAGCCGCCTCGCCTCCTTCTCCTTGATGCTCAGCGCCTTCAGCATCTGGAACACCTCGGCCAGCACGCGCGCCTTCTTCGGCTCCACCTTCGGCGAGCCGTAGGCAGACCCATCTGTGTTCTCGAAAACGACGTGCTCGAACACGAAGCCCTCGGACCAGGTGCCGCGGATGACGACCTTTCCTCCGTGCACGATCCCGTGATGGGTCGAGCACAGAAGAACGAGCCGCTCGGGATCGTGGCTGCCGCCCTCCGACTTGGGGTCGCAGTGATGCACGTCGCAGCTCGTGTTCTTGCATCCGGGCACCGCGCAGACGCCGCCGTGTCGGCGCACCACCGCGCGACGCACCGCGGGTGGGATCACCTGGCTCGCCCGCTGGTAGCCGGCCGAGATGTCCACGCGGCCGATGACCTGCGCGTCGCACTCGGCCATCTCCACCACCTCGGGCCCGACGGGAACCTGCTCGCCGTTCGCGTCCTGGGTGGCGGCCTTGCAGCACTCGCACACCGTCAGCGCGATCTGGTGGCGACTCCGCGTCTCGTCCGCGCCGCCTCCGCCCGACAAAGCGCTCGACGCGAGCAGCTCGATGAACGCGTCGTCGTCGAGGTGTGTGCCGCCGCTCTCCTTGCGGAGCACGTCGCGCGCCTGGCGCAGCAACGCGTACGCCGAGGGCGAGAGGTTCAGGGTCACGCGCTTGCGCTCGAGCTCCGGCCGCGTCGGGTCGTTCGGCCGGTCGCCCGGCTTCTTGCCCGACGTCATGCGCTCGATCTGTGACGCCGTCTTTCCGTCCGCGACCTCGAGCCACTCGGCCTCCGTCTCCGCGTCGGCCACCCGCGTCAGCTCGCGCACCGCCGAGTAGACGAGGTCGCCCGCCGCGAACGCGGCGCTGAGCTTCGGCAGCTCATCGAGCCGCTCCGCGACGCGCACCCGCTCCTCGGTCCCCCGGCCCGAGCACCCGAACCACCGCTCGGCGTACTCGCGGAAGCTGGCGAAGCCGTAGAGCTCGTGGACCTTCAGGCGGAAGCCGCAGAGGAACCACTGACAGAGCTCGAAGTCGCTCGCCGCGCGCAGGCGCCCGAGCAACCTCCGCGTCTCGTCGGCCACCTGGCGAGAGGTGTCGGCCGACGGACCATGTTCGATGAATGCCCCCATGCAAGGTGCTTGGCATGAACGCGTGTTCAAGCAAAGTGTTTATGCATCTTCATGGGCTGTTTTCTTCGATTGAATGAGGCTCAGCGGGTCGTGTTGTCGTGACAGCTCGACTCACGCTCGCCGCCTTCGTAGGAGCGCGGCGCCGAGCGCCGCTGCCGCGCCCAGCAGCGCGACGCATGCGGCCAACGCAGGGAGCCACGCCCAGAACCAGCTCGGCTCGGCGCGGGTTCGGATGATGGCGGGCAGGGCTCGGCCCTCGGGCGCCACGCGGTGCGTCCCCGGGTCGCACCGTGGAGTGGTGTCGCAGCGCTGGCCGGACGCGCAGTCGGCGTCCGTCCCGCATGCGCCGTGGGCCCGTGGATCGCGGACGGGCTCTCCCCGGATTGGGCCGGGGAGGAGGCCGTCAGCCACACAGATGCCGGTCGGTCGGCACTCGAAGGTCCCGCACACGGACGGAACGTCGGCACATGGCGTGAGCGACAGGCAGACCGGGCGGTCTGGTCCAAGGCTGGTCGCTCGCGAGCCGGTCGGACACGGCGTCGATGGCGGGGGCTCGCAGTACGACACGTCGCGCACCACGCGGGGCAGGTAGCCTTCCGGGCAGTCGTCCGGCAGCTCCGGTTCGCACCAGGACCCATCGTGCAGCGCGACCGCCTCGCTGCCTGGCGGGCAGCCCTCGGGCTCGGGAGGCAAGACGTCGGCGGCGGCGTGATTCGTGAGCGCGCAGAGCAGGGTGACGAGTGCGCCGCTCGCGCGGGCGCCGCGCGCTTCAGTCATCGGACCTCGCGCGCGCGCCTGCTCGGCCACGTCGAGGCGGTCCCGCGAGGGCCGCGTTGGCCCTGCGCCAGACGGTGTGCCCGGGCTGCGGGTCGAGCGCCGCCCAGCCCCTGCCGAACGCGTCGGGCGCGCTTTCGCGAACTCGCGCCGCGCGCCCATTCAGCCGGGCCGCTGCGCGTCGGCGTCGCGCAGCAGCAGCTTCCACGCGATCGCAGTCCCGCAGCTGACCTCTCGGAAGCCCGTCCGGCCCGAAGCGCCGTCCGCTCGGCTGTCGGTGCTCCAGGACCTACTCCGCTTCGCAGGGGCCCACGTCGGGCGCGTCGTCCCGAGCGACGCCGTAGACGTCGTAGGGGCTCGAGAGCGGCGCGCCGCGACCGACGGCGGGGGAGCTGGCTGGCAGGGAGACCCAGGCGCCGGTCACGGTCAGCCCGGGGTCCTCGGTGATCGCCTCGGCGTCCCACGAGGGCACGAGGGCTTCGCTCGGCGAGGCGCCCGCGAAGTGCCAGACGTTCCGCGCGCCGGAGACGTTGTCGAGCTTGTTCTCGCCGCGAAAGCCGGCGCCGACGAAGGGCCGGTCGAGCTCGGTGAAGCAGATGTTGTCCTCCCAGACGATCGAGACCTCGTCGCCGCTGCCGTTCAGGTTCAGGCAGCCCTGCCCGCCGATCGTCTGCCCGTCGGCCGTGAAGGCGTAGATCAGGTTGTGCCGGACGTACATCGTCCCGGTCAGGCCCGAGTCGCGGATCGCGATGCCGCCGTTCTCCGGCCCGTCCGTGGTGTCGGGGTCACGGCCGTCCCATGCCGCCGCCTGGCCGACGTCGATGAGCACGTTGTTCTCGATGATCACGTCCATGGACCAGTCGCACTGGCTGCCGACGCTGATTCCGGCACCTGCTTGATCGACGATCACGTTGTCGTGGATGAGGATGGGCCCGGTCGTGTCGCCGCAGCCCTCGTTCTGGTCGAACTGATGGATGCCGAACTTGGCCTCGTTGCCGTGCAGGTAGTTGAAGCCGAACTCCCAGGGCTCCACCCGCACGTCGAGGCCGTCGCTGCGGATGGACAGATAGGTCGTGTGGTGCAGCTTGCTCGAGCCCGCGCAGCCGTAGTCGTAGACCTCGTTGCCGAGGATCCGGTAGTCGGAGACGTCGTCGCCGAAGCGCGCGCTGCCCACGATGGCCCCCTGGGTCCGGCTCGCGCATCCGCCGGGGATGTCGCCGATGCGGTTGGCCACCGCGCGGCCGTGGCGGCTGGTCTTGATGGCCCACGTGCCGCCGGAGGCGATCGTGCTGCCCGTCGGCTGGTCGTTCGCGTCGACGGCGGTGTAGTTCGACGCGTACATGTCGAGCTTGGCGATCACCATCGCCTCGGTGTTGTAGGACTCGGCGCCTTGCTGGGCGGTCACGGTGGGGCGCGTGCCCGGGAACGAGACGACGGCGAACTGCGCCTCGCGCGTGCTGCTCGCCGATCCGTTGTTCCAGTAGAGGCCGCGGAAGCTCGAGCCGCTCCCGACGGCCACGTCGTGCAGGTAGATCGTGCTCCCCGCGGGGGCCTCGTCGAGCGCGTGCTCGGCGCTGGCCCACGGCGCGCCGCCCGAGCCGTCGGCCCCGTCGCTGCCGCTCGCGCTCACGTGGAAGATGCGCCCGGCGCGCACCGTGAACGGAAGCGAGTTCGAGGGCGCGCCGTCCACCTCCACGTGGATCGTGCCCGGGCCGTCCGCCGCGTCGGGGATGGAGAACGCGATCTCCTGCATGCGGTGCGAGCTCCACAGATCGGCGGGCCCCGAAGGCAGCGCACCGTCGGCGCGCTTCCAGTAGTAGACGTGGGCCGCGTCGTGCGCCGCGCCCGCGGCGTCGGTGAAGACCACGCGCCCCTCGGTCTCACCGAGGCCCTGGCCCCACACGGTCACCACCACGCCGCTGCCCAGCCCGTCGCCGAGGCCGGTGTCCGGGCCGCTGATGAGGTCGCTGAAGCGGAGCACGGGGCCGCCGGAGGGGCAGGGCGCGCCGCCGCACGGGTCGCAGTCGGCCGCGCAGGCCTCGCCCTCGTCGCAGGTTCCATCCCCGCACACGGGGCCGCCGTCGTCGCAGTCGGCCGCGCAGTCGACGGGCGTCTCGCCGACCTCACAGACCCCGTCCCCGCAGATCGGTGCGCCGTCCTCGCAATCCGCGGGGCAGGTGCCGGGCGTCTCGCCCACGTCGCAAGCTCCGTCGCCGCAGCGCGTCGGGGGAGGGGCCGCGTCCGTGGTGGCGTCGGCGCGGGGCGTCACCGACCCATCCGGCGATGTGTCGACCGGGGAGTCGCACGCGACGACGAGGAGACCGAAGACGGCGAGGAAGAGGCAGCGGTTCATGACGCCAGCCTACGAGCCGGCGTCTCGCCAACCAGGTCGCGGCCCGAGAAGATAGGCGAGCATAGGCGGGCTCAGCCGAGCCCTCGGCGCCGCGGATCAGCCCAGGAAGATCACACACCACGGCAGGACGAACGCCGAGGCCGCGATGGCGAAGCTGACCGCGACCGCGCGGGGGCGACGGGACGCAGCCAGGAGGGTGCCGACGAGGAGCGGGCCCGCGGTGACCAGGACCGCGGTGAGGATGAAGCCCAAGCCCAGGCCGACCATGTGGGCGCGCGCCGCGTCTCCGCCGCCGCGTCCGAAGATCGCGCTCACCTCGGCGAGGCCGCCGATGGCGACGAGCACCCCCCGCCCAGAGCACGCCGATGGCGCCGCTGGCGAGGTTGAGGACCAGCGCCGTCACCCACCAGCGCTTGTCGACTCGCTCTGTCTTCGGCGCGGCGCTCATGGATCGGCCAGGCCCTCCCAGTCCTCGTCGAACTTGCGGAGGTAAGGCGCGACGAGCCGCGGGTCGTCCGAGACCAGCAGGTTCTCGCGGTTGTGACGCGCGGCAGAGCGGGTCCAGTTGTAGCTGCCGGTGATCACCAGCGCGCGATCGAAGAGCGCGAACTTGTGATGCATGTGGTGCTCGGAGCGATCGGTGCGCACGGGCACGCCGGCCGCCTCGAGCCGCTCGATGTCGGAGCCGCGGTCGAACGACTTGTCGTCGTCGGTGAGCAGCCGGACGGCCACGCCGCGTCGGTGCGCGTCGAGGATGGCGGCCGCCAGGCGATCGTCGGTGACGGTGAAGACGCAGATGTCGACGCTCTTCTGGGCCTCCTCCAGGCAGCGCGTGATGGCGTTCAGGCACCCCGGCCCGGGGCTGAACAGCACCTCCGCGCGGAGGGTGGGCGCCTCGGGGCGCGGGGTCAGGATCTTCACCACGTCCTCGAGCCACTCCAGGACCTGCTGACCTTTGCCCACCCGCTCCTTGGCGAGCGCGAACGCGCGGTGGCGCACGAAGGCGAGCTGCTCGTCGTTGAGCGCCCCGTCGAGCAGCAGCTCCTTCAGCGCGTGCTTCTCCCCCCGGGACACGCGCTCGTCCTCGAGCGTCGCGGCGAGGATCCCGTCGATCTCGTCCGGCTTCATGCCCGCGAGGGTACGCCCGCGCGGCGCGAAATACCCACGCGCGATGTCGCGTACCCTCCCGCGTGATGACGCTGACGAGACGCGATCTGCTCTGGCTCGGATCCACTGCGCTCGCCGGGTGCGCCGCGCGCCTCCCGGGCCCGAGCGAGGGCTCGCGCGCCGAGGCCGCCCTGGAGATCGTGGACACGATGCCGGCCTTCTGGGCGTTCTGGGAGAGCGCGCGCGGGCGCCCGGCGGACGAAGCCTTCGCGCGATTCGAGCGCGCGGTGGTGGCGCGTCATCCCGAGCTCTACACGGCGTCGGTCCTGGGACTGTCGGCCGAGGAGGGGGCGCTGCGGGCTCGCTTCGAGCCGTGGTGGGCGGCGCTCCCGGCGCGCGTGCCGCGCATGCGGGCGATCAGCGAGACGCTGCCGGCGCAGCTCGAGGTGGCCGCCGCGCGCTTCGTCGACGCGCTGCCCGCCTTCGACTGGCGAGGGCGCTGCTACCTCCTCGCGTCGCTCGACGCGTTCAACGGCGCCGGTCGCATGATCGACGGCGCGCCCCAGCTCGCCTTCGGGGTCGACGTGATCGCGGACGAGGGGCCGAGCATGCCGGGGCCGGTCCTCTTCTCCCACGAGCTGTTCCACTTCCACCAGCGCCAGCCCGAGCAGAACGTGATCGGCGCGGGCGTCTGGTTCGAGGGCCTCGCGGTGCACGCGAGCCGCGTGCTCAACCCGGGCGCGACCCTCGACGAGGTGCTCCCCGAGCAGCACCTTCACGACCCGTCCGACCCGCAGCTGCTCAACCGCGCGCGCGCCGTGTCGGCCGAGCGCGAGCTGCCGCGGTACGAGCGCGAGCTCGCCCGGATGTTGCTCGGCGCCCTCGAGTCGGACTCGGAGCAGGACTACGCGACGTTCTTCCTCGGCCGCGCGTCCGACGCGCTCGGGGAGCGCCCGGTCCGGGCCGCCTACTACTTCGGGCTGCGCACGGCGGAGCGCCTCGCGGCGCGCGGGTACGGGCTCCAGGAGCTGTCGGAGCGGGCGCCCGAGGAGATGATCCCGGCCGTCCGCGCGACCCTCGAGGACATCGCCGCGGGCTGATGGCGCACGTAGCCCCGTCCGGGCCCGGTCTGCTCGGCTCGGGACGCAGGGACTCAGGGGCGGCGCGCCGACAGGAGCAGGGCGAGGGCGAGGAGCGTGATGGCCGCGAGGGAGCTCGGGGCAGAGCGAGTGATCGCGCAGAGGCCGGCGGCGCGGTTGGTGCGGGCTGCGGGCGCGGCGGGGGGCGGGGCCTCGAGGGCGGCCGGCTGGGATGCGGGCGGGCGCGTCGGCGTCCGAGGCGCCGAGCTCGCTTCTCGCGCAGCTGTGTCGGGCGCTGGTGTTTCGGGCGCACCCGCGTCCGGGAGGCCCGCGTCGGGGAGGCCCGCGTCGGAGCGGCCGGCGTCCGGCGTCGGCTCCGGCGGGAGCAAGCCGCGCACGACACGCTCGAGCACGCGCTCGTCTCCGGGTTCGTAGCCGCCCTGCACGTGCCGCACGACGCCGTCCCCATCGATGACCCAGAGCATGGGGATGGTGCGCGCCCCCCAGCGGCGGACGAGGGTGCGCTCGGGATCGTGCGCGTTCGGGAAACGGAGGCGGAGCTCACGCTTGGCTTGTTGCATCGATTCGAGCTCGCGATCGACGTTGACGCCTAGCACCCGGAGGCCGCGGCGGTAGTGGCGGGCGTAGAGGCGCTGGAGGGAGGGGAGCTCCTCCATGCAGGGCGCACACCACGAGGCCCAGGTGCTGACGATGAGCACGCGGCCTCGGTAGCGGCGCAGGGTCACGCGGCGGCCTGAATCGTCGACGAGATCGATGGATGGGGCGCGGTCCCCAGCGCTCAGGGCGGACGCACGCCCGGGGCCGAGCGCGAGGAGCATGGCGATGAGAGCGAGGCCGAGTCTCACGCGGCGGAGGTAGACGCGATCGACGCGCCGTCACGCCGTCACGTCAGGGGACGAGTCGGACCTCGGCGCCTTCGGTCAACGCCAGCGCTTCCCTGGCGGAGCCATCGCGCACGCTGAGCTCGACGAGGCCGCTCGAGCCGCGGAGCGCGAGCGCTTCTCCCGGACCGACCGAGGCGTAGGTCTCGACCCACGGTACGCGGCGGCCGCTGACGGTGATGGCGGTCGGCGCCTCTTCGGGAGCGCGCAGGGTGGTGAGCGCGTTACCGAAGTGGTCGAAGGTCCAGACCTCGCCGTAGGCCGCGTCGCGCGGGAGCAGGCCCAGGGGGGCGAGGGCGTCCACCGCGTCGCCGAAGGCGGCCGGGTCCACGCCGCTGGCCAGGTGCGCGGCGGCGGGGCCGAAGATGTCGCGGCCGTGAAAGGTCGCCGAGACGTCACGCAGTCGATAGGCGGGGTCGGTCAGGGCGTGGGCGCGCTTCACGGTCTGCTCGGCGAGCGCCGCCTCGAGGAGCCCGTTGTCCGGCGCGACGTAGGTGAGCCGCTCGGTCTCCACCACGACGGCGCGCCGCTCCGAGCCCACCCCGGGGTCGACCACCGCGAGCACGATCGAGCCGTGGGGCAGGTGCGGCGACGCGGCCCAGAGCTGCCAGCTCCCGTTGCGGAGATCCTGTGGCGGCACGCCGTGGGTCAGGTGAACGACGCGCGCGGCGGGCGCGATCTTCTCGATGACGGCCTCCACCACGCCCACGTAGTGATCGCGCACGCCGAAGTCGCTGAGGAAGAAGATGCTCATAGGAAGATCATCACGTACGCGACGGCCAGGATCAGCTGCACCACGGCGAAAGGCAGCGCTCGCTTCACGAACCCGGCGAAGCTGACCCCGAGGCGGTGCTTGTTCATGAGGGTGACCGCGACCACCGTCGACGCGGAGCCGATCGGGGTGAGGTTGCCGCCGAGGTTCGCGCCGAAGACGACCGACCACCAGAGCGGCGAGTCGCTCGCGGTGCCGAGCCCGCGGAGGATGTTGGCGAGCATGGCCGCGAGCGGGATGTTGTCGGTGACGCTCGACGCCGCCGCCGCGCTGACGAGCAGGGAGCCGCTCTCGCCCGGCAGCTCGAGGATCTTCGCGAGGCCCACCCCGATCGCGTCGAGCACGTGCGCGTGCTCCATCACGTTGATGACGATGAAGAGCGCGGCGAAGAAGCCGATCAGGTCCCAGTCCACCGCCTGGTAGAAGCGGTCCACCTCGCTCTTGAAGCGGAGCAGCATGGCGGCCGCGAAGGCGAGCGCGACGAAGCCCATGCCCAGCTCGCTGACGACCGGCGTGACGCTCGTGGTCGCGATGGCGACGATGAAGAGCACCGCCATCACCGCGCCGTAGGTGAAGAAGCCGCGGCTCTCGATGCTCTCGTTCTCGTCGAAGGTGTCGACCAGCGCCTGCGCCTTTTCGCGCTCCTCTCCCGGCTCGAGCCGGCGGATGCCGAAGAGGCGCGCGCCGAGGAGCAGGGTGACGACGGTGGCCACGAGCACGTAGGGGCCGGCGACGAGGAAGAAGTCGACGAAGCTGATCCCCGCCGTCTGGCCGACGATGATGTTCGGCACCGAGCTGATGAGGGTGAGCAGGCCGCCGACGTTGGTGAGCAGCCCCTCGACGAGCAGGAACCCGAGGAGCTGATCGGTCCGGCCCAGCTTCTTCAGCGACACGCCGGTGAGCGAGCCGACGATGATCATCGCGGTGACGTTGTTCAGCATCGCGCTGAACACGACCGTCATCACGCCGTAGTAGACGAGCAGCCAGAAGGGGTCGCCGCGGCTCGCGCGGGTCAGACGGATGGCGATCCACGCGAAGAGGCCCGACTTGCTCGTGACGTCGACGAAGATGCTCGAGCCGAGGATGATCGCGATGACGCCCCAGTCGATGGCCGCGATGTAGACCGGCATCTCGACCGTCTCGTGCATCGAGTTGGTCAGGTCGTCGGTCGGCAGCAGGTGCAGCGCCTCGGCGATCGCGAGGCTCGCCACCGCGGCGACGCCGGTGATGAACGACTTCTTCGCGTGGATCTTCTCCTCGAGCGCGAGCGCGAGGACCATCAGGACGAGGATCCCGCCGAAGAGCGCGGTGACCCACGTGGGCACGTGTGGGTCGACGACGGTCTCCGCGATCGGCTCCAGCTCGTTCATCAGAGCATGAGGATCGGCACGTCGCGCAGGCGCACGGCGAGCGAGTAGGCCTTGCCGTGGAGCGCGAGGTCGTCCTCTTCCTTGGTGTGAAAGACCAGCAGGTCCACGTCGTGCTCCTCGATGAGCGCCACGTAGTCGGCGAGGCGGTGCCCCCAGCGGACGAGCGGGATCAGCGCGTGCGTGAGGTGGCCTTGCTCGGCCAGCACCTCGCCGATGCTCTCGACGTAGTCCCGCGGCTCCTTGAGCAGGCGCGCCTCGATGTCCTCGCGCGCGACGTCGGTGTCGATGCTGGGCAGCTTCCCGATCACGCCCATGTAGCGCTCGAAGACGGCGTCGTCTTCGACGTGCGCGAGGTAGAGCTTCCCCTCCGGCCGCACGAAGCGCACGCCCCAGTCGACGAGGCGATCGTCGCCGGTGAGGTGGTCGGCGAGCACCATCACCGCGCTCGTGGTGTCCCGCTGCCAGTCGGGTAGCTCGTGCGGGTTCGGCATCACGAGCACCGGCAGATCGGTCTCGCGGGTCAGCA
This sequence comes from Sandaracinaceae bacterium, assembly GCA_004213565.1. Classification (GTDB taxonomy): domain Bacteria; phylum Myxococcota_A; class Polyangia; order Polyangiales; family Sandaracinaceae; genus JAVJQK01. Next base: position 10,350 of record SHBB01000328.1, read on the forward strand.
CGTTGAGGTAGACGCCCAGGCTGTAGGGCCAGCGCCAGGTCGTGTAGCGGAGGTTCCGGTAGCTGACGACGAGGTCGGGGGCCATCTCGGTGACCTTCGCGCGGAGCGCGGCCACGTCGCCGTAGTCGTCGTTGGTCAGCACGGTCCACGCCGCGCCCTCGATCTCGGCCAGGAAGGCGCGCGTCTTCGCCGCGAAGCGCTCGGCCTCCTCGCCCTCGAGGTCGGTGACCAGCAAGACCTTCTTCACGTCGATCGGGCTGAACGCGTAGCGGCTCCGCTCGGCGGAACGGAAGACGCTCTCGAACTGATCGACCAGGGTCATCGCGACCCGGGTTACACCAGATGGGCCGGGCGAAGGTCAAGGCGCGGGCGGCGGCAGGTGACGCACCGCGCGCGGCGGCAGGCGCGAGCACCCCGGCTGCGGCGCGGCGGCGAGCGCGACGAAGCGCGCGTCGGCGCCCTCGCTCGTCTGCTCGAATCGCAAGACGCCTTCCCGCGTCGAGGGCCACCAGAGCTCGCCGACGCCGCCGCCGAGGCCGGGCGCGTAGTCGCCGCTCCCGAGGGCGGGGCCCCAGATCTCGGTGCGATCTTCCTCCCAGAGGATCACGCCCGCGTCGCTCTCCATGTGGACGGCGAGCAGCACGTCGGC
>SHBB01000329.1 GCA_004213565.1 Sandaracinaceae bacterium
CCACCACCGGCGCGCGACGCCGCACGACGCCGCGCAGCGCCTCGACCGCGTCGTCGCGCCCGGCCGCGAGCCGACACTCGGCGGCCCGCGCCTGTGCGAGCGGCTCGTCGCCCAGGGTCTCGAAGAGCGCGATGGCGTCCAGGCAACGGCCGGCCCGCGCGAGCGCGATGGCCCGGCGGCGCGTCGCGTCTCGCCGGACCGACTCAGGCAGCCCCGCCGACGCCTCGCCGACCGGGAACGCCTCCGCGGCGTCCGCCCACCGACCGAGCCGCTCGAGCAGTCGCCCCCGCAGGTACCGCCCGCGCGGCCCCTCACGGACGGGCCGAGGGAGGCGCCCGAGCGCGGCGAGAGCCCGCGCGTCTTCGCGCTGTCGGACGAGCGGCGCGACCGGCTCGAACGGATCGGCCTGCGCCGCGACCTCACTCGCGAGGCAGAGACAGACGCAGAGGCTGACGGACGCGAGTCGCATCGCCGGGACGAACCGTGCCGCGGGCCGCGGAGATTCCACAGGCCCTTTGTACCGCACGTGCCCCGACCGGACCCCTCGGCTATGCTCCGCCGCCCATGCGGTCCCCGCTTCGCCTCCTCTTGCTCGTCTTCGCCGTGATCTCGGTAGGTTGCGCGCCGCAGATCGGCGACGGCTGCAACAATTCCTTCGACTGCTCCATCAACGGCGACCGCCAGTGCGACCTCTCGCAGCCCAGCGGGGCCTGCACGATCTTCGGCTGCGACGCAGACACCTGCCCCGATGACGCGGTGTGCGTGCGGTTCCGCCCCGAGCCCTCGCGCCTCACCTTCACCGCCTGCATGAAGCCCTGCGAGACCGACGCCTCGTGCCGGGTGAGCGAGGACTTCATCTGCCTCTCCGCGAACGAGGTCCTGGCCACCGAGGGGCCCGGCGGCGGCGAGGGCGACGTGATCGCGGAGATCGTCGACGAGGAGCGCGGCGAGCGCTCCTTCTGCATCTCCGTCGTCGACCCGGCCAACTACGGCCGCTGATCCCCCCGGGAACCTCTGCGCCGGCGAGGCGTCGAGGAGGCGATGCGCTGCCTCCTCTTCATCGCCTTCGTTTGGTGGGTCCCGGCCGTGAGCGCGGCGCAGGGCTGGGTCGAGCCTTGCGACCCCGGATCTGGCGAAGCGCGCCGCGCGGCCGACGCGCTCCGGGCCTTCCATCGTCGCCTCGAGGTGGGCGCGGACCTCGAGGCGCTGCGCGCGGAGTGGGAGCGGGTAGGGGACGAGCCTTGCCTGGAGGTCGCTCGGGAGACTGGCGAGTGGCCCTGGTTCGAGTCGCTGCCGACATTCCGCGCGTGGTGGGCCGAGGGCGGTCGGACCTGGCTCTTCGGTCTGCTCGACGGCGGACGAGATCTCCTGATCCCGCCCGAGATGCAGACGCCTCTCGCGCTCGACGCCGCCTCGCCCGCCCTGCGCGCGCTCCTCTGTCCGGAAGGCGACGGCGACTGCGGAGCGGCGACCCGTGGATGGCGTGTCCGCGCAGAGTCCGCGTTCGAAGCGCAGGAGCATTCGGACGCGGCTCGCGCCCGCGGGCGCGACTGCGCGAGCGCGATCCATCGGGTTTCTCCCGAAGAACGATGGGTGTACTGGGGAAGATGTGTAGCGGCCAGCGTGCCCCGTCGCGGCACCTTGCCCCTGGCCTCTTTTCGCCGCCCCGAGCGCGGCTGGCTCGTCCTCCGAGGGCGCCGCGGCCACTACCGGTACTGCGACGAGGTGCGCGCCTACGACCTCACGACCGGCGCCGCACACGTGGCCCGGAGCTGCCGCGGGATGGCACTCGGAGTGGACGGCAGCGTCGACCGTCGCGCCCAGCCCAGCGCGATCACTCTCCAGGCAGGCCACGTCCCGCTCGACAACCTGCGCGAGGCCGCGTGGATGCTCTTCCTGGCGGAGGCGGTGTCCCTTCGGCGCGTGGGGATCCGACACGTGTCGCCACCGCGCGGGCTGCGCCGTCGCTTCCGGATCGAGCCGCTCTTCCGGTACGGGTTTGGCTCCGGCAGCTGGGCCCACAGCGGCCAGACCCGGCTCGCTTGGGCCTGGGTGCACGGCCCGGACCTCGTCGCGGAGGGCACCCTGACCTGGCCCAACAGCGCGCGACCGGGCGAGAGTCACGCGGCGCGTCTGATCGAGATCGCCGAGGGGGGCCTGACGGAGGGCTGTGTGCCGGCGGCCCTGCCTCGCCTCGAACTGGGGACGCGGCGCCCCGGCGTCTCGGGCGTCGACGTCGACCCGCGCGTGCAGTCGCTGGAGGGGCGCCTCACCGAAGCGCTTCAGGGCGCGAGCCCCCCGCGTTGTGGCGCCTCAGCGGCGGGGAGCGGCCCATAGGGGGAAGCGGACCGTCACCGCCTCCGCCTGGCGCGGGAAGCGGAGGCGCTCCACGGCGGACTCGACGCAGCGCGCGAAGCGGGGGTGCGCCTCGGGTCGGGACACGCGCGCCTCGGAGACGCGGCCCGACGGCTCGATGCGCGTCATGACGTCGACGCGGTCGGCGGGCTGCTCGCCGGCGGCGACGGAGCGCTCGACGCACGCGCGGATCGCGGGGTGCGCCTGGCGAAGGGTCTCCTGGATCTCGGTGGCCTGGGCCGAGGCGCCGAGCGGGAGCGCGAGGAGGAGCGCGGAGAGGGCGAGGGTTCGCATGGGGGCTGGGACGCACGGCGCCGCGTGATCTTCTCTGGCTCGTTCAAAGAGTGTCGAGCGGGTCGTCGCAGACGTCTCTCCGGCCGCACGCCGCGCACTCCGTGCCCCTCCAGAGGCGCTCGTAGAGGCCCTGGACGTGGTCGAGCAAGGGCTCGTCGTCGCTCCAGATGCCGAGCTCGAAGTTCCGCCTCGCGTCGCCCTTCGCCCCGAGCCCGGCGCCGGTCCAGTTGGCGCTGCCGAGGTAGATCTGGCGCCCGTCGACGATGACCGTTTTGAGGTGCACGCGCGGACACTGGCGCAGAGCGAGGCCGCCCTCGACGAGCCGCGGGTGACGGTCGAACGCGTCCCGGAACGCGCGCGAGGGGAAGCCCGCGTGCAGGATGCGGAGCTCGACCCCGCGCTGGGCGAGGCGGTCGAAGATCTCGAGCACGCTGCGCCAGCGCTTCTTGCGGCCGATCGACGCCTCCTCGACCATCAGCTCCTTGAGGTTCGCCGTCGCGATCCAGACGCTGATCTTGGCTCCCTGGACCGCCGCGACGACCGACTCGTAGTGACCGCGGCCGCCGACGAGGGACAGGCCCACCGGGCGCGAGGGGGCCGTGAAGTCGAAGCTCACGCGAGCTCCGGCACGAGGAACGAGGGCGCCTCTCCGCGATGCACCGCGAGCGCGTCGTGGAGCGCCGTCTCGGCCATGCGGCGCCGGGCGGCGGAGGTCGCGCTCCCGAGGTGGGGCAGGAGCACCACGTCGTCGCGATCGAGCAGCTGAAGGTGCACGGCCGGCTCGTGCTCGTAGACGTCGAGGCCCGCGCCGAAGAGCGGGCCGGACTCGAGCGCGGCGGCGAGGGCGCGCTCGTCCACGATCGGGCCCCGGGCGGTGTTGATCAGGATCGAGCCCTGCTTCATCGCGGCGAGGGCGTCGGCGCCGAAGGCGTGCCGGGTCTCGTCGGTCAGCGGCGCGTGCACGCTGATGACGTCGCTCTCGGCGAGGAGCGCGTCGAAGCTCACCCGGCGCGCGTCTTCGCCCGGGACCTCGGACCGGGAGCAGTAGACGACCTCCATGCCGAAGGCCCGCGCGCGCGCCGCGACCGCTCTCCCGATCCGGCCGAAGCCGTAGATCCCGAGCACGCGGCCCCGGAGCTCCATGCCGAGCAACATGGTCGGAGACCAGCCGTCGAAGCGTCCGTCGCGGAGGAGCTGCTCCCCCTCGCGGACGCGGCGCGCGACGGCGAGGAGGAGTGTCATCGCGAGGTCGGCCGTCGCGTCGGTCAAGACGCCCGGGGTGTGGGTGACGATCACGCCGCGCTGTCGGCAGGCCTCGACGTCGACGTTGTCGTAGCCGACGGCGACCTGGGCGACGTGCTTCAGCTCGGGCAGGGCGTCGAGCAGGGTGGCGTCGATGGGGTCGCTGACGAGGGTGAGCAGGGTGGAGCAGCCACGGGCGCCGCGCGCGATCTCGTCGCGGGTGGGCACGCGCACGTGCTCGAAGGTCCGGACCTCGACCTCGCCTCGGACGACCTCCTTCGGATCGATCGAGAGCGGGCGGGTGAGAAAGAAGGTCATTCGTCCCGTCGCTTCTTCTTCGCCGCGCGGCTCACCTTGCGGAGCTGCTTCTTCCACTCGTCGACGAACTCCCAGTCGGAGACGAGGCCTTTGCGGAGCAGCACCGAGAGCAGCGCGGCCACGAGCGGCTCCCACTGGTCTTCGGCCACCACGTCGGAGACGTCTTCGCCCGCGGCGCGCGCCTGGAGCGCGTGGATCAGGTCGCGCGTGGTCAGCCCGCGCTCCGCCGACTTCTCCTCTTCTTCTGTCTCCGCCGCGGCCTTCTTCGCGCCCGGGGAGGGCAGCCGCACCTGCGTGCCGTCGAGCAGAGTCAGGGTGAGGAAGCCGCCCGCCGGACGAGCCGGGGGCGGGATCGACGGCGTGGCGGTGGGCCCCTCGTCCTCTTCCACCTCTCCGGCGGCGGGAGCGCCTTCGTCGGTCGATGCCGCGGCGGGGGGCGCCATGCTGTCGGCGAGCTCCTGCAGCTCGTCGTCGCCCAGCTCGAGCTCCTCGATGTCGGACCGGCGCGGGGCGGGGAGCGAAGACTTCTTCGACGCCTCCTCGAGCGGGGCGAGCCCCAGATAGTAGACGCGGATCGCGTTCTGGATGTCGGTCGGCGACGCGACCATGGGCTTGACCGGCAAGCCCACCCGGTCGGCGACGAGCTGGAGGACGTCCAGGTTCATCGGGTCCTCCATCGCGATGTAGAGGGTATCGCCCTGGCTACGGACGTTCCGGACGTACACCGGGACGAGGGAGTGTTCTTGCGCGAGGCTGGCCGGGACGAGGTCGAGCAGCTCGCGACTGAAGTCCACGTGATACAGATTCACCCAGGGGATGGTGAGCTGGTTGGAGACGATCTGGGTCATCTGGGGCTCGCTCACGTAGCCCAGGCTGACCAGGGTCTCGCCCAGCCGCTGACCGAGCTGCTTCTGCTTGGCCAGCGCCTCCTCGACCTGCTCCTCGGTCACCAGGCCGGCTGCCACCAGCATGTCGCCGAGCCTCTGACGCTCGCTCTCCGCCACGATCCAATGATGCCGCGCCCGGGGTGCTCCGGGCAAAGAAGCGTCGTGGCGCCGGGCGCCCTGGAGACGTACACCTGGCGTCACCATGGCTGAGAGTGAAGCGAGCCCCGATCGCGCCGTGACGGCGGTCACCCATGACGGCGCCTTCCGCGTCATCGTCATGCGCACCACCGAGACCGTGCGTCGGTCCATCGACGCGCAGGAGATCACCGGTGACAACGCGAAGAACCTCGCGGACGTGCTGAGCGGGACGATCCTCGTGCGCCTGACCATGGCCCCCACCTACCGCGTGCAAGGTATCGTGCGGGGGCCCGACCAGCGCGGGACGCTCGTCGGCGACAGCCACCCCGACGGGAGCGCGCGCGGGCTCATCCAGCGGCCGAAGGGGCTCGACGAGGTGTCGATCGAGCCCGGCGCGGTGCTCGTGATGATGCGGACCCTCCCGACGGGCGCGGTCAATCAGGGCATGGTCGAGGTGCCCGCGTCGGGGATCAGCGGCGCGCTGATGGGCTACTTCCAGAGCTCCGAGCAGATCACGTCGGTGGCGCGCGTGGGGTGTGTGTTCGACGGCGACGAGCTGGTCGCGGCGGGCGGATATCTGGTGCAGCTCCTGCCCGAGGTGAGTCGGGCGCCGCTCGCGGTGATGACCGAGCGTCTCGACGCGGACTTCTCCGACATCCCCAAGGTGGTGCGGGCCATCCAGAGCGACCCCGACGAGATGCTCTCCGAGATCTTGTGGCAGATGCCCTTCGAGAAGACGCAGGACACCGCCCTGCGCTTCGGGTGTCACTGCAGCTCCGTCCGGGTGCTCAGCAGCCTCGCGACCCTGCCGCGCACCGACATCGAGGACCTGATGTCGAGCGAGGAGTCGCTGCACATCACCTGCGATTACTGCAGCAAGGTCTACGAGATCCCGCCCTCGGCGCTGGCCGGGCTGCTCTCGACCTCATGAGAGGCGGCGGCGTCGAAGCACCACGACGCCCAGCAGGAGCAGGGCTGGAGCGGTGAGGTAGAGGGCCGGGATGAGCACCTCCCGGAGCTGGCCCAGGCGAATCGGGGACGAGCGGGCGGGAGCCAGGACGGCGACGCCGCGGTCCGAGGGCCCGAGCCCATCGGCGAGCGCGCTGTCCACCCCGCGCACCGCGACGTCGTGAGTCGGGGGCGGCGCGATCACCGCGATGTGGTTCATCACCTCGCGCTCGACGCCGCGCACGTAGACGTCCGTGGCGCCGTCCGCCGTGCGCACCTGCCGGGTCTCCTCTTCCCCGAGGCCGAGGGCGCGCACCCAGCGCCCGCGCGCGGGCGACGTCACGAGGCCGCCTTCGCGAGAGACCACCATCGCGCTCGAGCCGCCGCCGTCGAGGTTGATCGCGCGGTGCGCGCCCAGCTCCACCAGCAGCCGGGCCAGCTGGTAGAGGGTGAAGCCGACGCTGTGGCCCTGGCGGCCGTCGACGACCGCGAGCACGAAGGTGCGGCCGTCTCGGGACACCCCGACGGCGGTGCGCGGCTGCCGGAGGTTCGCGGCCTCGAACGCGTCGAGCCCAGCGGTGTCGACCTGGCCGGCGGCGACGAGGATGGGCCGGCCGGCGACCGCCTCGCTGAGCTGCGCCAGGCTGCGATCGTCCTCGCCTTCTCCCGGACCGCGTACCACGCCGCGTCCGCTCGCGAGCACGCCGAAGTGACCGAAGTCCGGATCGGGGGTGCTCCGCTCCCAGAGCGCGCCGCCGCCGGCCGTGATCCCGTGTGGGCTCTGCCAGAGACCCCAGAAGCCTCCGTTGATGGCGGCCGCGGCCTCGTGGCGCTCGGCGAAGTCGGTCACCGTGCCCCAGCGCTCCGACTCCGGGGTGGCGACGAGCCGGACCCCCTCGACGCGGGTGTCGACGACGAGCGCGTGCACGCGGATGGAGGGGCGCGCGTAGCGGCGGTCGAGGTGACGGAGGCCCGGGTTGGGCTCGGTCCAGACATCGGTGGGGGCGTCGAGCGTGCGCGGGATCTCCCCCTCCTGCGCGAGCGCGGTCAGGGGAAGGAGCAGGAGGACCACGATGAGCGACGTCTTCACGGAGACGATCCACTGCAACCACCGATCCGCTGGCCCGCTCCCTGCAGCGTCCCTCGAAACACGGGGATTTCCCGGGGAGGAAGGCGCGAAGATGCGGAAGCTTGGAAACGGGAGCGCGGCAAGCTGGACACGGTCGACCCGGATGAAGTGGCGGGGGGTGGGTCTGATCCTGCTGCTGATCGCCCTCGGTCAGGGTCCGGCCTCCGCGAGCGCTGGCGCGGCGAACCTGGCGCCCAAGCAGAGCAAGGAGCTCGTCCAGGAGGAGGCCGAGGTCTCCGCCGAGGTCGCGGCCGCGCTCGTCGCCGTCGACGTGGCCGAGCGCGCGGTGGCGGACGAAGCGCCGGCGCCGCCTGCGCAGGCCGTGCGCGCGGACCGTTTCTTCGAGCACCGTGACGCGCCCATTCGGCGCGCGCTCTCGCGCGGGGACGTCGCCGAGGTGCGCCGAGGACACGGCGGCCGCTCGCTCTCCTTCCGGGTCACGCTCGACGACGGCACCGAGGGCTACTTCAAGCCCGCGCAGTCGTTCAACGGGATGAACTGGACGGCGGAGATCGCCGCGTATCACCTCGACCGCGAGCTCGGGTTCGGTCGGACCGCTCCGTCGGTCGCGCGGGCCTTGCCGCACGACGCGCTCGCCGCGGTGGCGTCTTCGGACGCGCGGGTGGACGAGCTGCGGCCGGGCGCGGACGGCACGATCGAGGGCGCGTTCATCTGGTGGGTGCCCGAGCGGCTCCGCCCCGTCGCGCTGCCCGACGGGTGGGAGCGCTGGCTCCTGATCGAGGGCGAGCCGCCCGAGATCTCTCCGTTCCAGCGCCCTGGGGCGTACCGGCGCGCGCGGGCGGCGGGGCGGACCCGCACCGTGCCGGCGGCGCCCGAGCCGGACGTCGCGGACCGTCCGGCGGAGATGAGTGATCTGATCGTCTTCGACTACCTCAGCCACAACCTCGACCGCTGGGGTGGCAACAACACGAACATCCGCACCGTCGGCGAGGGCGGGCCCCTGATGTTCCTGGACAACGCCGCCGCGTTCACCCTCGGCCGGGCGCGCATCCCGCTGATGGATCGGCGGCTCCGGCAGGTGCAGCGCTTCCGCCGCTCGACCGTCGATGCGGTGCGGAGCCTGGACGTGGACGCCTACCAGGCGCGGCTGGCGGAGGATCCCCTCGCGCCGACCCTGGACCCGCGCCAGCTCCGAAACCTCGAGGCGCGGCGGCAGTTCTTGCTGGCCCACGTCGACGCGCTCGTGGAGCGACACGGTGAAGAGGCCGTGTATGTCTGGTGACGGAACGCACAAGGGCCTGCCCTCCTCGTGATCGCTGACGGTGGCGCGGGCGCACGGGTGGCGCGATGGCACACCACGCAGCTCGAGCCTTCGCTTCGGTCTTCACCCTCGTCCTCACGCTGGCGGCCTGCAGCACCGGGGGTGGCATGCCCCCGGGGAACCCGGACGGGTCGGTGGCGGACGCTGGCCCATGCGAGAACGGGCGCACCTACTGTGAGCCGGGCGAGGTGGTCGCGAGGTGCCTCGGCGGAGAGCTCGTTCCGGAGATGACGTGCACCGGGGACACCGTCTGCGCCGAGGGCGTCGGCTGCGTCGCATGTCGGCCCGACCACTACATGTGCAACGGCTCCGACCTCTACCGTTGCCGCGCGGACGGCTCGGGATACGACATCGAGACCAGCTGCGCGGGGGACGAGGTGTGCAGCGCCGCCGGACGCGTGGGGCAGTGTCGGGGTGCGTGCGAGGAGGCGGTGTCGAACCGCTCGAACATCGGCTGCGAGTACTGGGCGGTGGACCTCGACAACGCGTACGCGAGCGGGACCCTGGTGAGTGAGGACGCCTACTCGGAGCAGTACGCGGTGGCCATCGCGAACCCCTCGGACGTGACCGCGACGGTGCGGGTCTTCGTCAACGACGCGCCGCTGGGCTCGGCGCCGGTGGAGCGACAGGTCTTCCAGGGGACCGTCGGTCCGCGGGACGTGCTCGAGATCTCGCTGGACCAGCGTGAGGTGGACGGGCCTCAGACCGACAACGCCGACACGCGGGGCACCTGGTTGAGCAGCCACGCCTATCGCATCACTACGAACTTCCCGGTCGTCGCGTATCAGTTCAACCCGATCGTCCAGTCGTTCTCGAACGACGCCTCGCTCCTGATCCCGGCCAGCGGATTGGACGGGCACCATCGGATCCTGGGGTGGGGGAGCGCGAACCCGATCGAGCCGTTCGGCAACATCGAGGGCATCCCGGATCGCTCCTTCGTGACCATCGTCGGCACCCAGGCGGGGACCACAGTGCGGGTCACCGCGGGCGCGCCGATCGTGGGGGACAACTACGGCCTGGGCATCGGCCCGCTCGCCGCGGGCGAGGTCTACGAGACCGTGCTGGGTGCGTACGACGTGCTCAACCTGGAGAGCGACGGGGCGCCTGGAGACCTGACGGGCACCGTCGTCGAGTCGAGCGCGCCCGTGGCGGTCTTCAGTGGTGGAGAGCGGGGCATCGCGCCGCTGAACACGGACGGCGTGCCGACCCCGCCCGGAGGCGCGCCGGACGACTGGTGTTGCACCGAGCACCTCGAGGAGCAGGTCTTCCCGACCACCGCGTGGGGCCGTGACTTCGTCATGACGCGTAGCCCGCAGCGCGGTCGCTCCTGGGCGGAGCCAGACATCTACCGGGTCATGTCGGACCGCGCGCGGACCACGATCACGACCAATCTCCCGGCCCCGAACGACTCCTTCGTGCTCGAGCCGGGCCAGTGGCGAGAGTTCTACTCCCAGCGCTCGTTCGTCATGCGCGCCGACGCCCCGGTGAGCATCGAGCAGATCCTGGTCAGCCAGGGCTGGGTCGACGACTGGAAGAGCGGCCACGGCGGCGACCCCTCGATGATCCTCTATCCGCCTTACCAGCAGTACCGCGAGAGCTACGTCTTCCTCACCCCGAGCACCTTCAGCGTGGACTACGTGGTGATCAGCGCCCCGGTCGGCACGAGCGTGCTCCTGGACGGCGGAGACATCCGCGGCGACGAGTTCATGTCCCGCTGCACCTACGAGCCCGCCGGGGAGATCGACGGCACCAACTTCGAGGCGGTGACCTGCCCGGTCGACGCCGGCGCCCATACCGTCGACGCCGCCCGGCCCGTCGGCATCACGGTCTACGGCTACCACTCGGTCGGCAGCTACGGCTACGCCGGCGGCTCCGACCTCGAGCGCATCAACCCGCTGATCTGAGGCTGAGAAAAGCCGGCCCCTGGTACCGGGTCAACTAAGATTGCGATGCGTCCGCAACTCGACGCCGCTTGGGGCCGAGGCGGGCGGCCCTGGCCCCTCGAACTCCCGAGATCGACCCCGAAAAGGCCGCACGACGAGCCCCAAGGCACTCCCGCACGAGACGCAGACGAACCCCGGCGGCGCGAGGCCACCGGGGTCACGAGAAGAGTCGCGCGATCAGCGCCGATCTACGGGAACGGCTCGCACGCCGCCGCGTGGTGCTTCTTCATCCAGTACGTGCCCGCCGGAAACACCACGCTGCGGTCCCCCGCGCACCAGCGCTCCTTGCAATCCGCGTGACGCGCCCGGAACGTCTTCAGCCGCCGCAGCGCCGCAATTCGCTCCTCGCGCGAGCTCGCCATCACCTGCGGGCGAAGGCCGCCCGGCTCCTCCTCCGTCCGCGCCACGCGGTAGGGAGACACATTGCACGCCTCCACGCGGCTCATGATGCGCCA
>SHBB01000033.1 GCA_004213565.1 Sandaracinaceae bacterium
CGCGACGATGGAGTGTGCTCCTCGCGAAGGAGCCGAAGAAGGGGAGCCGGTCGCGGCGTGTCTCGAGGGGCGGTGCGTGATCTCTCAGCGTTCCGGACCGTGAGGCGAGCGCCGCGGGCTGGCAGCGGGCGCCGGGTCCACGGGGGCGCTCGCCGGGAGCGGCCGTCCGATGAGCTCTTCGGGCGATCCCCCGTGCGCCGCTCTGCATCGGGCGGCGGCCGGACTCGGCCAGCGGAGTCGGGCGGCTTCGGACGTGCAGCGTCGGTAGCGCTCGAGGCCACGCGCCCTCGTGGCAGGGACCCGGACATCTGCCGCCGCGAGTCGCTCGAGAGCGCGAATGAGCGCTGCCGGCGTGTTCAGCTCGGTCGCGCGTTGGAGGGCCGCCGCGAGCGCCTCTCGGTCGTCTGCGGCCGGCCGCTCGACGTACGCGGTCGCGGCGAGGTGGCGCGCCCGAGACTCGAGGGCGAGCGCGTCGTGATCCGTTCGATCGGCCTCGATGTGGAGCGCCCCTCCCTCCCACAGCGCGATGATCGCGTCGAGGTGGCGACGCCGCGCCGGCTCGTCGCCGAGCTCCGCCGCCGCTCTCGCGCCCACGTCGTGCGCCATCGCCGACGTGAGGGCGGCGCGCCGTCGATCTCGCGTCAACCGCTCGGCGCGCTCGAGCGCCTCTCGTGGGCGGTCCGACAGGAGGGCCTCAGCGATGGCGAGCCGCGCCTCCGTGGCGAGCTCTGGGCGCGCGGGCTCCAGCTCGGACACCAGGTGGTCGGCCTCGGCGTACTGGCGCAGGGACAGTCGCAGGGCGAGCGCGCGGCGGAGGGCGGAGCGCGCGTCGAGGCAGCGTAGCGCCGAGGTGTCACAGCCGGGTCCGGCGTCCGGATAGGCGAGGGCGAGGGCCTCGAGCGCGTCCGCGGTCGCCGCGAAGTCGAAGGCCTGGGCCGCGCTCTGGATCCGGGCGCGCAGCGTCGCCTCGTCGACCTGAGCGCGCGCGACGCCAGCCCACGCCAGGGCACCACAGAGGACCATCAACCGCGTCGTCGTCGCGTAGCTCATCTCGACTCTCATCCAGCGGTACGCTGCGGCGATGGAGCCCGTGGAGTCCCTCGCCCGTCGTCAGCTCGAAGCCTACAACGCCGCCGATCTCGACGCCTTCTGCGCCTGCTACCACCCGGAGATCCGGGTCCTCGACCAGGACGGCGAGGAGGTCTGCGTGGGCATCGAGCCCTTCCGCGAGCGCTACGAGCCGCTCTTCTCCACGCGCACCTTCGGCGGGAGGGTGGACACGCGGATCGTGGTCGGCGAGCACTGCGTCGATCACGAGCGCTGGTGGCGGACCGACCCCACGACCGGCGAACGCAGCGAGGGGGAGGTGCTCGTCCGCTATCGCCTGCGCGACGGCCTGATCGCCGAAGCCCAGTTCTTCCGCTGACCCGCTACCCTCCGGTCCCGCCCGTCGCAGCAGGCTTACTCGCTTGCGGCTGAAGCGGGAAGGGCGCCGACCTTCGCGTAGAGCTCGCTCATCGGAAGGGAGACGGACAGCGAGGGAAGCTCGACCGCGCCCTCGGTCACGTCCGTGATCAGCCACTGACCGCTCTCGAGGCGCTGGTAGTGCGATGCGAAGCGCCGATCGGGCTCGACCATCAGCACCTCCTGCAGCCCCGGCAGGCTCCGATAGTGGCCGAGCTTCGCGCCCATGTCGTGGTCTCGGGTGCTGGGCGAGAGGACCTCGACGACCAGTCGTGGATTGCGCAGCGACGGCGGCCGCTCGTCCGTGAAGCGCGGCTCGCAGGCCACCGTGACGTCGGGGTAGAGGTAGCTGCCGGTGGACTCGATGTGGACGCGCTGCCCCTGGTCGAGGACGACGCAAGGAGAGTCTGCGAGGGCCGCGCGCAGAAGCGCGCTGGTGTTGACGCAGATGGCGTTGTGGCGCGGCGCCGCTCCGCTCATCGCGACGACCACGCCCGAGAGCAGCTCGAACTTCTCGTCGGACTCCTCGTCGAGGACGAGATAATCGGCGATGGACATCGTTCGCGGCGTCGCACTCATGCACATCGAGCATCGCGACCCGCTGCTCCGGTGTCCACCGACCACGGGTTTGCGGACGCGCGCCACCCTCGTGCCGCCGCCGCGGGATCAGTCGCCGTCCCCCGCGGGACAGCCAGGCACGTGCTGATCGTTGAGGGGGCGGCAGCTGCGGCGGGGGGGCGGCTCGTCGGCCTCGTCCACGTCGAAGTCGACGCGCCGGTTGCGCTCGGCGGCCTCCGGCGTACCAGGGGCGGCCACGGGCCGCTGACGACCGTGGCCGACCGCGGCGAGCCGTTCGGTCGGGACGCCACGCGCCACCAGCGCAGCCATCACGTTCTGGGCCCGCGCTTCGGACAGCGCCTGCGCGTTCCGCTCGCCGCGCGACGCGTGGCCATGCAACGTCACATGCCGGACCTCTTCGTGGGCCATCAGGACCTGCGCGATCGCATCCAAGATCGGCGAGGCGCGTGGACGGATCTCCGCTTGGTTCGGGTCGAAGTAGATCTTCTCGAGGATCAGGATGCGGTCGTCGACGAGGAGGACACGGCACTCGTCGGGACAGCCGTCTTCGTCGTCGCCGCCATTGTAGGTCTCGGGCTGGCAGGGGCACCGATCGTCGACGTCGAGGATGCGGTCGCCGTCGTTGTCGGGGTCGGGGCAGCCGTCGCTGTCTTCGAAGCGATCCAGGTCTTCTGGCTGGAGCGGGCACGCGTCGCGTGAATCGGCGATCCCGTCACCGTCGCCGTCGGTCTCCGCGCAACCGAGCCCCTCGGCCGTGTCGGGGCACGGGTCGCTCTCGACGCCGTCCTCGCGGTCGTCAGGCGGCGGCTGCGCCGCGCCACAGCCCAGGGCGAAGAGGAGCAAGAGCGGTCCGGCGCGCATCCGACGCGGGTACTATGAACGGCGCCGTCGCACAACGGAGAGCTCTCTCTGACGGGGACGCTCCCTTTCGTTCGTCCCCGGGGATCCTCAGCGTCGGTCCGCCCGGCTGCCGACTACTCGAGGTCGTAGGCGCAGCGGAAGCCGCGGCGCCAAGAGCGGCCTTCGGAGACGTCGACGGGGTCGTGTCCCATCACGTTCGCGTACGACAGGCGGTCGACTCCCTCCTCCGGGTACGCCGCTGCGCCCTCGGCGTCGACCGCGTACACGCCCGAGGCGTAGCCGAGCGCGCCGGCCTCCTCGTCGTTCGGGCTGAACCAGCTCACGCCGGCGACGAGGTGCCGCGGCGCGCACGACGAGATGTCGGGGCGCACCCACGGAGCGGTGTCGAGGACGAGCGCGTCGGGGCAGCCGGCCACCAGCTCGGACGCGTTCCCGAGCATGTCGTCGATGCCCTCCGGTGTGGCGCCGAGCGGCTCCGAGCCGACCGGGCGGGTGCCCGCCGGATCGCCTGGCTCGATGAAGACCTCGGGGCCGAAGAGCCTCTGCCTCCAGTCGGGCAGCTCTTCTTCCGCGCTCCACGGGAATCGCCGCTCGCCCGGCAGCGGTCCGACCAGCGCGCGCAGCCACTCCACGTACGTCGGCAGCCGGCCCCCGCGCACGGCGCAGAACGCCGCGGCGTCGTCGATGGACACGCAGAGGACCGGGTGGTCTCCGTAGCCCGGGCTCAGGGCGCCGCCCTCCCATGGCGTGCGCATCGGGAAGGACGCGCCTCCTTCACACGAACCGCAGATGATCAGCTCCGAGCTTCCGTCACAGGTCGGCGCAGGCGCTCCTCCCGTTGCGACGAAGGCGGCGTACGCGTCGTTGGTGACCTCGTGCCGATCCAGGCCGAAGGCGTCTAGGTAGACGGGCCGCCGCGGCAGAGGCGCGCCGGACGCGGTCCGATGGATGTGTTCGGGCGGGGCCGTGCTCCACTGCGGCATCGAGAACCAGCCCCGCTCGACGCAGGCGCGTGAGGCGGGCAGCGACACGTGGTCGCAAGCCGGGCCTGTGGGCTCGACGGCCGGCAAGCGCGCGTCCGGCGACGTCTCGGCGTCCTCGGTGCCGCCGTCGTCCCGGGCATCTGCCGAGCACTCGCAGCCGGCGGCCATCAGAGCCGCGACGAGCAGGGCCCTCGGGAGGAGCGAGCGGCCAGGCCGCGGCGTGCGGTCCGGTCTGCGGAAGCCGCCGAGCTGCGTCTCGTCCTCGCTCATGGGGACGATCCTATTCGCTCGTCGAGCTCCGAGCGCTGGGAGTTTGACGAATGACGAGGGTCGTCCCCGGAGCCGTGGCGTGTACTCTGACGTCTCGATCCCTGGAGAAGAACCACGTCCCTGGTGCGCTGGTCGCCGGGGGTCACCGCGCCGGGCGGATCATGGGGAACATCGGCGGGACGCCCGCGACCTCGATGGTCCCGGTCAGCTCGAAGCCGTGTCGCTCGTAGAGCGGGATGTTCGCGGGGTTGGTGGACTCGAGGTACGCGGGCTGGTGGTCCTGGTCGACGCGCTGCAGCGCGTGCGAGAGCAGCGCGCTGCCATGGCCGCGTCCCTGCTCCACGGGGTCGACGCCGATCAGGGGCAGATACCAGTGAGGATCGGTCGGGTGGAAGTGATCCATCTGCTCGAGCAGCGCAAAGAAGCGCGGAACCCGCTCGGGGTCGACGGAGCCCTCGACGAGCGAGACGAGGGCCTGCTCGTCGGGCTGCGCGCCCGGAGGCAGCCACAGCGCGGCGCCCGAGAAACCTTCGACGTGATGGGCCGTCCCATGCTCGAAGGCGGCCCCGCCGAACGCGCGGACGAAGGCCGGGAAGCTCGCCAGGAATTGTTGTGGCCTGGGGAAGGCCCACCGCGCCACGGGATCCGAGCCGAACGCCATCACGATGGCGCCGACGGTTTGATCCTGGTCGCCAGCCTGGGTCGCTTCGATTGCGTGGTTCGTCATCTCGCTGCTCCCTTCTTCACTCCGCGTGCGCGGTCGGCCGGGCGAGCGTCACCGGCCCCCGGCGACAGAACGAGGATGCCGTTGTCTATCACACTCTCGGGGGCGCTCGCGGCCGAGATGGAGCGCCGTACGTCGTGCGATTCGGCGGCGCGCCAGCCCGCGCGAGGAGGCGTACGATGACGCCCATGACTCGCCGGAACCGTCTCGTGCGTCCCACCATTCAAGGGCTCGCGCTCCTGCTCCTCGCGCTCGGCTCGGGGTGCGGGGACCCGATGGTCTCTCCGATGGAGGACGCGGGGCCGGCGCGGTGTGACGAGGGCTACGTCGCGGAGGGCGAGCGCTGCGGCGACATCGACGAGTGTGCGCTCGGGGTCCACGACTGCGCGGGCGCGCTGACTTGCATGAACGAGCCCGGGGGCTGGTCGTGCCTCGACTGCACTTCGCTGACGGTCACGACGACGGCCCCCTGGGTCCACGGGGACGATCCTATTCATTCGTCAAACTCCCGCTCGCGAGTTTGACGAATGACGAGGATCGTCCCCGGAGAGCTCAGCGGAAGTGGCCGATGAAGAGGTCGCTCCAGCTCTCGCTCGAGCGGGTCGTGCCGGCGAAGTCGGTCGTGCCTGCGAAGAAGCCGGCGACGAACACTCCGTCGGGGCCGACGGCGCAGGCGCTCGGGAGGCTCGACCCGACGGCCGTGCGGAACACGCGGGTGCGGCGCAGCACGCCGTCCGAATTGAAGCGGGCGACGAGCCCGTCGGAGAGCGTGGGTGTCGGGAGCGCGGTCTCGCCGATGCGCAGGGGGCCGACGTAGTTGGCCGCGAGGTAGACGTCGCCGTCGGGGCCCACCGCGACGCTCGGGCCGTTGCCCGCGCCGCCGACGCCCT
The DNA here is from genome assembly GCA_004213565.1 of Sandaracinaceae bacterium. Classification (GTDB taxonomy): domain Bacteria; phylum Myxococcota_A; class Polyangia; order Polyangiales; family Sandaracinaceae; genus JAVJQK01. The sequence continues at coordinate 5,772 of SHBB01000033.1, forward strand.
CGAGCTCGCGCGACCAGGTGCGCTCGCCATCCGCGTCGAAGCAGACGAGCAACGCGCTCGCAGGCGGCGGTCGCGGGCTGCCGATCGAGAGCGAGCGACGCCAGTAGCCCGCGAGGCACGCGCCGCCGCTCAGGCGCGCCGCGAGTGACGCGCCCGGCTCGTCGTCGGTCGTGGCGACGCGCCGATCCCAGCGCAGCTCACCGTCGGCGTCGTAGGCGCGGACCACCACGTCCCAGTCGAAGCCACCGGCGTGCACGATGGCGGTCATGTAGACGTCACCGCGGCCGTCGATCGCGAGGCTCGGCGGACCTCGGTCGAGGCTGACCGGGTCGATTGGCCGCGCCCAGAGGAGCGTTCCGTCGGGGGCGAAGCGCTCGAGCGTCGTGCCGCCGAAGGTGGGGCGCACCAGGAGGAGGTCGCCACCCGGATCGACGGCCGCGCCGACGCCGCGCCCGCGAGACACCGCGCCGAGCGCGCGGGACCAGCGATGCGCGCCGTCGGCCGTGAAGCTCGCGGCGTAGATCGCGCTGCTCACGGTCTCGAGCGGGCCGCCGCCGAAGTCGGGCGCGCCCGCGAAGAGGCCGGTGAGGTAGACGTGACCTTCGGCGTCGAACGCGATGTGATGTACGGCGTAAAAGGACCCTACGCCGCCGAAGCGCCGGGACCACCGGCGCGCGCCGGTCGGGCCGAAGCTGGCGAGGAAGAGCTCCCCGTCGTCGGTGCCGACCCACGGTCCACCGCCGAGGTCGAGCTCGGCGCTGAACGTGCCGGCGACGTAGACGTTCCCTGCCGCGTCGGCGGCCGCGCTCAGCCCGCGCCACCAGACGAACCCGGAGCGGCGTTGCCAGCGGAGGGCCCCGTCGCGGTCGTGGCGCAAGAAGGCTCGCCGCCCGCCCGTGAGCGGCTCGCCGCCGAAGTCTGCGGTGCCTTGGTAGTCGGCGACGGTGGAGACGTTCCCCGCGTCGTCGACGTCGATGTCGTGCACCCGGATGCGCGCCCCCACCGGGTCAGCGACCGAGAAGCGTCGGGTCCAGCGCTCGGTGCCGTCGGCGTCGTAGCGCGCGACGTGCGCCACGCCGGCCACGTAGAGCGCGCCCGCCGCGTCGACCGCGACGTCCACGACCGTGTCCGGCAGCGTGAGCGTGGCTCCGTCGACTCCGTCCGCGGACAGGCGCCGCACCGTGTCGCCCGAGGCGACGAAGAGCGCGCCGTCGTCGGCGACCTCGAGCGCGCCGACGCTCTCTTCGAGGTCGCGCGACCAGCGATGCGCGCCCGCCGTCGTGAAGCTCGCGAGGTGCGCGCGCGCCGGCTCGAGCGGACCGCCGCCGAGGTCGACCGCGTCCGGATGATAGCCGCTCACGTAGACATGCCCGCGCCCGTCGACGCCCATGAGGGGATCGTGGCCGAGCTGCGTGCGCCCGAGGGTCCGAGCCCAGCGGAAGCCTCCCTCGGGGTCGAGGCTCGCCAGGTAGCTGGTGTATTCGAAGGGCGCGGCGACGAGCGGTGCTCCGCCGAAGTCGAGGGTGCCGCTGAAGAGGCCGCCGAGGTACACGCCGTCGGCGTCGGCCGCGAGGCGGAGGTCCACCTCGCCGTGCAGCGTGTCTCCGCCGAAGGAACGCGACCAGCGGTGCGCGCCGTCGCTCGTGAAGCGCGCGACGACGAGGCTCGTCCGGCCCGGCGGCGAGGTGAGCGGCCCGCCGCCGACGTCCGCGGCGCCCTCGTACTCGGCCGCGACGAAGACGTCGCCCGCGCGCGTCACGGCGAGCTGCGTCGCGTACACGCCACCGAGGTAGCGCCCCCACCGCCGACGGCCGTCCGGCGCGTAGCTCACGAGCCCGCCGCTGCCGACGATGTACGCGTTGCCCTCGTCGTCGTGCGCGACGCGCCGCGTGGCGGTCGGCGACTCGGCGGCGAAGGCGCGGACCCAGGCGCTCGGCTCGCAGGGCTCGACGCAGCTGCCTGCATCAGCGCTGCCTGCATCTGCGCGGCCTGGATCGTCACTCGGCTCGGCGCGCCCATGCGAGAGGTGGCAGCCGTGCAGCGCGCAACAAAGAACGACGAGCGCGGCGCCCGAGACCGACGCGCGCGCGGTGTGCGATTCCCCCATGCGATCACGCTAGGGCAGCGCCGTGGGCCGGGGAACGCGTGCCGACTCACATGCGTTGTGCGAAAATCCACAACGCGCCATCGAGGGCGCATCGGGCTCGGATGAACTGGGACGACCTTCGATTCGTGCTCGCGCTCTCGCGCGCTGGGTCGCTGAGCGGCGCCGCGAAGGCGCTCGGCGTCGATCACACCACCGTCGGGCGTCGCGTGGACGCGCTGGAGGCGGCGCTGAGCCTGCGTCTGTTCACGCGATCGCGGAGGGGGATCGTGCCGACCGCCGACGCCGAGCGCCTGCTCGACAGCTTCCGCCGCGTGGAGGAGGCGGTGCACGCGGTCGAGCGCAGCGCGCAGGCCCAGGCGCAGTCGCTCGAGGGCACCGTGCGCATCACGTCGCCCGAGACCTTTGGCGTGTCCTACCTGGCCCCGCGGCTCGCGCACCTCGGGCGGCGCCACCCCGGGCTGACGCTCGAGCTCTTGCCCGTCGGCGACGTGCTCGACCTCGCCAAGCGCGAGGCGGACATCGCCCTGCGCGGCTTTCGCTCGAACGTCGACGGCCTGGTCGTGCGGCGCGCGGGCACGATCAAGTACGGGCTCTACGCGGCCGAGGCGTACCTCGCAGGCCGCGAGCTGAACGGGCCCGAGGACCTGCGCGAGCACCCGATCCTGTCTCCCGCGCTCACGCCCGGCGCGCTGGACGCGCAGTGGGTACAGGCGCTGACCGGCGGCGCGCGGCCCGCGCTGGTCAGCGAGCTGAGCCTCGCGCTGCTCGAGGGAGCGCTCGCCGGCGCGGGCATCGCCGTCCTGCCCCGCTACCTCGGCGACGCGCACGCTCTGTTGCGGTACCTGCCGATGCCCGACGAGCCCAAGGAGGCGGTGTGGATCCACGTGCACGACGACGTCCGTGACGCCCCGCGCGTCCGCGTGGTGCTCGACTTCCTCGCCGAGACGATGAAGCGCGACCGCTCGCTCCTGCTGGGCCGCCGACCCACCAAGACGCAGCGCTGAGCGGGAGGCTCAGCGCTCGGCGGAGACGGCGGTGGGGTCGCCTTCGACCGGGGCCGACGCGTCCTCCTCCTCGGCTGGCGTTTCGACCGCGACTCGCACCTTGGCGGCGCCAGCGCGAGCGGGCCCGAGGCCTTCACCGTCCAGCACAGCGCGCGCCAGCGCGTGAACGAACGTGGCCTCCGCTTCGTCCTGCGTCTCCCAGATCCCGACTCCCTTCTGATGCACCAGACTCAGGAAGTAGCTCGTGGGCGTCCCATACCGCTTGGAGGCCGCTTGCTCGTGGCGTCGCAAGACCGCCTCGGGGCTGTGCGCGACGCTGACCCCTCCGTCCAGGAAGGAGGGGAGGAGGGTCAGCCCGGGCGCGTGCACGCCACGCTCATCGATGCGCAGGCGGGACCGAAGTCCGTCGACCGACTGCGCGAGCACCCAGTAGCCGACGGACAGCATCAAGAGCCCGAGCGCCGCGAAGAGCGCGGAGTCCAGCCGAGGCATGTCCGGCTCGAGCAGCGGAAAGAGCAGGGCGGCCAGGCCGGGCAACCCGAGGAGCATCGTGGAGACGGTGGCCGAGAGCAGGCGCCGTCGTAAGGCCACGGGGGCACGTGACACCTCTACCGTGTCCGCAGGACGGCTCGCCCCGTCGCGGTAGCCGCCCTCGGCGTCGAACCGGTTCGGGTGGTAGCGCACTCGCAGCTGCGGGGGGATCGGAGGCAGGGCCAGTACGTCGGGGGAACGCGGCAGCTCGGCCCCACACTCGTGGCAGCGCTCCTCGGAAGCCTCCTGGAGGAGCGCGCACTTCGGGCAGGGGGCGCAGTCTACGAGGTCCATGGGTAGTTGTTGGTCAGCCGCGGCGCTGGCATACGGAGCGCCCGTTCCCGTCTAGCACGGCTCTCCTCGGCGGCGCGCGGATTTGCCGCGTCGCCGCCTGCTGTTGAGTCTGCGAGCCGGCGCCATACAGAAACGAGGCTTGCTGTCGAAGGCCAGTCGCGCGAGGGAGTTGCGAGCGCGCTCGTCACGGCCCTGAAGAACGCCGGCGTCATGGGGCGACCGCGACTGAGCCCGGCTCGAGGCGATTAGTCCGTGGGCGCGGTCGGTCCGCAGTAGACGTCGACCACCGCCTGCACGTCCTTCCGAGGACCATGGCGTCGTCCGACGATGAGCATCGAGCGGCGGACCCGCGCTCGGTCGTTGCAGCCGACCATCACGGCGGAATAGGGCCCGTCGTCGAGCGTCTCGACGATCGCCATGGTCGGGGACACCTCGAAATTGAACGTCACGCCGTTCATCGACTGCATCGATCCCGGCCGCGCGGCCTGCCACGTCTGACCGGGCTCCACGATGACGCTCCGGCGAACCCGGAACCAGAGGGTCGGCGCGTCCTGCGCGGACGAGTCGAGAGGGAGGCTCGCGAGCACTCCCACGACGACGGCGAAGAGCCCGAGGACCAGACCGACCCGATGACGAATGCGCATGAGAGCTCCCCTTGGTTGAAGGCGCCAAGCTAGCCCGCGGCGACGCGCCCGCACCATCGGAAAATTTGCCACCCCCCTTCAGGCCGACCGGCGCGACCTCCCGCCCTGGCGTGCACGACGCCCCCTCACTCGCAGCTCGTGGCGAGCGGGGTTGGGCGGATCTCGTCGGGAGCGCTGCGTCGAGCTCTCGCGTCCCATGCCCTCCTCGGCGCGTTGTTGCCACTGGTCGCGTCCCCTTTGCGCGCGGGCTCGGGAATCCAGCAGCGGCGGAGAGGTGCATGGGTGTCTGTCGACTTGACAGCGCCATCGACTCGGAGTTTGCTTCCGCATCGGATCGGGAGGGGGGACCGTGTCCACTGCCATCGCCTCATGTGGGCCTCTGCCCGCGCCGCGCGCGTACCGTCACGATCCGTCGGTCTGGCTCGCGCAATGCGCGCTCGGGTTGACGCTCTACACGCGGCATCGCCCCCCCGAGCCGGGGGCCGGCGCGGCCCGCATGCTCTCGATGTTCCTGGAGTACGCGCCCCGGGAGCGGCTGCGTTGGATGCGGACCAGCCTCAGGAACCACTGGGTCGCGCTCCGCGAGCGGGAGCTGAAGATGCTCGTCGAGGAGCTGGGCGCGCGTGGCCTGGACGGATCCCCGCGCCACCTCTTCGAGCTCCACGTCGCGGACCGCACGGACGCGCCGCAGGTCTTCTTCTCTCACCGCGAGGCGGACGAGGCCCGCGGCGCAGGCGCCGGTTACATCCAGCTCGGCCTGCGGCCGGAGGACTCGGCGGGAGATCTGTTCCAGCTCGCGATGGAGGCCTGCCACCACGTGCCGCACTGGTGGGGCACAGCCGGCTACCTCGTCGCCATGAACCCGTTCGATCCCTGCAGCGCTGCCTCCGCCGCCTGGAGGTGGGCGAAGCGGTACTGGGGCGTCGACGTGCAGCAGCCCGACCGGCAGCGGATCCGTGCGCCCCTCGGGCCGTCCAGCGTCAACTGGCTCACGCTGCTCGGCCGCGGCCTCCTCGATCGCGCGCCGGAGGCCCGTGAAGAGATCGGCGCAGACGCCGTCCGCAACGATGCGTCGTGGCTGGAGGGCCGCGAGGGTGGGCTGCTGCGCGCGGGCCCGAGCCCGACCCTGGCGGACATGAACTGGATGGAGAGCTGCTCGTCCTACGCCAGCGCGCATCACGTCTTGCGCGACTTCATCGCTCCGGCGGGGCGCGGCGTCTATGGCGGCTTCTGGGAGGCCGACGCGCTCTCCGCGTGGGCGCGTCGCTTCACCGAGCCCGAGGGCTGGGTGCGATGAGCACACCGGCGCCGCACGTCCCCGTCAACTTCCTCCTCGCGGGTGGCGCGGGCGTGTTCTCCGCGGACTGCGTCGCCGCCTTCCTCGCCTGCAACATCAACCCGGAGGCGATCGGGACCTACGGGGCGCTCTCGGACCGCGTCGCACCTGCGCGGGACCGCGTCCGTCATCACGAGACCATGGTGCGGACCGGGCAGCGATCACCTGGCGTCGCCGAGGCGCGTCCGGGCGAGCCGCCGGTGCCCTCCTTCGCCGACCGCTGGCAGGCCGCGTCCACGGTCGGCCACCTGGGTCCGGACGCCTCGCATCGCGCCCGCCCGAGCCGCCGCGGAGACAACTGCGCGACCCGCGTCGACGGCTACACCGAGCGCGGCGCGCCGAGCATGCTGACGATGGGGAGCGCCACCGCGCCGGGTACCGTCGAGCACGACGTGTCCCAGACCGAGCAGCGACGGGCGGCGCTCAGGGAGAGGGCCGCGCCGGCGGGGAGCCACGACTACCCGGCCGATCAGCGCAGGGCGGATCAGGACGAGCTGATCGACACCGCCGTGGACTCTCATCGTCGCGCCTTCCCCGATGGGCTGCGCGACGCGCCGGCGCGAGACGACGCGGGGCTCGGCGGGCAGGCCGCGCTCGCCAACGATCGGGCCGCCGCGGTCAACCGCGCCAGGGGCGTCGCCGCGGGAGACGCCGCGACCGTCGGGCCGCACGCGGCGCCGGGCTCCGCCGCGACCGCGGACGCGACGGACCCGAACAGCGTCCCGCTGGTGGACAACACCAACAAGGACGCGTCGCCCGCCGAGCAGGCGAAGGAGTGTCTGAAGGCCTACCGAAACGCCTGCGAGACGCCCCAGGCGAGGCTCGAGGCGCTGGACCAGGAGATCGCGCGCCAGCAGGGGCGGACCTGGGGGCCGGATGAACAGGCGGCGGCGGACGCGGAGGTCGCCGCGGCGCAGCAGGGCGTCGACGAAGCGGCCGACGCGGTCGCGACCGCGCAGCAGACCGAGGACCTGCGCTGGGCGGAGGCGACCAGCCCGCAGCTCCCCGCCAACATGGCCGCGCAACGCGAGCAGATGGCGCTCGACGCGACCGGTCGTCGAGAGGCGGCCCAGCGGGCGCACGCCGAGGCGGAGCGGCGGCTCGGCACCGCGCAGCAGCAGAGCCCGCAGGCGCAGATCCAGTGCCTTCAGGAGCAGCGCGCGCGGATCGGCACTCCGGCGCAGCGCACCACGGGTAGCATCCCCGAGGTCCAGGGAGGCGGATGATGCTCGAGCTGAAGGTAGACGCGTGCGTGGGTTCGTCGCTCGAAGACGCCTTCGTCCTCGCGCGACGGTTCGTCCTCACCGACACCCGGTTCGGGCGGCGCCCCGACCCGAAGAGGACCGAGCACTGGTGCTTGCGGGTGGTCGCCGGTGCGGTCGTCGACGCGTGGGCCACGCTCACGCCCCTCTTCGGGCTCGCGCCCCTCCCGTCGGGCGGCGCATGCAGCATCGCGGCTCGCTTCGGCAGCAGCGAGCGGCTCTTCGAGGCCGACGCGCTCCTCGGCTTCGGGCCGACCGCGCCGATCGAGATCACGCCCACCGCGCTCCCCGACCCGCCGCCACGCCAGCTGACGACCCTGGGGGACGGCGCGCTCCTGGCCCACGGCCTCGACGGCTCGGGCGCCCCCGCGCTCTTCAGCCTGGACGGGGAGAGCGCGTCGCGGCTCGCGCCGCCCCCGCTGGCGAGCCTCTGCACGATCGGCGGCCCCAGCAGAGCCGACCTCGTCGCGATCTCCAACGACGGAGAGGTGAGCGAGTGGTCCGGATCGTGGAGCGCGCCGCGGCGCTTCGAGGCGCTCGCCTGGCCTCTCGCCGCGTGGCGCGACGCGGCCGGGCGGTGGGTCGTGGTCGCGTCGCGGGGCGCGGGAGAGCTCGATGGGGGGCGCTTCGAGCCGACGCCGCTCGGAGGGGAGGCGCATCACGCGACCCACTGGGAGGGCGAGGGCTGGGTCGTCGGCCCCAGCGGCCTCTTCCGCCTCGACCGGCCGGACGACCTCTCGACCGATCTGAGCGGACATCACCTCCACCCAGGGGATGCGCTGCTGATCACCGCGAGCGAGTCGGTCACCGCGCTCGAGCCGGATGGCGCGCGACGGCGTCTCGGACGCGCGGAGATCGAGGCCGCGATGGGGAGTGGGCGCCCGCTCTGGGAGAGCCGCGCCCTCGAGACCGATCGCGGCCGGCTGCGAGGCGCCTACCCTCGCGCCTTCGGGGCCGGATACGAGCCCGTCCGCTACGGCACGAGCCACGTGGTCGGGGACAGCTTCGAGGCCGCGTGGATCCTCGGCCGCCGCAGCGACGACGTCGAGCGTCCGGGGCCCGGTGAGGGTGAGTCGTTCGTCGGACGTGTCGTCGACGGACGCATCCAGCACATCGTCACCACCCCGGTCTGGCTCTGGGACCTCGGCCGCAGCCCCTCTGGACGCGTCTACGTCGCCGCGTTCAGCGACGCGCAGGGCGGCGTGTGGCGGACCCCACCCGACGGCAGCCTCGCGTGGGAGCGCCTCCAGTTCCCCGCCGCGCAGGGCGTCTTCGCGCTCGACGACGAACACGTCATCGCGTGGAGTGGAGACGCCTTCCACCGCTTCGACGGTCGCGATGTCCGCCCGATGCCCTCGCCACCCGCGCGGGCGCTCCACGTGCACGGCTGCGCGCCGGACTTCGTCGTCGTAGTGGGGCACGACGGGCTGGCGGCGCGCTGGGACGGGCGCGCGTGGCGCCCCTGGGCGATCCCGTTCCGCGGCCCCATCAGCCGTGTGTTCGTCGTCTCCCCCGACGAGCTCTACGCGACCACGCCGGGAGGTGCGCTGCTCGAGGGCAGCCAGCATGGGTGGGCCGAGCGAGCGCCGCTCGAGGGCATGGGTACGGGCGTCGCGAAGTGGCGGGGCGAGGTGTACGTCGGCGACCCGACGCGAGGCCTCATGCGGCTCGAGGGGGACGCGCTCGTCGAGACCCGGACGCCCGCGTTCCCCGTCAACCTGCACCCCGGCGCCGACGCGCTCCTGATGGCCGAGCTGACGTGCTTCAGCGAGACCCGCGACCTCGAGAGCGTCCGCCGCATCGACGACCGCGACCTCGCGATCGCCCTGCGCGACGTGGACCCGAGCTGGCGATAGCCTCCGCTTCGTGTTCAGAGGCCGGTGGCAGTCTCGCTCGACGTCACTGCTGGCTCTGCTGCCGCTGTGCCGCAGCCGCCGCCTGGGCCGCAGCCTCGATCCGCTGTTGCGCATCGGCAGCAGCCTCTCGCTGCCCGCTGCCAAACCACTCCGAGCCGATGCGCGTGTACACATCCCGGTGACCGCATCCCGTCACACCGACCTGCGAGACCGCACGGCCAGATCTCCGCAGCAACGAGTAGCTCAACGCGTCGGGAGGACACTCGAACTGGAAGGACGCGACGCTCTGGACTCCCTCGCGCGCGGCCCGCCAGTGTCCCTCGTAGACCTCGATGCCGTCGACGACCACGATGCGCCCTGCGCAACCGAGCGCGAAGAGAGCGCACAGTACAGTGCTCTTTCCGAGATGTTTCACCGCGCGACGATAGCGCAAAGCACCATGCCCGACCAACGAGACGATGAACGTCCCCCGCGATGACGCCCCAACCCCACGTCGCAGGGCGCCTGGAGGCGGACCCAGTCCCTCACGACGATGTGCTTCCCGCTTCACGCATCCCGAGGCGCTCGATGTCGTCGGGGGTGAGGGCCCGGGCACCGAGGACCCCGACCCTGGAGCCACCGATGTGCTCCCACTGCGCGATCAACCGCGTCGGTCGACCTTGCACGTGTTCGAAGGCCATCCAGTGCTCCATCTCCTGGCCGCCTTGGAGCAGGACCATGATCCCGTTCGAACCGCAGTATCGATGCACCGCCGCCCCCTCGATGAGCCCGTAGGTCCGGGGCCCGGCGGGATCCGACTCGGGTTCGCCAGCGAGCCGGCGAGCGATGTGCTCGAGCCCATGGACCGCCGTCACCTCGACGATGCCCACCGGGTTCGCGTAGGAGCTGAGAAATGCGCTGCGTAAGAGGTCGAGCTCGACGATTCGAGCTTCGTGCACCAGCTCCGCCCACCCGGCCGTGACCCGCACAGAGGTCGCACCACTGCTGATGTCGTCGGGGCATCTCGCCAGCGAAGAGTCGCACACATGGACGAAGTGATGGCTCGTGGGTGGCCTCCTCCGCGAGCGGCCTGCCCCGAGATGTTCACGGCGCGACGAGAGCGCAAAGGGCCATGCCCGACCGACGAGACATCGAGCGCGCTTGCGGAGTACCCGGCGTCCTGGCCGACGATGAGCGATGCTCGCCCGCATGGGACGAGCACCGCTTGGGTCGGTGCTCCAACGAGGCTGGTCAGTAGGAGAGCGTGATCTCGCCGTGGCCGGTGCGCACGCCTGCGGTCGTCGAGAACGCGGAGTTGCCCGGGAAGTCGACGCGACTCGAGCCGCCGCCCGCCGAGCAGTGTCCACCGCCGCCGCCGCCGTAGTAGCCGCCACCACCACCGCCGCCGCTCGCGGCGCAGCCGGTCCCACGACCGCCGACGCCGAGCGCCCCCGGGAGCCCCACGCAGAAGCCGGAGTTGCAGTCTCCACCGGCGCCACCGGCGGACTGGGTGCCGCCGTGCCCTGCGCAGAAGGAGTCGCAGCCGCCCCCGGTCGGGTTGCCGTCGGCGCCGTTGAGGCCCCCGCCGGCGCCCGCCTGGCCGCCATAGCCGCGCCCGCCGCCGCCGCCCGCGACGACGACGCGGTTGGTCAACGCCGTGCCGCCACGACGCACGTCCGAGGCGCCACCACCGCTGCCGCCTTCCCAGAAGTCGCCGCTGGTCGTGTACTTGGCGCCGCCGCCGTTGAAGCCCCCAGGCAACATGCCGGGGGTGCCACATTGGCCCGCGCCGCCGACGTAGACGTAGAGGGTCTCCCCAGGAGTGACGGGGAAGCGCGCGATGGCCTCGCCGCCCCGCCCACCGAGGCTGCAGCCGCCCTGGGCTCCGTAGGCCGTCGCGAGGATCGACGTCACGCCGGGGGGCACGACGAAGGTCTGCTGAGCCCCGGTGTAGCTGAACGTCGCCGACGTCACGCACATGCCCGCGGAACAGACGCCGCCGCAGGTGACGCCGCAGCCGCCGCAGTTGTTGGGGTCGGACCGGGTGTCGGTCTCGCAATCCGGCGCCGCGTCGCAGTCGGCGTAGCCGGCGTCGCAGAGGTAGTCGCAGCTGCCCGACACGCAGACCGGCGTCGCTCGAGGGGCGCTCGCACACGCGGCCCCGCATCCGCCGCAGTTCGCCGGATCGTGGTCGGTGTCGACACACATCATCGAACACAGGGTCGAGCCGCCCACGCAGTCGAGGACGCAGCTCCCTCCGGCGCAGACCTCGCCCGCGCCGCAGGCCGCTCCACATCCACCGCAGTTGGCGGCGTCGAGCTGCGTGTCGACGCAGGCGCTACCGCACCGTGTGGTTCCGCCGGCGCAGCTCAGCCCGCAGGTCCCGGCCGAGCAGACCTCACCCGCGCCGCAGGCCAGCCCGCATCCGCCGCAGTTGGCGGGGTCGAGCTGCGCGTCGACGCAGGCGCCGTCGCAGGCCGTCGTTCCGCCCGTGCACTCGAGCCCGCAGGTGCCGGCCGAGCAGACCTCGCCCGCGTCGCAGGCGACCCCGCAGCCGCCGCAGTGGGCCGGATCCAGATCCGTGTCGACGCACTCGGCGCCGCAGAGCTCCGTTCCGCCGGCGCACACCAGCGCGCACGCGCCAGCCGCGCAGTCCTCGCCGGTGCCGCAGGTCGTGCTGCAGGTGCCGCAGTGGTCGCGATCCGTCTGGAGGTCGACGCACGCGTCGTCGCACATGACCTCCGAGGCCGCGCACCGAGGTCCCCCGTCGACCGCGACGGTCCCGGCGTCCGTTTCGTCCGGCCCGCTTCCCCCACAAGCGCAGAGCGTGACGGCGGCGACGAACGCCATGCCATGATTGAGCGTATTCCTCATCGTACTCCCCGCTTCGTGACCGGTGATCCCAGGCACGCTATCACAGCGAGTGCACCAATACGGGCCGATTACAAGGTTATCAAACGCTCGTCCGACGGCGACGTGGGGCAACCGGCGGGCTGCCCAGCACGCACCACGAGAACGCTTCAGCGCCCGAAGACCGCGGTCCAGTAGTGGGTCCAGCGGGTCCCGCTCAAGCGGAAGTAGCCGATGCCGACGTCACTGTTGCCCGACGCCATGACCGCGTCGCAGTGACCGGTGCTGCTGCCCATCCACTGGCCGGTGCTGGCGACGCCGCCCGCGTTTCCAGCCGCGATGTTCTCGTTCCGAGGGGAGCCGGAGTAGCCCGCCCGGCGCATGCGGGTGGAGAACGAGCTGCCGTCGGAGCCGGTGTGGCTGAAGAAGTCGTTCTCGGCCATGTCCTGGCTGTGGCACCGAGCGGCCACGCGCGCGGCGGGGTCCATGGTGAGCGGAGGGACCGACATCTTGGGTCCCGACGCGCACATGTAGCCCGTGCTGCGGTGGCGGTTCATCTCGTCGAGCGCGAGCTCTTCTTCGGCCGCCCAGTCGGCGGGCCAGGACCCGAGGTCGGTGCAGTCGTAGGAGCAGTCCGAGTCCGCGGGGAGGGTGCACCCGGAGGGGCAGCACCCGTCACCGGAGGTGCACGCGGTCACGGGGCTCGACTCGCAGCGCGCGTCACAGCTGGAGGCGCTGCCGACGAGTCGGCCGGACGTGCAGGCCGTGTCCGGACAAGACGTCGGGCAGTCGCCGTCGCACCTCTCGTCACCCTCGCGTACCCCGTTGCCGCACATGGGTTCGGTCGCGACGCACGCGCCGCCGCTGCACGTGTTCCCGGCCTCGCAGGTGCCGCAGGATCCACCGCAGCCGTCGCTGCCGCAGCTCCGCCCTACGCAGCTCGGCGTGCACCCGGGGCCGCCGTCCAGCCCGGGTCCGCCGTCCGCGTCGGACCCTCCGTCCACGCCGGCTCCACCGTCCACGGCGACGCGGGGTCCGGAGTCGGGGCCGAGGTCGGCGTCCGCGCCGCCGTCCATCGAGGGCGGCAGAGGAGCGCCGTCGCTCGAGAGCGTCCCGGTGCAGCCCGAGAGCGTCGCGGCCGCTCCGGCGACCAGCACGAGGAGGGTGTGGAAGCGTCGACCCACGCCGACATCCTATCACCGTCGGGGACGCGCGTGCTCGAGCCTCGCCCACGGGACTCATCTCGAGGCGCAGCGGGGATCGCGGCGACCGAGCAGCTGCTTGCGTTCTCTCCGCAGAGCGCGCTCCGCAGGATGGCGATGGCATCCTCTCGCCGGGCTAGCCGGCGGCGGTGGGCACCTCGCAGACCGTGTCGAGGCCAGCCGTCAATCGAACCGGATCGTCGCGCCGTCCTGTTGGGACGTGAGGACCCAGCCGATGATCGAGGTCACCGCGATGACACCCAACCCCACGCCGAAGGGGGCCCAGAAGCCGGCTGAGTCGTTCACGATGTCGGTGCCTGTCAGGATGGGCACGAGCACGATGGCGACGCCGGCGAGGCCGCCCCCGATGATGCTGACCCAACCTGCGGCCCGGAGCCCGGAGTTGTCGGTGTACACCCCGCTCACCGCGGTCGCGGCATCCAGCCGTACGATCTCCGCCGCGGGGATCGGATCCCCACCTGCGCTGAGGGCGAGCTCGTACTCCCCTCGCGGGAGCTCCACCTGGCATGGCGCCGTGCAGAGGCGCTCGAACGTGTGACCGCGGGCCGTCCCGGCCATGGACACGACGCGCCCCTGCGAGAACCCGGAGGCGGTGACCTCGGCGGTCGACGTCAGTCGTACGCGATGGAAGGTGACGCCCGGCTGCGGAGACCCGAGGCGGAGCTCGATCGCGGAGGTATCCGTCGCCTCGGCCGTGGAGGCTGGGCTTGGGGTAGCGGGGGTAGCGGCTGGGGGCGCCCCGGGGCTCGACAGGGTCGAGGTCGGCGCGCCGGACCGAGGTCCTGCGTAGCGGATCTGGGCGCCGTCGAAGCGCCGCGTCTCGCCGGTGGGCAGCGTGATGACCGCGTACTGACCGGGCACGCTCTCGATGATCGTGCCGCGGACCATCCCGCCGTCATGCGTCATGACCACGTCGAGCGGTGGCGACGCGGGAGCGCTCGGCGCCGTCGGGACGGCGTCCTCGCGGGGCGCTGCATCCTGCGCGAAGACGACGCTCCTCGTGAGGAGCGAGCATGCGCCGACGACCAACGCCACACCAACGAACCGTGCCTTCATGTCCACTCCGAGGTCTTGCGATCGAGCAGCCGTACACCGCAACGAGAGGATAGCAAGTATGACCGCCCGCCTGCCCGGTTTTGCACGGTCCACGGGTCAAGTGTTGCTTGCAGGAGCCTGGAACAGTAGAAGCTCTGCGTGAAGAGGTTGCTCTACGGGTGTTCGGTCGCCGCTGCGGTAGGCGCCGCGATGTTCGGGTGCGGTCCCGATGCGGCGCGCGTGCGCTTCGCGAACGAGTTCTCGTGTCCGTCGGACCAGGTAGAGGTCGTCGATCTCGGCGCCAACAGCTACCGCGTTTCCGGGTGCGGACGGCAAGAGACGTATGCGTGCGCCGGGCAGCAAGGGGCCCGCGTGTGCGTGCACGACTCCGGGGGAGGAGAGGCGCCCAGCCGCGCACCGCGCCAGGCCGCCGCGCCAGCTGAGGGCGCGGCCTCGCCGAGCTCCGGTGGTCCGGCCGGCGCGTGGAGCCGAGGCAGAGTTCGTCTCGCCTCCGGGAGCGCCGGGGGCCAGCCGGCGCTGCGGCTCACCGTCGACAGCACATACGACGCGACGCTCACGTATGCGCCGGCGCGCGATGTCGATGTGGTCTTCGTCGAAGTCGCCGCGCCGGCCGCCGCGCGGGGAGCCTGCGACGGTGCCAGCATCGTCGTGGAGCCCGCGTCGGTCCAGCTCGAGCGGGCGGGCGGCGCGCTGGCGTACCGGGTCGCGCTCGACAGGTTGAGCGAGCTCCCGGAGGGCTACCTTCGCTTCGACCTCTGCGGGACGACGACCCAGCTCGTGTCGACGGAGTCTGGCGGGGTCCGTCGGTTCTTCGCGGAGGCGGTGGCGCTCCGCGAGGCCGCGCGCAGGGGCGACATCGTCTCGCCCGAGGAGCCGTCCGCCGCCAACGAAGACGCCGTCCGCGCGTGGATCGAGTCACGTCGGCAGGTCGTTCTCGCGTGTGTGCCCCAGGGCCCGGTCGTGGTCGCGGTCGTCGAGCAGACCCCGGACGGCCCCGTGTTCTCTCTACGCCCGCCTCACCAGGGCACGGCCGAGGAGCGATGCGCGAGAGCCGCCGTCGGGACGCCGCCCACGCCCAGCTCCACGGTCATCCACGCCCTGAACCGCGAGTAATCATCGGGGACGATCCTGTTCATTCGTCAAACGCCTGTGTCCGAGCTCGACGAATGACGAGGATCGTCCCCGATTGTCTGGAGCGAGCATCCGGCCAGCAAGCAGAGCGTGGGCCAGGTGCGGCGGCGCGTCGTGGGTCGCGACGGCTCTTCGATCGAGAGGAGCGCCAGCTCCCACGCGTAATCGAGGCGGTTTCTGGGCAATCATACGCAGCCACAAGTGGCTGGGACGGCGCGGTGTGGCTGGGTTAGGGTAACTATAATCAGCCACAACTCTGGAATTGGGCGAGCTGTGGCTGTATAAGGTGACCATGCTCGTGGGCCGTCGAGCCGAACGCGTCCTGCTGGGCGAGGCTATGCGCTCCGCCGAACCGGAGCTCGTCGCGGTCTACGGTCGCCGACGAATCGGCAAGACTTTCCTGATCCGCGAGTTCTTCGGCGAGGCCATCGCGTTCGAGCTCACTGGCTCGCACGCCGGCGACATGAAGTCCCAGCTGGACGCCTTCGCCACCGCGCTCGGGAGGGCGACCGGAACGGGGCTCCCGCTCGCGACGCCGGCCAGCTGGGCGGACGCGTTTCGTCTCCTCGAGGCCCACTTGAAGGCTTCACGCCCGGCCGCTGGCGCCGGAAAGCGAGTCGTGTTCCTCGACGAGCTGCCCTGGCTCGCGACGCGTCGGTCCGGGTTCCTCGCCGCCTTCGAGCACTTCTGGAACGGGTGGGCTTCTTCGCAGGAGTGGCTGCTCGTCGTGATCTGTGGATCGAGCGCCTCGTGGATGCTCCGCAAGGTGGTCAAGCAACGGGGCGGGCTCCACAACCGGGTGACCCGGCGGATCCGCCTGGAGCCCTTCACGCTGGCAGAGACCGACGCGTATCTTCGCTCACGGGATGTCGACCTGGGGCACTACCAGACGCTCGAGCTCTACATGGCCTTCGGGGGAGTGCCCCACTACCTGAAGCAAGCGAGGGCGGGCGAGTCCGCGGCGCAGGCCATCGAGCGCGCGTGCTTCACCCGCGATGGACTCCTACGGGACGAATTCGAGCAGCTCTACGCCTCGCTGTTCGACCGAGCCGAGCGTCACGAAGCGGTCGTGCGCGCGCTCGCCGCGAGGCGTCGGGGGACCACACGGGGCGAGCTCCTGCAGGCCGTGGGCATGGTCTCGGGTGGGACGGCCACGAAGGTGCTCGACGAGCTGGAGGAGTCGGGCTTCATCGCGCGCAGCACGCCGCTCGGCCACGATCAGCGGGACGCCGTCTACCGCTTGGCCGACGAGTACTCCCTCTTCTACCTCACCTGGATCGAGAAGCATCGAGGTCGCGGGGAGGGGGCTTGGCAGCGCAAGCGGGCGAGCCCTCGCTTCCGCGCTTGGAGTGGCCTCGCCTTCGAGAGCCTCTGCCTGAAGCACGTCATGTCCATCAAGCGCGCGCTGGGGATCGCCGCCGTCGAAACGGAAGAGGCCCCCTGGTCACACCGCCCCTTGGATCCGGACGACGAAGGCGCGCAGGTGGATCTGGTCATCGATCGAGCCGACCGCAGCACCAACCTATGCGAGATGAAGTTCTCGGAGACCGACTACGTGGTCGACAAGGGCTACGCCCACGCGCTCGAGCGAAAGCGCGCGGTGTTCCGTCGGGCGACCGGCACGAGGAAGACGGTGTTCCTCACGCTGGTCACCACCTACGGCGTGAAGAACAACGCGCACGCCCAGCGCCTCGGGCTCACCACGGTGACCATGGACGCGCTGTTCAAGTCTCCTTGACGCGAGTCGCTCCCTGCCCCGACAGCGCAGGGAGGAGCGGTGTGGAGAGAGCTCCAGAATCACTGACTTGGGTCAGCGTGGTGGCGAGGTGGTGGTGTCTGGATCCGAGCGTTCATCGCTCGGGAAGCGCAACGAGGTTGGCAACGAGCTCTCTCGCGCCTGGCTTCGGTGGCTGGCGCAGAGCTTGCCCTCGCGGCGGTCATGCGTGCTTTGCTCGCGCTCCTTCTATACACCGCGTGCGGTTCCCCGGAGCCGAGCCCTCGACCGGTCCACCGCTTCGCTGCGCAACGGATCCTGTCGAATCGCATCGATCTGTTGCTGATGGTGGACGGCACGTCGGACATGCGCGTGCCCCAGGAGCGGCTCATCGCCGCGTTGCCGCGCCTGATCGAGCTCGTCTCGACCGACGGATTCGCGGCCGACCTCCGTCCCATGAGCCTGAACGTGGCGGTCGTGACGGCGGACATGGGCACGGGAGGCGCGTCGGTCCCCACCTGCGCGAACCCGCAGCTCGGCGACGACGGGGTCTTTCGCAGCACGGGGGATCCCGCGTGGGCCGGGTGCACCGCGGACTATCCCTCCTTCCTCCAGTACGACCCCGTCAGTGGGGCCAGCGTCGACCCGTTCGTCACCGCCGTCGGGTGCGTGGCGCGGGTGGGCACGAGAGGATGCGGATTCGAGCAGCCGCTGGAGTCGATCCTGAAGGCGCTCTCTCCGGCCGAACCGACCTCCTCGACCGCGGATGACTTCGAGGCGCCCGTGTTCTTCGGTGGCAGCCGGGGTCACGGCGACGGCGAGAACTATGGCTTTCGATCGCACGACTCGGTGCTGGTGATCGTGCATCTCTCGACCGACGACGACTGCTCGGCGCGAGACTCAGCGCTCTTCGACCCTTCCTCGCCCACCTACGCAGGGACCGAGCTTTCCTTGCGATGTCTACGTCACCTCGAGGCGCTGCACCCGATCGCGCGATACGTCGACGGGCTCATCCAGCTTCAACGCCACACGCCGCGGCTGCTCTACGTGCCGATCGTCGGGATCCCGCAGGACCTCGAGCCGGGAGAGGAACGGTTCGACGCGCTCGTCTCGCTCGACCCGGCGGTGCGGGACGCGCGCATGCAAGCGCGCGTGGACCCGACCCGACCGTCCAGCGTGCTGCCCTCGTGCGGCGGGCCCGAGGTCGAGGCGTATCCACCCGTCCGCACCGTCACGCTCGCGCGGGACCTCGCAGAGCGCGGGGCGTCGGTGATCGTGGGATCGATCTGCGCCGGCTCGTATGAACCGATCATGGAGCGGGTCGTCGAGCGAGTGGGCCAGGTGGTCGGCACGCAGTGCCTCACGCGCCGCGTGCCGCGCGCCCCCGACGGCAGCGCGGACTGCACGGCGGTGGTGCGGCGCCTCGCCTCCGAGGGGTGCGACGACATCCCCGGCGCCGTGACCGTGCCGACGGACGAGCCGTCGAGTGTCCGCTGCGAGATCCGACAGCTCTCCCCGAGCGCCGAGGACCGGGCGGCGGGTCGGGCGCCGATGGGCGAGGGTTGGTTCGTCGACGACTACTCCGTGGCCGCGCTGCAGTGCAGCCACGACGGCGTCGTCCTCGGGACCGTGCGCGGCGCGGGCTCCCACCTGCCATGGGGGCTCGAGCTCGAGTGCCACCCGCCCGTCGGCCGAGCCTGCGATCCCGCGTGCGCCCTCGACGGCCTCATCTGCGAGCCGGTCGACGAGGTCTGCGCGATCGCGTGTCGTCATGACGTCGGCTGTGAGCGCTACGGCGAGGGCTTCACGTGCGACCAGCGCACCCTCGAGTCCATCGACCCGCAGCGCTTCGACGGCGACTCCACCCCCCGCGGTATCTGCGTGCCCTCGCTCCCCTGAACGCGCCGACGGGACGATCCTTCGTTCGTCGAGCTCCAGCGACGAACTCGACGAATGTCGAGGCACGTCCCTGGGTTTGACGGTGGGCCTCACGGGCGGGGCGGGAATCGCCTGGTCATCTGCCAGCGTCCGCGCACGCACTGGGTGATCCCGGCGCACTCCCTGCACTCCAGCGTGCGCGGCGCGCGACACCGCGAGCGGCGCGCTCGGTCGGTCAGCGGACAGCCGTCTGGCGCGTAGTCTGGAGGGTGGGTCGGCGCGCCGAGCCAGGCCGGCCGAGCGGGGCGACGGACCATGCCTCCTGGACAACCCATCGAGGGGGTGCGGCAGGCGAAGGTGACCCCGCCTCCTTCGTCGTAGGCGCACTCGAACGGGGTCCGCTGGAGCTCGCAGTCGACGGGGAGAGCCTGGGCTTCGGCGAGCGTCGGAGGGCACTCGGTGATGGGGGTGTAGGTGACGCAGAGGTGCGCCCGCGGATGGAAGACGCACGCGGGGTTCTGGACCGTGCACCCGTCTTGGCCCGGGTCCGCGCTCTGAGGAACCAGCAGCTCGCAGTCGTCGACGGCGTCGCGGCACCCGACATGGAGCTCCATCACACAGCCGTGCTCCCGACTGCAATCGGCTCCGGCGCGGCCGGCGCAAGGGGGCTCGTCGGGCGGCGTGTCGGCCGGCGGCGGCTCCTCGGGCGCGTCCTCGCGCACGTCCTCGCGTACGGTGTCGGCGCTCCCGCTCGCCACGGGCTCCGGCGCCGACTGCGCGGGTCGAGGTGGCGCGGATGAACACGCGACGGCGAGGGCTGAAAAGAGGAGGCAGCGAGACAGGGGTGTCAGCATGGGCACGGAGACGGCTCGGGTCGGAGAATGTTCTACACGGCCGATGGGGAGAGCCGTGCCTCGGGGACGATCCTATTCGTTCGTCGAACTCCTGTGGTCGGAGTTTGACGAATGACGAGGATCGTCCCTGCGAGCTGGCGAGCTACGCGTCTTCGGCCAGCGTCTCGCGATCGAGCCCGTGCTTCTCGAGCTTGCGCCAGAGCGGGGTGCGGCTGATGCCGAGCGACTGGGCCGCGCGGCCCATGTGTCCGCCGAAGCGCTCGAGCGCGGTGAGGTAGCGGCGCGCCTCGGGCGGCAGCTCCGCCCGGAGCGCGGTCAGCTCGGAGTCGGGCCGGGTGACGCGCGCGCCGCGCTCCTCGCCGCGCACCTCGGGCGGCAGATCGCTCTCCGCGAGCACGGGGCCCTCGCCCATGACGTTCGCGTACTCGATCACGTTCTGCAGCTCGCGCACGTTGCCTGGCCAGTCGTAGTCGGTCAGGGCGGCGAGCGCGCCGGGCGTGATTCGCTTGATGGTGCGGCCGCCCTCCGCCGCCGCGCGCTCCTCCAGGAAGAGCCACGCGAGCAGCTCCACGTCCGCCGGGCGCTGGCGAAGCGTGGGCAGGAACAGCGGGATCACGCGCAAGCGGTAGAGGAGGTCGGAGCGGAGGCGCCCCTCCTCGAGCTCGCGCCGCAGCGCGCGGTGGGTGGCCGAGACGATGCGCACGTCGACCCGCACGTTGCCGCCGACGGGGATCACGGTCTTCCCTGCAGCACTCGCAGCAACTTCGTTTTCTCTTCGAGAGGCAGCTCCGCCACCTCGTCCAGGAACAGGTGCCGCCGTCGGCGAGCTTGAAGTGACCCGGGGTGTCGCGCACCGCGCCCGTGAAGGCCCCTCGCGCGTGGCCGAAGAGCTCGCTCTCGAGGAGGCTCGCGGGGAGCGCGGCGCAGTTGATGGCGCGGAACGGCCCCTCGGCGCGCGGGGAAGCGAGGTGGATGGCCCGCGCGATCAGCTCCTTGCCGCTCCCCGTCTCGCCGCGCACGAGCACGCTCGCGCTGCTCGCCGCCACCTTGCGCACGTCGCGCAGGAGCTGCTTCATCGACGCGTCTCGCGTGACGATCCCCCAGCTCTCGACCGGCGCGTCCGCGCTCTCGGCGCGCCAGAGAGCATCGTCGAGGAGCAGCCGACCTCGATGGGGCTCGCCCGGACGCGCACGCTCCGATGGGCGCCCTCCTTGGTGGGTCGCAGGATCTCCACCTGGACGGCCTTGCCCTGGGCGAGCGCTTCGGCGAGCGGGCGCGGGGATAGGATCCCTGAACGCCCTCCCCCGAGTTGTCACAACACCCGTTCTGCGAAACCGCCAAGGCTGAGGCGCGCGGAAGGAGGGCTGAGGCGCGCGGAAGGACCAGCAGATGAGTGGCTTCGGCCGCTGGCGTCGGATGATGAGCGCGAGGGTGAAACTGTCGGAGGCAGCGCGACGAGCGGGGCGGGCGGCGGAGCCCCGCGCCTGAGTTTGGCAAAGGGCCAGGATCGTCCCCTGCTCCGCGGGTCCCCTGCCCGCGCCTGAGTTTGGCAAAGGGCAAGGATCGTCCCCTTCCCCGCGGCGAAAGCCACTGACCCTGGGATTGCGGAAGGGCGGGGAAACCGCGACAGCGAGCGCCTGGTGCCACGGCGCCGGCTGCGGGTGGCGCTCGAGGGCAGGTTCTGAGCGCCGTTCGGACGGGGGCGCTCGCCGTCATATCGTCGAACGATTCAGAAAAAGCGAAGGCGTTCACCCTGATCTTCACCACTCCGCTACCCTCCGCGGCTGGTTGTCACGGGAGAGGGACGTAGGATGACAGGAACGAGTACGACGAAGAGCTTCATCATGGCGGCGTTGGCCGTCGCGATCGCGGGCAGCGCGGGGAAGGCGAGCGCGGCGGACATCCTGTTCGTCTCCGACGTCGACAGCGACAACAACATCCCCGGGGTCCTCATCGCCGACGGTCACACCGTCACCGTCGTCACCTACGACTACGAGAGCGTGACCGAGACGAACCCGACGCTGACCGGCGATCTCGGCGGCTATCACGCCGTCTTCTGGAGCGCGACCGGGAGCGGCACCGGACGCGTCCACGACGCCTCGACCATCTCGGCCCTCGAGGCGTACGTCTCGGCCGGCGGCATGGTCTTCGTCACGGGCTACGACAGCGTCGCCTCGCCCGACGACCCCAACCTGTTCGCCTTCGTCGGCGGCACCGGGGTCCGCGACTACCCCCCCTCGCCCGGCCCGGTCGCGATGATCGACAACGCCCTGACCACGGGGGTCGTGGACATCCGCGGGGTCACGCCGACGGGGGGCCACACCGACCGCGACGCCCTGACCGGGCTCGCCGCCGACACCGTCGCGGTGGTGGGGAGCAGGGGCGTCGCGACCGAGACCCAGTGGTCTCTGCGCACGCTGGGCCGGGGGCTCATCGCCTACGTCTCCAACGGCGAGAGCGGCCGCACCTCGGCGCACCCCTCCTGGACGAACACCGCGGCCGGAGGCGCCGGCGCCTACAACGCGGCGCTGCGGAACTTCGCCTTCGCCTCGGACAGAGCGAACATCCTCTTCGTGTCGGACACCAACAGCGACAACAACCTCCCCGGCGTCCTGAGGGGGGACGGGCACACCGTCACCGTGGTCACCAACGACTACGACCCCGTCACCGACACGAACCCCGCGCTGGTCGGCGATCTGAGCAGCTACGACGCCGTCTACTGGAGCGCGACCGGCGAAGGCTCCGGCTCGCTCCACGACGCCTCCACCTTCGTCGCGCTCGAGGCCTACATCGCCGACGGCGGGCGTGTCTTCGTGACGGGCTACGACAGCCTCGACTCCCCCGACGACCCCAACCTCTTCGGCTTCGTCGGCGGCACCGGCGTCCGGGACGGGCCCAGCGCGCCAGGGCCCGTCGCGATGATCGCCAACACCCTCACGACGGGGGTCGTGGACATCCGCGGCGTCACGCCGACCGGCGGCTCCACCGACCGTGACGCCCTGACCGGGCTGCGGGCCGGGACCACGGCGGTGGTGGCGAGCAGCGGCGGGGCGAGCGAGACCCAGTGGTCGCTGCGGGACGAGCCCGCGCGCGGGCCGGTGGGGCAGGTCGTCTACGTCTCCAACGGCGACCGCGGCCCCACCTCGGCGCACCCCTCGTGGGACAACACGGCCGCGGGTGGCGCCGGCGCCTACAACGCCGCGGCCCGCAACTTCGCCTACTGGGCTGCCGCGCCGCTGCGACGCGCCCCGACGGGCGCAGCCAACGGAGCGATGTGCATGTCCGGGTCGGACTGCGCCAGCGGCTCGTGCGTCGACGGCGTCTGCTGCGACACCGCGTGCGGCATGGGCGCCACCGACGACTGCCAGGCGTGCACCGCGGCGCTGACCGGCGGCGTGGACGGCACCTGCGCTCCCATCGCGGCGGCCACCGAGTGCCGCGCTTCGGCCGGGGCTTGCGACGCCGCCGAGGTCTGCGACGGCGCGTCGACCGCGTGCCCGGCGGACGCCTTCGTCGCGGCGGGCACCGAGTGCCGCGCCTCCGCGGACCTCTGCGACGCCGCCGAGGTCTGTGACGGCGCCTCGGCCGCCTGCCCCGCCGACGGGTTCGCGGCCGCGGGCACCGAGTGCCGCGCCTCCGCCGACGTCTGCGACAGCGCCGAGGTCTGCGACGGGTCCAACGCGGCCTGCCCCGCCGACGCGTTCG
>SHBB01000330.1 GCA_004213565.1 Sandaracinaceae bacterium
CCCCTCGGCGTGCCGATGGCGCTCTACGTGCTGGGCCTCGACGGCGCGGGCGTGGTCGCGGCCGAGTCGTGCACCGACGTGGCCCTGGACGCGGACCGCGCGGAGGTCACCGCCTCCCTGGTCGACACCGCGCTCGGCCTCGCGGGGCCCTACGCCACCGTCGAGACCTTCGACGTGACCGGCGGCTTCTCCAACGAGCTGAACACCATCCTGGAGGTCTCGGCCGGCCTCTCGAGCGACGCGCCCGCGCGCTGGCTGGTGGACGAGGTGGCCGAGAGCCCCCGCGCGCCCGGCTGGGTGCGCAGCGCGCTCGGGAGCGGCTTCACCCGGTCCCTCGTCGCCGACCTCCTGCAGACCGAGCTGGACCGCATCCACACGCCGCGCGAGGTCGCGGAGATGGGCCGCTTCGGGGCCGACGTCGACGCGGCGTTCCGCGCGCTCACCTTCGAGGGCGAGCTCCACTTCGACGCGCCGGACGAGTTCGCCGTCTCGATGGGGACGCACCAGCTCTCGGCGATGCAGGTGACGCTGAGCGACGGCGAGGTCTACCGCCGCCCGCTCGCGCTGAGCGCGGAGACGGTCGTGACCTTCGGCGAGCGCATCGACGTGGACGAGCACGCGTTCGCGCTCCCCTTCGGCGAGCTGGTCGACACCATCCTCTACTACGCGGTGCTGGCCCGGATGAGCGGCGGGCACCACACGATGGACGAGCTGCTGGGCGACTACGTGGACTGCGACGCGGTCGCGGCGCGCCTCGGCACGGGCACCACCGGCACCCTGGCGCGCACCGCGTGCGAGGTCGGCGTCTCGATGATGCAGAGCCGCCTCCGGACCGCGCTCTCCAACCTCTACGCGTTCGAGACGCTCAACCTCTCGGGCAGCGCGGGGCTCGTCGACGCCGACGGCGACTACGACCTCGAGACCCTCGACGCGGGCGAGGCGCACGCGCGCTGGACCGGGGCGAGCGGCGAGCTGGCCTTCGCGGGCGTGTTCGACGGGCACGCCCTCGCGGACGCGCCGGCCACGCACCCCGTGCTCGCGCGGCTCGCCGGGCTCGAGTGAGCGGCCTACCCTTCTCGCGTGAACGACACCGAGAACCCGATCCTCGATGACCGCCTCGTCGACCTGATCCTCACCCGCGTGGTGGACGTGGAGGCGCTGACCCGGCTGCCCGCGTTCTCCGAGCACTCGGTCGAGACGATCCAGCTCTACCTCGCGACGTGCCGGCGCGTGGCGCGCGAGGTCCTCTACCCGGCCTACCGCCCGATGGACGAGGCGCCGCCGCGGCTCGAGGACGGACGGGTGAAGCTGCACCCGCGCATGAAGCAGGTGTGGCCCGCGATGCGCGAGCTCGGAGCGATCGCCGCGACCCGCCCCTTCGACGTCGGTGGCCAGCAGCTGCCCCTCGCGGTCGGCACGCTCGCCCACGCCTACCTGATGGGGGCCAACCTGTCGGCGGCGGGGCTCGCCTGGCTCACGACGGGCGCGGCGCACCTCATCGAGGCGTTCGGCGAGGACGCGGTGAAGGCGCAATTCCTCTCTCGCATGTACGAGGGCGAGTGGACGGGGACGATGGCGCTCACCGAGCCGCACGCGGGCTCGAGCCTGGCCGACCTGACCACCAGCGCCACGCCCGCCGAGGACGGCACCTACCGCATCCGGGGCGCCAAGATCTTCATCAGCGGCGGCGACCACGACGTGGCGGAGAACGTGGTGCACCTGGTGCTCGCGCGCATCGACAGCGCGCCCGAGGGCACGAAGGGGATCAGCCTCTTCGCGGTGCCGCGGCGGCGCCCGGCCGAGCGCGGCCTGATCGACAACGACGTGCACGTCAGCGGCGTCATCCACAAGATCGGCTGGCGCGGGCTGCCCAGCCTGGCGCTGAGCTTCGGCGACGAGGGCGACTGCCACGGCTGGCTCGTGGGCGAGCCGCACCGGGGCCTGAACCACATGTTCCAGATGATGAACGAGGCGCGCATCCAGGTCGGCGTCAACGGCGCGGCCACCGCCTCGGTCGCCTTCCACGAGGCGCTCGCCTACGCGAAGGATCGCAAGCAAGGGCGCGCGCTCGGCGCGAAGGGCGGCGAGCCGGTCTCGCTGATGGCCCACCCGGACGTGCGGCGCATGCTGCTGCGGCAGAAGGCGATCGTGGACGGCAGCCTGTGCCTCTGCGCGATGACGGCCGCCTTCGCCGACCGCGCCGAGACCGACGAGGACGCGGCGCTGCTGCTCGATCTCCTGACGCCGGTGACCAAGAGCTTCCCCGCCGAGCGCGGCTTCGAGGCGAACGTGCTCGCGGTGCAGGTGCTCGGCGGCTACGGCTACACCAGCGAGTACCTGCCCGAGGCGTGGATGCGCGACCAGAAGCTCAACAGCATCCACGAGGGCACGACCGGCATCCAGAGCCTGGATCTGCTCGGCCGGAAGGTGGTCTCGAAGGGCGGCGCGGCGCTGGCCGCGTTCGCCGCGGCGGTGCGCGCGGACGCGAGCGCGAGCCCGCTCGGCCCGCCCGTCCTCGAGGCGGTCGAGCGCGTCCTGGCGCTCACCGCGGCGCTCGGTCAGCGCGGGCTGAAGGGCGACCTCGAGGGCATGCTCGGCCACAGCGCGCACTACCTCGAGCTGTTCTCGATCGTCGTGATCGCGTGGATGCACCTCGCGCTGACCCGCGCCGTCGAGGGCCAGGACGACGACTTCGCGAACGGCCTGCGCCAGAGCGCGCGCTACTGGATCGCCACCGAGATCCCGCGCGTGGCCGCCCTCGCCGCGCTCTGCGAGTCCGGCGAGCGCAGCTACCTCGACATGCAGCCCGAGTGGTTCTGAGCGCTCAGCCGGGCTGGGGCTCGAAGCGGATCGCGCCGCCCGGGAGGAAGTAGAGGATGTCCATGACGCCGCCAGCGACCGTCGGGACGTGCCAGCTGCCGGGCGGGTAGACCGTCCAGCCGGGCGGGTGGCCGTCGAAGGTCGGCGCGCCGTCCACCGCGAAGCAGAGATCGATCTCACCGTTCGGGTGGGTGTGGCCCGGACCCGGCGCGCTCATGTGCACGCAGTCGATGGAGAGGTCGTCGTCGTCCGCGGCCTTGCGCACGCGCCCGAACCTCACCCCGCCGCTCTCGCGCTCGGCGAGCCACTTCGCCTCGACGCCCTCGCGCACCACCGCGCGCAGGGTGGCGAGGGCCGGGCCGTCGAGGGGCAGCGCCGCGTCGAGCTTGGCGCGCGCCTCGGGGTCGGCGGGGTCGATGCCGCGGACCACCTCCAGCACGGGGGCGAGGGCGGCGTTCAGGCGTTCGGCGTCGGTCATGCGAGGGAATCTGCCGCGCGCGCACGTCCAGATCCAGCGCTATGGTTCGGCGTGGACCGAGAACAACACGCCGGCCTCCTCGCGAAGCTGCTGACCGGCGATCCCTCGGCGTCCCCGGCCGCGGTGCGAGAGGCGGCGGAGCGGCTCCTGGTCGAGAACGACTGCCCGCGGCCCTCCCCCGGCGCCGACGAGGAGGATCCCCGCGCGGGCCTGCACTGGCTGCTCACGATGGCCTGGCGCACGCACCGCCGCCTGCGCGATCCGCTCCCCAGCGACCCCGCGCGCGCCGCCGCGCTCGCCTACACCCTGCAGACCCGCCCGCTCCGGGACGACGAACACGGGCAGCTCTTCATCGACGCGCCGAGCTTGATGCGGAGGGCCGCGGCGGTGATGGCGTTCGGCACCCCGGCGCTCGCGGTCGGCGACGACGACGCGCTCACCCTCGCGCTGCACCAGGCGGGGGCCGACGACCTCGCGGCCATCGACATCGACGAGCGCGTCCTCGGCTACCTCGAGGAGGCGAGCGTCGGCGCGATCGAGACGCACCGCATCGACGTCACGCGCGATCCCGTGCCCGAGGTGCTCCGCGGGCGCTTCGCCACTGTGGTGACCGACCCGTTCCGCGATCTCGACGGGGGCCTCTCGTTCCTCACCTGGGCCGCGGCGTGCCTGCGCCCGGACGGGCACCTGATCTGGGTGGACCACCCCGACTGGAGCTACGAGCAGCCCGAGGTGCTGGCCGCGATGGAGAGCCTCGGCTTCGAGCTCGTCGCGATGCGCGAGGACGTGCACGCGTACCCGCTGACGATCGCGCTCATCCGCCCGGACGAGGTCGCCGACGCGCTCGAGCTCGACCGCGGGTGGCTCCGCGCGATCACGGAGCTCACCCACGCCTGGTCCAGCATCTACGTGCTCGAGCGTCGCCCGCCCGACCCGATGACGGTCAACTAGAGAGGCGCGCCTCGAGCGAGCGCTCGAGCTTGCGACGCTTGCTCATGAACTCGATGAGGTCGAGCTTGGTGAGCACCGCCTCGATCTTGCGGTCCTCGTCGACCACGATCGCGACCTCGCCCCGCTCGAACATCTGCGGGAGGACCGACGCGTCGTCGTGGTGCCGGACCGTGCTGACGCGGCGGACCATGACCTCGGCGAGCGGGGTCTCGATGTCCTTGCCCTCGACGAGGAAGGTCAACACGTCGCTCTCGGTGATGATGCCGCTGAGGCGGCCGGCCGTGACGCAGGGCATCTGGCTGATGCCGTGCGCCTTGAAGACGCGCACCGCGTAGCCGAGGGACTTGTCGTCCTCGATCGTGATGACCTCCTTGGGCGGCAGCGCGCGGATCATCTCCGCCACCGTGCCGAGGTCGGAGTTGTCGTCGCTGAAGCCGTGCTGGCGCATCCAGGCGTCGTCGACGAACTTGGTCATGTAGTTCCGGACCGAGTCGGGGAGGATCACGACCACGCGCGCGCCCTTGGGCATGTCCTTGGCGACCTGCATCGCGGCCCACGCCGCGGTCCCGCAGGAGCCGCCACAGAGCAGCCCCTCCTGTCGGATGAGCTGGCGGGCGACGCGGAAGCTGTCCTTGTCGTTGCTCTTGATCCAGCGGTCGACGAGCGAGCGGTCGAGCACGTCGGGGATGAAGTCGTAGCCGATGCCCTCGACCTTGTAGCTCTTGACGTCGTCGGGGCCGGCGAGGATCGAGCCCTCGGGATCGACGCCGATGATCTCGCAGTTCGGGACCTCCTTCTTGAGGACCCGGGCCACGCCGGTGATCGTGCCGCCGGTCCCGGCCGCGCACACGAACGCGTCGAGCTTCCCGTCGGTCTGCTCGAGGATCTCCACCGCGGTGGTCTCGGCGTGGGCGAGCGGGTTGTCCTCGTTGCCGTACTGGTCGAGGATGTGCGCGTTCGGGAGGATGGCCTTGAGGTGCCGCGCCACGCTGATGTGGCTCTCGGGCGCGTCGAAGGCGGCCTCGGTGGGCGTGCGGATGATCTCGGCGCCGAGCGCCTCGAGCACCACCTGCTTCTCGCGGCTCATCTTCTCCGGCATCGTGATGATCATCCGGTAGCCGCGGACCGCCGCCGCCATGGCCAGGCCGATGCCCGTGTTGCCGCTGGTGGGCTCGATGAGCGTGTCCCCCGGCTTGATGTCGCCGCGCTTCTCGGCCTCGAGCAGCATGCGCACCCCGATGCGGTCCTTCACGGAGCCGCCGGGGTTCATGAACTCGAGCTTGGCGAGGATCTCGGCGGGCAGGTCCCGCCCGATGCGCGCCAGGCGCACCATCGGCGTGCGCCCCACCGCGGAGAGGACGGAGTCGTGAATCTTGATCTCTTGGCTGGCCATCGCCTGCGGGGTACCCGCCCGCGGGCGTTTTGGCCAGCCCCAGAGCCCGCGTGGTGTGAGAAATGACCCCGGCCAGGGGACCCCGGGATCCTTGACAGCGCCCGCCCCTCCGAGGATGGGTAGCCCATGCGTGGTTTTGCTCGCGTCAGCGTGGCCGTGCCGGTGGTGCGCGTCGCTGACTTCGACGGGAACGTCGCCCACACCCTCTCGCTGCTGGAGCGGGCCCACGGGCAAGGGGACGCGCTCGTCGTCTTCCCGGAGCTCGGGCTGTGCGGCTACACGGTGCGCGATCTCGTGCTCGACCAGCACCTGCTCGAGTCGTGCGAGCGCGCGCTCGAGGCGCTCCTCGAGGCCTCGCTCGAGCGATCTCCGCTCGCGGTGGTCGGGATGCCGATCCGCGTGGGCGGGGGCGTCTTCAACTGCGCCGTGGCCTTTCAACGCGGGCGCATCCTGGGTGTCGTCCCGAAAGCGTATCTGCCGACCTACCGCGAGTTCGAGGAGGCTCGCTGGTTCCGCCCGGGCACCGAGGTCGCGCCGGGGAGCCGCTGCCGGATCGCGGGCCAGGACGTCCCGTTCGGGCTCGACCTGTTGTTCGAAGCCGAGACGCAGCGCGACCTCGTCGTCGGCCTCGAGGTCTGCGAGGACTACTGGGTCCACGCGCCGCCGCACCTCGCGCACGTGTCCAACGGCGCGACGGTGATCGCGAACCTGAGCGCCTCGAACTTCACGGTCGGCAAGGCGGAGCTGCGACGGCTGCTCGCGCGCTCGGCCTCGGACCGCGGCAAGTGCGCCTACCTCTACGTCGCGGCCGGGCCGGGCGAGTCCTCGACCGATCTCGCCTTCGACGCGGACGCGTTCATCAGCGAGAACGGCGCCGTGCTCGCGGAGTCGAGGCGCTTCCTCCGCGAGAACCAGCTCGTCACGGCGGACGTGGATCTCGAGCTGCTGCAGCGCGAGCGCGCGGTGACGGGCACCTTCGGCGACTGCGCGCGCGAGACCCGCACCCCGCACCGGCGCGTGCTCTTCACCGCGGGCCCCGAGACCGCGTCGTTGAAGCGGGACGTGCCCGCGCACCCGTTTTTGCCGCGGGATCCCGCGACCCTGGCCACGCGCTGCTGGGAGATCTTCGAGATCCAGAGCAACGCGCTCGCCACCCGCATGGCCGCGATCGGCGCGCCCAAGCTCGTGCTCGGCGTCTCGGGCGGGCTCGACTCGACGATGGCGGCCCTCGTCTGCGCGGCCGCGCTCGATCTCCGCGGGCAGCCCCGCTCGGACCTGATCGCCGCGACCCTGCCCGGGCTCGGCACCACCGCGGGGACGCGCACCCGCGCGGAGGAGCTCAGCCTGGAGCTCGGCGCGACCTTCCTCGAGGTCGGGGTCAGCGACGCGAGTCACATGCTGCTGAAGTCGGTCGGGCACGACGCCGCGGCGGGCACGGACGACGTCGAAGGGCTGCTCGCGAAGGTGCGAGAGACCCCGAGCCTCGGCGACGTGACGCTCGAGAACGTGCAAGCGAGGCTGCGCACGCTCGTCCTGATGACGCTCGCGAACCAGCGCGGTGGGCTGGTGGTCGGCACCGGCGACCTGTCGGAGAAGGCGCTCGGCTGGTCGACCTACGCGGGCGACCACATCGCGATGTACGACGTGAACGCGAGCGTGCCGAAGACGCTGATCCGCTTCGTGATCCGCTGGGTGGCGAACGAGCGCGCCGCGCACTGGACGGGCGACGCCGACGCGCTGCGGCGGATCCTGTTCGGGATACTGGAGACGCCCATCTCGCCGGAGCTCTTGCCGGCGGACGAGGAGGGCCAGATCGCGCAGCTCACCGAGAGCACCATCGGGCCCTATGAGCTGCACGACTTCTTCCTCTACCACTTCGTCCGCCACGGGGCGCGGCCGGGCCGGATCCTGGACCTCGCGCAGGCGGCCTTCGGGGACGCCTACACGCTCGAGACGCTGAAGCGCTGGCTCTCGGTGTTCTTCCGCCGCTTCTTCACCCACCAGTTCAAGCGCAGCTGCACCGCCGACGCGCCGAAGGTCGGCATGGTCGCGCTCTCGCCGCGCGGCGACTGGCGCATGCCCTCGGACGCGCAGGTGAAGAGCTGGCTCGACGCGGTCGAGGCCTACGGGCGCTGACGCCAGAGCAGCCCGAGCACGCCGAGCGCCAGCGCCGCGAGCCACGGCGTCTGGCCGCCGGGCGCGCCCGTGGCGCGGCAGAGACAGCCGCCCCCGCCCGCGAACTGCGGCTGCCGATCCTCCGGCGGAGGCGGCGGGGTGGTGTGTCCAGCGTCCATCGGCGGACTGGCCGCGTCCTCGGGCGGAGGCGTGCCCCCGCCGTCCTCGGGCGGGCTGATTCCGGCGTCCGGGGGCGCGTCGAACTCGCAGGGGTTCTCGTCCGACACGTTCGCGATACCGTCCTCGTCGCAGTCTCCCGCGTCGGGATCCTCGACCCGCTCGCCTCCGAAGAAGAGACACGCGGTCCGATCGGTGAACTCGAGGTCGACGCAGTAGCCGGGATCGGCGCAGAAGTCGTTGCCGTCCGCGGTGCCATTCGTGGGCTCGCACGCCGTGCCGTCGGGGCACTCGACGCCGACGAAGCCCCCGCAGCAGTGGTGGATCACGTCGGGGACGCAGAAGTAGTGCGCGCCCACGCCCTCACAGCGCGGCGCCTCGCTCGGGCAGTCGCCGTCGCTGCGGCACGAGGCGAGCGTGTCGCAGTTGCCCGACGGTCCCACCACCCCGAAGCGCTCCACCGGGACGCAGAGCCCCGCGTCCGTCTCCGCGCCGTTCGGGATCCCGTCGCGGTCACAGTCGCCGAGCTCGAAGTCGACGAGGAGGGCGTCGCTCGGCGCGCCGGGCTCGCGGAAGCACGACGTGAAGCCCGGGCCGGATTCGGCGCACCAGCGCCGGCCGCTGGGCATGCAGAGCGAGATGCCCGTCATCCCGATCGGCCGCAGCTCGCGCCCTATCGGACACCCGCCGCGCGTCTCGTCTCGGCAGAAGAGCCGCTCGGCGTCGGCGCACATGCCCTGGCCGGGGAAGCGGACGCATGTCTCGCCCGTGAGGGTGCAGTCGGCGTTCAAGACGCAGGTCTCCGTCGAGTCGCTGACGCAGCGGAGCTCGGCCCCGTCCAGGGAGGCGTACGAGACCTGCTGCGCATGCGCGACGCCGCAGAGGAGGCCGCAGAGGAGAAGGTGGACGGTGAAGATCGCGACGAGCGATGAAAGGCGAAGCACACCTGGAGCTTACGTCAGGCCCGTCGGCGCTTCACGAGCAGCGCGACCGCGAGCAAGCCGAAGAGCGCCTCGCCACCCGCCGGGACCCGACCCGGCGAGGCCGCGCACACGGCGCCCCCTCCGCCCGCGAAGCGCGGCGCGCGGTCCGGAGCCGCGGGAGGCCCTGCGTCCGGTGAGGCCCCGGCGTCCTGGGGCGGAGGCGCGCCCGGCTCGCAGGGGGCGCCGTCCTCGGCGTTGGGGATGCCGTCGCCGTCGCAGTCTCCGGCCGCCGGGTCGGCGACCCCTTCGCCGGCGTAGTGGACGCACGCCGTGCGCTCCGAGAAGGACCACTCGGCGCAGTAGTCGAAGTCCGCGCAGAAGGCGGCGGCGTCGGCGCTCCCCGTGGCCACCGGGCACCCCCCGCCAGGGCACTCGAGAGCGCCGTCGCAGCAGAGGGCGTGCTCCGCGTCGTCGACGCAGAACCGGTGTGAGGCGCCCGGCGTCGGCCGCCGACACACCGTCCCGCCCACGCAGTCGGCGTCATCGAGGCAGGGCTGGACGAGCTCGCAGGCGCCGTCCGGCGTCACCACCCCGACGAGCCGCGGCCCGAAGCACACCGCATCGAGGGCGAGCTCCTCCCCGTTCGGGACGCCGTCCATGTCGCAGTCCCCCGCCGCCCAGTCGACGGGGAAGAAGCCGTCGGGGGAGTAGAAGCAGGCCCCCGACGTGCCGATCGTCTCCTCGCAGGTCTCGAAGAGGTCGGGCATGCACACGAAGATCGCGGGCTCGGCGTCGGGGATCCGGTGCAGGTTGGGGCTGTTCGCCGGACAGGCCGTCTCCTCGGCCGACGCGTCGCCCGCGCAGAACAGCGCGCGAGGGGCTCCGCAGAGGTCGTCCGGCTCGAAGTCCAGGCAGCCAGAGTCATCCGGACACTCGGTGTCGCTCGCGCAGAAGGATGTCCCGATCTGCTCGCAGTGGAGCCGGCTCCCGACCGGATCCCAGCGCGCGACGGAGAAGTACTGGGCCCCGGCCGCGCTGGCGGGCAGGGACAGGAGGAGGAGGACACACGCGGAGCGAGACATCACTCCACATCGTACGTCATCGCGCGGGGAGCGGATTGTCCTCGAAGAAGGCCACCATCTGACGCGTGGCGTCGAGGTCGTTGGTCGTCCTCCCGAGGAACGGGATGGGCAAGCCGCCGGGCCACGTGTGACCCCCGCCATCGACCGTGCAGAGGCGGGTCGGCGCGTCGCAGTCGGCCCAGGCCACGCAGGTCGTGTCGCCCTCGACGATCATCTCGGAGCGCTCGAGGCTGCACCCGTTGACCGTCGCCCAGTGCTCGAGCGTGTCGGCCACCGAACGGAACACGACGCCGACCCCCAGGTCGTGGAGGATGGGCGTGCCCCCCTCGTAGGGCACCAGGGGATCGCGCGTGCCGTGGAACTGCCACACGGGCATCGGCCGCTCGGGCGCGCACTCCCCCGGGTCGACGCCGATCACGCCGGCCACGGGCGCGATGGAGGCGATGGTGTCGCTCAGCTCGCACGCGAGGCGATGCGAGATGAAGCCGCCGTTGCTCATGCCCGTCGCGTGGATCCGCCGGGGATCGACGCAGTAGTCCTCGGCCAGCCGCTCGATCAGCGCCTGCACGAAGCCCACGTCGTCGACCGAGTCGGTCCACGCGGTGCCGCAGCAGTCGCCCGCGTTCCAGCTCGCGGCGACGCCCTGCGGATAGGCGACGATGAAGCCGCGCTCCTCGGCGACCTCGCCCATGCCCGTGAGCAGCGCCTGCTGCCAGTCCGCCGAGGTGAAGCCGTGGAAGTTGAGCACCAGCATCGTGCCCTCCGTCGGCTCGTACTGGTCGGGCACGTGGAGGTACGTCGTGCGCAGCAGCCCGTCGTGCATGAAGGAGATGACGCGCCTTCCGTCGACGCCCGTCTTGCCCTCGCACGTGAATGGCGGCGCCTCGACCGGCGGCTCGGAGGGCGCGGGCCCGGGGAGCGGCCTCGGCGCGCCCTCCCCCCCTTCCCCGGGCGGCGCGACCGGCTCGCCCGTCACGGGCGGCTCCGTCCCCGGCTCGTGCGTCGCGCCCTCGGGCCCGCGCTCCTCCATCTC
>SHBB01000331.1 GCA_004213565.1 Sandaracinaceae bacterium
GCTCGACATCGAGCTGACCGACGCCATCGAGACCGCGGTGGGGCGCGAGCGCATGCGAGAGCTGGCGCGGGAGGCCATCGCCGTCTCCGCCGAGGGGCCCCTGCTCGGTCCCTTCGTCCGCGCGCTGCACGCGGTGGGGCTCAGCCCGCACGCCGCGTTTCGCGTCGCCCCCAAGGCGTGGAAGGGCGTCTACCGCTACTGCGGGGAGCTCGAGGTCGAGCGCACGGGCGAGCGCGAGGTCACCATCACGCAGCGGGAGGCGCCGGCCGAGATCCTCGAGAGCGACTCGTACGCGCACGGGATCGCGGCCGCGTTCGAGGGGGTCGTGCTGATCGCGGGCGGGCGCGAGCCGCGGGCGTCGATGGAGCGCGTCGCGGTCCACCGACGGATCCGCTATTCGTGCGGCTGGCGCTGAGAGGAGCGCGGCCCCAGCCTGGAGCGTGAGCCGGGCCATCGACGAAGCCCGCGTGCGCATGCGCGCGAATCGAGAGCGAGAGGGCGACTACGTCCTGTACTGGATGCAGCGCTCGCAGCGCGCGCGCACCGACCACGCGCTCGAGCAGGCGCTCCGCGTGGCCCTCGAGCTGAGCGACCGGTGGCTGCTCGACGGTCGCGATCCGAGCTCCTACGCGATGGACGAGGCGGCCTGATGGCGTTGCGGACCCTCGCGCTCGTGCTCGGCGATCAGCTCGACCACGACTCTGCGATCTTCGACGCGCTCGACCCCGAGCGAGACGCCGTCTGGATGGCCGAGGTGGACGAAGAGACCACCCACGTGTGGTGCCACAAGCTGCGCGTGGCGGCATTCCTGAGCGCGATGCGGCATCACCGGGTCTGGCTCGAGGAGCGCGGCTTCACCGTGCACTACACCGAGATGCCCGTGAACCGAGGGCACGACCGGGGCGGCTCGTTCGCCGAGGTGCTGCGGCTCGACGTGCGACGGCTCGCGCCCGAGCGGCTCGTCATGGTGCAGCCGGGCGACCACCGCGTGCAGACCCAGCTCACCGAGGCCGCGGACACGCTGGGGGTCCCGCTCGAGATCCTGGAGGACCGCCACTTCTACGCGACGCGGGAGGACTTCGCCCGGTGGGCGGAGGGCCGGAAGCGCCTCGTGCTCGAGCACTTGTACCGCGAGATGCGCGCGCGGCACGACGTGCTGATGGACGACGGGGATCCGGTGGCGGGCCGCTGGAACTTCGACGCGGAGAACCGCGAGACGTTCGGCTCGGACGGCCCGCCCGAGCACGAGGCGCCGCGGCGCTTCCGGCCGGACGCGATCACCGAGGCGGTGCTCGAGATGGTGCGGGTGCGCTTCCGCGAGCACCCGGGCTCGCTCGAGCACTTCGACCTGCCGGTGACGCGGAAGCAGGCGCGCGCCGCGCTCCGCGACTTCGTCCGACACCGGCTCGCGCGCTTCGGCGAGTTCCAGGACGCGATGTGGGAGGGCGCGCGCTTCCTCTGGCACTCCCGCCTGTCGTTCGCGATGAACGTCGAGCTCCTGAGCCCGCGCGAGTGCGTGGACGAGGCGGTCGCCGCGTACGAGTCGGGGGACGCGCCGATCGCGTCGGTGGAGGGCTTCGTGCGGCAGATCCTGGGCTGGCGGGAGATGGTCCGCGGCGTCTACTGGCACCTCATGCCGGCCTACGCGGAGCACAACGCGCTGGGCTGCGACCCGGACCGGGACGTGCCCGGGAGCTTCTGGGACGGCGAGACCGACATGGCCTGCGTGCGCGACGCGATGCGGAACGTCATCGACCATGGCTACGCGCACCACATCCAGCGCCTGATGGTGCTGGGCCTCTTCGCGCAGCTCCTGGGCGTGCACCCGCGGCGCTTCCACGAGTGGCACATGGCCATGTATCTCGACGCGATCGACTGGGTGTCCCTGCCCAACGCGCTCGGCATGAGCCAGTACGGTGACGGGGGCGTGCTCGCGACCAAGCCCTACTGCGCGAGCGGCAACTACGTGAACAGGATGAGCAACCACTGCGCGGGCTGCCGCTTTCGCCACGACCGCGCCGTGGGTGACGACGCCTGCCCCCTGACGACGCTCTACTGGGACTTCCTCGCCCGGCATCGTGAAGAATTGTCAGGAAACCACCGCATGGGGTTCCAGCTGAAGAACCTCGCGCGTAAGGAGGGGGAGCAGCTCGAGGAGATTCGAGCGCGCGCGCGCCGGATCCGTTCGACGCTCGACCAGGGCGAGCGCCTCTGAGCCGGCCGTGACAGACTCCGCGCCCACGGGGACCCCATGACGCACCGAGGAATCGCTCCCTTCATCGCCCTCACCCTCCTGTCGCTCGCGCCCTCCGTGGCGGCGGCGTCGAACGCGGTGATCTTGCCCCGGGTGGGCGGGAGCGGCGTGGGCGCGGCGCCGCGGGACGAGGCCATGGGCCACCTGCGACGCACGCTCGAGAACGAGGGCTGGACCCTCTACGACATCGAGGACGTGTCCACCGCGCTGCCGCCCGAGCTGAGCGCATGCGGGCCCGACGACCAGTGCGCGTGGCGGCTGCGGGAGATGCTGGACGCACACGTCGCGATCGGGCTCCGCGTGTGGGGCACGGAGGACCAGGTGGAGCGCCTCGCGGTCGTGGTGACGGGCGTGCGCGGCGTCGGCCACCGCACCCTGGCCGTGGTCGACGAGACCCTCCCGCTGCCCTTCGCGGTGGCCGAGGCGGCGCGCGCCGCGGTGCAGACCTGGTCCAGCGGCGCCCTCGAGCCGGGCGGCGCCCCGTCCACCGAGCCGCTCGCGCCGGGTCCGCAGTCGCACCTGGACGGCTCGCCTCTCAACTGGTTCCTCGGCGGGCTGCTCGTCCTGGGCTCGGCGCCGATGCTCGGCTACGCCATCAACACCGCGGTCCGACACGGCGACTGCACCGAAGGCGAGGCCGAGCTCTGCACCCGCCGCGTCCGCTTCGAGGAGGGCGCCGGCCTGTTCATGGGTATCGGGGCGGCGGTGCTGATCTCGGGCGTGGTCGTGCTCGCCTTGCAGCCGATCCGCGTGGCGGTCTCCGCCACCGAGGACTCGGCGGCGATCCAGGTCGAGGGGCGCTTCTGATGCGCGCGCTGCTCGTCGCCTCGCTCGTGATCGCGGCTTGCGGAGTCGCAGGGTGCGAGACCTACACCGAGTCGGTCAGCTGCTCCATGGGCCAGGTGCTGAACGAGGAGGACCGCTGCGTCCCGCCGCCCGCCCCGGACGGCGGCGTGACCATCGAGACCTGCTCGGCGCTGTGCGAGGACGCGGTGAGCTGGACGCCGGAGCGCATCTCGTGCCTCCGCGAGCAGCTGGGCATGTTCGGGCCTCTGCCCACCGAGTGCACGATGGACCTGACCGCCACGGCGACGTGCGGCGCGTGCGTCGCCGCCGTGGGCGCGACGGACGACCAGTGCGCCTCGGCGCCCCTGCTCTGCCCCTGACCCGTCCTCGGTGAAGCCGCTCAGTTGTCGAGCGAGAGCTGCTCGGAGAGCAGCGCGAACGCGCTCTGTACCGCGAGCAGCTCGTCGAGATCCTGCGCGCGCACGACGACCTGATGGCCGTCGTGGCGCCGCGCGATCACGTCGACCCACGCGTCCGGGCGGCCATCGTCGCGCTCCACCCGCACCGTCCAGCGCAGCCGCGCGGCGAACGCGGCCTCGGCTTTTTCGCAACACCGGCGAACGTAGTAGACGAGCTCTTCGGTGAACGGTACCCCGCTGAGCCCCACCTCGACGGTGCATCCCACCGCCTCCT
This sequence comes from Sandaracinaceae bacterium, assembly GCA_004213565.1. GTDB lineage: Bacteria > Myxococcota_A > Polyangia > Polyangiales > Sandaracinaceae > JAVJQK01. The sequence continues at coordinate 3,734 of SHBB01000331.1, forward strand.
CCGAAACATCGAGCGCTTGCATGGGCGGAACGCATCTGCACCATCCGTACCTCGCCTGAGGACGGTCGAATTCACCGCAGAGGCCAGTGGCAGGCCGCCACGGCCGAGGCCGTTCGTCCCGTCGGAGCCGCACGATCGGGAAGACCCCACGGCTCGCGGCGTAGACCTGGGCGATGCTCTCGGCCGCCATCGCCGCGCTGGCGAACGCGCTCGCCAGCCCGCTCCTGGTGCACCTCGCGGTGCGGGGGACGCCGGTCCGGACGCGAAGACGCGCGGGCCGCCTCGCGGTCGGCGCGCTGGCCGCGGCGCTGGGCGCCACGCTGGCCCTGCTCCTGGGTGCGCTGGACGTGCCCGCCAGCCTCGCCGCGACGCTGGCCACGCTGGTCGGGCTCCTCGCGCAGCATCGCGGGCTGCGCCACCTCCGCGCGGCGGCCGATCTGCATCGGCTCGGCGCGGCGCTCCGCGAGGGGTCACCCGCGGCGCGGGAGGCTTCGGTGCAGGCGCTGCTGACGCGGCTGAGGCGGGCGCTGCGGACGGAGCGCGACGCGGGCCCCATGCCGCACCTGAACGTGCGCCTCCGGCTCCACGCCTCGGCCGCGCTGCTCGAGGCGGGCTGCTTCGAGGACGCGCGCGCCCTGCTCGGCGAGCTGCGCGAGGACGATCTCCGCGGTGACTACGACCGGACGAGCTGGCTCGCTCAGTCGACCATCGCCGCGCTCTACCTCGACGGCGACGAGGCGCTCCCTCGCGCCCGCGCCCTCTTCGAGCGGCTGCCGCGACGCCCGGCGACCCGCAGCTGGAGGAGCGGCTGATCTCGCTCGACGCGCTGCTCCACGCCCTCGAAGGCGAGCACGCGCTGGCCCTCGACCTCGTCGGCCCCTCGCTCGCGACGGCGGACGCGCCGCTGGCCCGCACCCGCCTCGTCGTCCGCGCACACGCGCTGGCCGGGCTCGGCCGCGAGGACGAGGCCACGCGCGTGCTCCACGCCCTGCGCGACGATCACGGGCCGCACGCCCTCGCCCGCGTCGTCCAGCTCCGCGGCCCCGCCTCTCCCCTCGCCGCGCGCCTCGCGCCCGCGGGACCGTATCGCTGAGGCGCGCCTTCACTCCTCGGCGGAGGCGACGAGGGCGCGCAGGGAGCGGAGCCGCGTGGGGTCGAGGCCGGCCAGGTCGTCGGACTCGAGCCGCGCCGGGTCGAGCCCCGCGTCGAGGGCGGAGCGAAGGGCGGTGAAGGCGCGCTCCGGCTCGTCGGCGGCGCGACGGCACGCGGCCGCGTAGGCGTCGAGGGGATCGCCCCCGTAGTCGAAGAGGCGGTCGAGGATCTCCCCCGCCTGCGCGTCCGACAGCCCCGACGCGACGCGGCGCAGGGGCTCGACCCCGGCGCGCTCGATGCGGGCGTCGACGCGGAGGAGCGCGCGCAGCGGCTCGAGGTTGCCGGTCAATCGGATCGCCTCGACCAGCGCGTCGGCGACCTCGTCCTCGCTCCGGTCCTCGAGCGCCTCGGTGAGCGGCTCGAGGGCGGCGCTCGCGTCACCCGTGGCGAGCAGCACCCGGCCCTCGAGGTACGCGTCGCGCTGCCCGGACGGCGCGGCGCGCTCGAGCTGCCGTCGCGCCTCCACCGGCTCGTTCGACATGAGCGCCGTCCACGCCTCGAGGTGCGCGATGCGCGCCTTCGCGCCGTCGGTGACCGCGCGCTCCTTCGCCGCGTCCGCGACCTTGCGGGCCAGGGCGAGGTTCTCCGCCGCGAGCGCCTCGTAGCCGCGCTCGAGCACGTCCGCGAGCGGGTCCGCCTCCTCCCAGCGCTTCTCGATGCGGTAGGCGCGGTAGTTCTGCACCGCGAGGATCGCGCCGAGCGCGGCCCAGAACCACTCCTCCCAGAGCGCGAGGCACACGGCCGAGAGGGACAGCGCGATCAGGATCGAGAGCACCCGCGCGTAGCGGCGGCCGCGGAAGCCGAAGAAGCGCTCGAGCGCCGTCGCCACCACGTGCCCGCCGTCGAGCGGGAGGATGGGGACCAGGTTCACCAGGCCCCAGATGAGCGTGATCAGCCACGCGATGTTGAGCGTGCGCTGCGCGATCGTCTCGGGCACGAAGCCGCCGTAGCGCTCGGCGAAGAACGCGACCGCGCCCACCGCGAAGCCGGCGAAGGGGCCGGCGAGGGAGATGAGGATGCGCCGGCCGTGGCTCAGCTCGCGATGCTGCCGCGCGCCGAAGACGGTCAGCCCGCCCATGCCGTGCAGGAGGATGAAGGGCGTCAGCCCGAACGCGCGGCCGGCGAACGCGTGGCCCAGCTCGTGCGCCAGCACCGCGCCCGTCACGAGCGGGATCCAGAGCACGAACATCTCGGCCCCGTCCGGGTCGTCGCCGCTCAGGAAGAAGAGGTAGCCGAAGACCGCGATCAGGATGAGGAAGGTCGGATCGACGCGGACCGGGACGCCGAAGAGCCGGACGTGGTGCTTCATCGCGTCTCCGACGCGGCGGGCGGCGCCCCGCGCAGGGCGCGCGCCACGAAGTCCAGGCGGTCCTGGCCCCAGTAGACGTGCTCGCCGACCACGAAGCACGGCGCGCCCGGGCAGCCCGTCGCCTCGGCCTCCGCGGTGGCCGCCTTCAGCGCGTCCTTGATCTCCGGGTCGCTCACCCGCTCGAGCAGCGAGGCCTCGAGCCCCACGTCGACGAGGCAGCGCGCGAGCACCGCGCGGTCGGCTGGGTCCTCGTCGTCGACCCAGGTCGCGCGCATGATCCGATGCACGAGCGGCCCGCGGGAGGCCACGGGCGCGGCGAGCGTGAGCCGGAGCGCGTCGACGGTGCGGACCGGGAACGCGGAGTTGAAGACCAGGGGCACGCCGTACACCTCGGCCCAGCGCGAGAGGTCGAGCATCTGGTGGCGCCGCTTGGCCTCGTTGAACGCCGCGATGGGCACCAGCGGCGTGCCGATGGACTTGAAGAGCGCGCCGAGCAGAAACGGCCGCCAGCGCACCTCTCCCCCCTCGGCGCCCGCGACGCGCTCGACCTGCGTCGTGCCGAGGTAGGCGAAGGGCGAGGAGTAATCGAACCAGCAGTCGACGCGCACGCCTCCGTTCTATGGCGACGCGGCGACGCACGCCAGCCGTGCGCCGTTCGTGAGGAAGCTTACGACGACGCTCCCGGCGGGGAGGTCGCTGGCGTAAGGTCCCGGCATGCAGATTTCGTTCGACACCCACCCGGACCGCTACAAGCACTGGACCCTGAAGGTCGACGGCGAGCGGGCCGACCTGATGATGGACGTGCAGCCCCGCGGCGGCCTGCGCGACGACTACGAGCTGAAGCTGAACAGCTACGACCTGGGTGTCGACATCGAGCTGGCCGACGCGATCCAGCGGCTGCGCTTCGAGCACCCGGACGTGAAGGTCCTCGTGGTCACGAGCGGCCAGCAGCGCGTCTTCTGCGCGGGCGCGAACATCCCGATGCTCGGCTCGAGCACGCACGCGTTCAAGGTCAACTTCTGCAAGTACACGAACGAGACGCGCCTGTACCTCGAGGACGCGAGCGCCAAGAGCGGCATCAAGACCATCGCGGCGCTCAACGGGACCTGCGCGGGCGGGGGCTACGAGCTCGCCATGGCGTGCGATCACCTGCTCCTCATCGACGACGGCGCGAGCGCGGTCAGCCTCCCCGAGGTGCCGCTGCTGGCCGTGCTCCCGGGCACGGGCGGGCTGACCCGGCTGGTGGACAAGCGCAAGGTGCGCCGCGACCGCGCGGACGTCTTCTGCACCACCAGCGAAGGCATCCGCGGCAAGCGCGCCGTGCAGTGGAACCTCGTCGACGAGATCGCGCCCCGAAGCAAGTTCGACGAGGCGATCGACGCGGCCGCAAAGAAGCTCGCGGGCACGGTCGACGTCGAGAAGGGCCCGGGCATCACGCTCGACCCGGTGATCGCCGAGGTCGGCGAGGACGGCACGCTGTCCTACCGCTACGTCACGCTCGCCATCGACGCGGACACGCGCACGGCCAAGCTGACGATCCGCACGCCCGACGAGGCGCAGCCGAAGAGCGCGGACGAGATCCAGGCCGCGGGCGCCGCGCAGTGGTCGCTCCGCGCCTTCCGCGAGCTCGACGACGCGCTGCTCCAGCTCCGGGTCAACCACCTCGACGTCGGCCTCGTGGTCGTGCGCGCCGAGGGCGACCTGCAGACCGTGCTCGACATCGACCGCGTCCTGCACGAGAGCCGCGAGCACTGGCTCGCGGGCGAGATCCTCGCGCTCCAGGCCCGCGTGCTCCGCCGCATGGACGTCACGAGCAAGAGCTTCTTCGCGCTCGTCGACGAGGGCACCGCGTTCGGCGGCAGCCTGCTCGAGCTCGCGCTCGCCAGCGACCGCATCTACATGCTCGAGGACGACGACGAGAAGGTCGCGATGGCCATCAGCCCGCTCAACGGCGGCGCCTTCCCGATGACCCACGGCCAGTCACGGCTGCAGGCCCGCTTCCTCGACGACCCCGAGGCGGTCGCGCGCGTGATGGAGCACGTGGGCGAGACCATCCCCACCACCGACGCCGACGAGATCGGCCTCGTCACCGTCGCCGCCGACGACATCGACTGGGAAGACGACGTGCGCATCGCGCTGGAGGAGCGCGTGAGCATGAGCCCCGACGCGCTGACCGGCATGGAGGCGAGCCTGCGCTTTCCCGGCGCGGAGACCGCGGACGCGAAGATCTTCGCCCGCCTCAGCGCCTGGCAGAACTGGATCTTCCAGCGCCCCAACGCCGTCGGCCCCGAGGGCGCGCTCACCAAGTACGGCCAGCCCGACCGCCCCACGTTCCAGTGGACCCGCTGCTGAGTGTTTCCCGTGTGTTTCCGCGCGTGAGGCTGCGCACTTCGATCGGGCGCGAGTGAGGTGCCACACGACCGCGAATGCACCGTGACACCTATGGTGACGGTCGCTGGAGGTACTCGCGCATGTCGCTCACCGATTCCATTCCGAACAACGTCGACCTCGGGTCGGACCGCAAGCTCATGCGGGCCCTCGAGAAGTGGCAGCCCAACTTCATCCAGTGGTGGATGGACATGGGCCCCGACGGCTTCCAGCAGGACGAGATCTACCTGCGGACGGCCATCGACGTCGATCCGAAGGGGTGGGCGACCTACGACTACGTGAAGATGCCCGACTACCGGTGGGGGATCTTCCTGACCCCGCGCAAGGGTGAGCGGCACATCAACTTCGGCGACAACGTCGGACAGAAGGCGTGGGAAGAGGTCCCCGGCGAGCTCCGCGGGATCCTGCGGCGCATCATCGTGACCCAGGCGGACACCGAGCCGGCCTCGGTCGAGCAGCAGCGGCAGCTCGGCAAGACCGCGCCGTCCCTCTACGACCTGCGCAACCTCTTCCAGGTCAACGTCGAGGAGGGCCGTCACCTCTGGGCGATGGTGCACCTGCTGCACCAGTACTTCGGCCGAGACGGACGCGAAGAGGCCGAGGCGCTCCTCGAGCGGCGCAGCGGCGACGCGGACAAGCCGCGCATCCTGCAGACGTTCAACGAGACCACCGACGAGTGGCTCTCGTTCTTCTGCTTCACGATGTTCACCGACCGCGACGGCAAGTATCAGCTCGCCTCGCTCAGCGAGTCCGGCTTCGATCCGCTCGCGCGCGCCACGCAGTTCATGCTCACCGAGGAGAGCTTCCACCTCTTCTGCGGGGAGACCGGCATCGAGCGCATCGTGCAGCGCGGGGCCGAGCTGACCAAGCTGGACCCGAACGGCGACGCGCGCGCCCAGGGCGGCATCGATCTGCCGACCATCCAGAAGTGGATCAACTACTGGTTCTCGAGCGCGGTCGAGCTCTTCGGCGGCGAGATCAGCAGCAACGCCGCGGACTACTTCGCGACCGGGCTCAAGGGTCGCTACCGCGAGCAGACCAAGTACGAGGATCACGGCGCGCTCAACGAGATCTACGAGATGGTCGTGCCGAAGGACGGCGCGCTGACCACCGAGGAGGTCCCGCTCCGCAACGCGCTCAACGAGGTGCTCCGCGACGAGTACGTCGCCGACTGCGAGCGCGCGGTCCGGAAGTGGAACCACGTCATCAAGAAGCAGGGCGTCGACTTCACGCTCTCGCTGCCCAACCGTCGCTTCAACCGGTCGATGGGCATCTACGCGGGCATGACCTTCGACCTCGAGGGCAAGCCGATCTCGGACGCCGACTTCGAGGCCCAGCGCGACGCGTGGCTCCCGACCCAGTCCGACCGCGACTACGTGCGCTCGCTGATGCAGCCGATCTACGAGCCGGGCAAGATCGCCAACTGGATCGCGCCGCCCAAGAAGGGCGTCAACGGCCAGCCGATCGACCTCGAGTACGTCAAGTTCAATCGCTGAGCGTGTGAGAGCCCGTCAGGGCGCATAGGACTCGAGCGCGTCGACGGCCGCGAAGATCGGCTCGTCGGCGCCGCCGACCACCCAGATCCGACCGTCCAGGGCCACGACCCCGTGGCCGTGGCGCGGCGTCGGCACGGGGGGCGCCGCGCTCCAGGTGCCGGCCGCGACGTCGAACGCGTCCACCGAGTCGAGCGCGCGATCGGGCTGCTCGCCGCCCACCGCGTAGAGCACGCCGTCGAGCAGCGCCGCGTCGAAGCCCCCGCGCGCCGTCGGGAGCGCCGGGCCGGAGCGCCACGTGTCCGCCGTCGGGTCGTAGATCTCGAGCTCCGTCCGGTTGGTCGAGAGCGAGTTGCGGCGGCCGGCCAGCACGAACAGCTCCGCCCCGACGGTGACCGCGGCGAGGTGCTCGCGCTCGGTGGGGATGGGCGCGCCGAAGCGCCAAGCGTCCCGCGCCGGGTCGTAGACGAGCGTGCGCTGCGCGAGCCCGCCGCGGCTCTCGTTGCCGCCGACCATCACGATCACGTCGCCCACCGCGTCCGCCGCCGCCGCGCCGCGGTCGACAGGCAGAGGCGCGATGTCCGTCCACGCGTCGGCGCCCGCGCGCAGGACCCAGGCGGTGTCGAGCGGGGCGAAGGAGAGCGTCTCCATCCCGCCGAGCGCGTAGAGATCGCACGCGTGGCTGACGAGCGACATGTGGTGCCGCGGAGCGGGCAGCGTCGGCCCCTCGCTCCAGACCCCCGCGCCCGGATCGAAGACGTGCAGGGTGTCGACCACCGCGCCCTCCACGATGCCGCCCGCGACGTGGATGCGTCCGTCGTGCGCCTCGACCGCGATCTCCTGGATCGCGACGGGCAGCGCCGGGTCGTCC
>SHBB01000332.1 GCA_004213565.1 Sandaracinaceae bacterium
CGAGGGCGCGGGCGGAGGAGGCGCTGCGCGAGGGGGTTCGGCGGGCGGTCCTCGTCCGCGAAGACGAGAGCGCGCAGGCCGACGGGGCGACCCATCGCTTCGAGCACGCCCGGCTGAGCGAGCGGCTCGTCGCGCGGGTCGAGGGCGACGCGCTCGCGGACCTCCACGACGCGATCGGCGAGGCGTGGCTCGCGCGCGGCGCGGGGACGACGCGCCTGGCCCACCACTTCGGCCGCGGGCGAGACGGCGAGCGGGCCGCGCGGCACTTACTGGCCGCGGCGGAGGAGGCCGGGCGCGCGCACGATCACGCGGTCCGCGCGCAGCACCTGGCCGCGCTCCTGGCGCGCGCCGAGGAGCCAGGCGTCGCGCAGGTGGCGGCGCTGCCCGCGATCCGGGAGGACTACGCCGACGCGCTCGCCATCAGCGGAGATCACGACGCCGCGCTGGAGGAGCTGCGTGCGATGGAGCGCGCCGAGATCGCGCCGGTGACCCGCGCTCGTCTGCTGCGAAAGCGTGGCCTGGTGCACCTCCGCACGAGCGCGCCCGCGGCCGGCATCGAGGCGCTCCGGGGCTCGCTCGCGCTGCTCGAGGGCGCCCCACCCAGGACGCGCCTGGGTCGCCTCGTCCGGCTCGCGTGGGACGCGGTGCACGCGCTGGTCCGACGCTTCTTCTGCGGCCGCGGAGACGGGGGGCGCCTGGAGGAGCGCGCCCTGGTCAACCGCGAGCTCGCGCTCGTGTACCGGTGGGTGGACCTCTACGACGCGGCGGGGCACCTCGCGCGGTTCAGCCGGCTCGCCCAGCAGCTCGCGCCCCGGCACTACCGCGTCGACGCGGACGCCATGCTCAGCATGCTCTTCGCGCTGCAGTCGTTTCCGGGCGTGGGCGCGCGCTTCCAGCGCTCGGCGAGAGAGCTCGCGACCGCCACCGGAGACCTGGAGGGTCTGGCCCGCCTCACGGTGATCCAGGGGGCGTGTGAGCTGATGCTCGACGACAGCGACGCGTGCCTGCGTCGGCTCGACGAGGGCGTCGCGCTCTCCCGGCAGACCGGTGATCGGATGCTGGTCGCGTTCGCGCTCTCCGCGCGCGCCTGGGCGAGAGGGATCGTGGGACACATCCCGGACGCGCGAGCCGAGTTCGAGGAGGCGGAGCACGAGGCGATGGAGTGCGGCGCCCTGTGGCTCGCCACGGACGCGAAGTGTGGCCGCGGCATCACCGCGGTCGTGATGGGACGGTTCGACGAGACGCGAGAGCTCGCAGAGAGCGTGCTCACCGCCGACCTCCGGCTGACGTTCCCCATCTTCGAGGAGCTCGCCATCGAGGCGCTCGCCGCGGTGGCGTTGCTCGAGGGCCGCTACGCGGACGCGACGGCCGGCTTCGAGCGCGCGCACTCCATCCTCGAGAAGCACCGACTGCGGGATGGCTGGGGGTGGCTGCTGCCGATGAGCCGCGTCGAAGCGCTCTGTAGCCTCGCCGACGCCGCTGGGCAGGACGCCGTCCCGGACCTGGTGCGCCGCCTGAAGCGGATCACCCCCACCTTCGGTCGCATGGACAAGCTGCCGCTCTACGTCGGTTGCGGCGAGATCGCGCGGGGCGTCGTCGACGCGCGCCGTGGGCGCGGGGCGCGCGCGCTGCGCCGACTGGAGAAAGGGAACGCGCGCAGGCTGTCGGACCGCCACTCGCACGTCGACACCTGGGTGCAGGTTCGCAGCGCCCTGGAGCGACTCCGCCTCGGCGAGGACCCAGACCGGGTCGGCGAGCGACTCGACGCGATCGATCAGGACTACGCGGCGCGAGGGCTGCCGGGGATGCAGCAGTGGCTGGCCGCGATGCGTGGGCACCTGTTGGCCTGAGCGCGGGTGCCGACCGAGCCCGGCCCCCACGCGGAGGTCGCGTTCGGTCGTCGGGTCGAGCGCTGGCGCGCGAAGCGCCGCCCGTCCTGATCGTCAGCCGCCCATCGAGGTCGTGTAGGGCTGGCCGGGTGTGCCGCCGAGGGCGAGCACGGTCGCGCCCTGCGCGCGGGTGACGAGCTTGCGGCGCAGCCCGGCGGGGACGCGGGCCATGGCGCCGGCGTGGAGGGTGCGCGCCTCTTCGCCGGCGCGCAGCTCGACCTCGCCGCGCAGCACGACGTAGACCTCCTCCTGGCCGTCCTTCGCGTGGTCGTGCTCGGGGTGTCCCTCGCAGCCGGGGTCGAGCTCGATCACGTTCATGCCCCAGGCGCTCACGCCGAGCGCCTCGCGCACGGCGCGGAAGCGGATGCCCTCGATGGCGTGCGGGCCTTCGTACGGCGCGACCTCTTCGATGTTCTTGACGGTGATCTCGTTCATGGCGGCTCCCTTCGGTGTGAGGCGCACAGTAGGATTCGAGCGATGACGCGGCTTGTAGAAACGCGACCGGAGCCGAGGGCGCGCGGGCTGGTGTCCGATCCCTCGCTCGAGGGCCGCGTGCAGGTCGGACGGCATGCGCCTTCGCCCGCGCTTCGCGACGTCGCGATGCACCACTGGGTGGGCCGCTGGTCGTTCCCGGACGGCGAGTCGCACACCACGCTGCTGCTCGCCGACCCGTGCGTGAACGTGGTCTTCGAGCGCGGCGGCCCCCACGCGGGCAGCCGCGTCGTGGGGGTGTGGACCAAGCTCTGGAGACGCACCCTCGAAGGCGACGGGCTGGTTCGGGGCATGAAGCTGCGGCCCGGCGCGGTGCAGGCCCTCTTCGATCGCTCCGCGCATCTGCTGCGGGATCGCATCACGCCGCTGACCGAGGTCGTCTCCGAGGACGTGCGCACGCTCGAGCGCGCGGTGCTCGAGCCGGACGACGACGCGGAGGCGCTCGCCGCGCTCGAGGGCTGGGCCACGTCGCGGCTGCGCGCCGAGGCGCTCGCCGACGCGTCGCTCGCGGTCGCGATCGCGGAGCGGGTCACGGCCGACGCGTCGATCGTGAGGGTCGAGCAGCTCAGCGAGGTGGCGGGCGTGTCGATCCGGCCGCTCCAGCGTCTCTTCCGCGCGCACCTCGGCGCCTCTCCCAAGTGGGTCATCCGTCGCAATCGCCTCCAGGAGGCCGCGGCTCGGCTCGAGCGCGGCGAGGCCACCCAGCTCAGCGCGCTCGCGGTGGATCTGGGCTACGCGGATCACGCGCACTTCGCGCGGGACTTCAAGAACGCGGTCGGCGAGAGCCCGGCCTCCTTCCGCGCGAGGCTGTCCCGGGCGCCCTGACAGCCGGTACGATCGAGCGCGGAGGGGACGATGGCGCATGACGAGCAGCTCGCGGCGCGCGTACGGCGCGCGCTCGCCGGGGTCGACGCGGTCGAGGAGCGCAAGATGTTCGGCGGCCTCTGCTTCATGGTCCGCGGGCACATGGCGTGCGGCATCACGGGCGCTGCGCAGGGCGGCGAGCTGATGGTGCGCGTCGGCAAGGACGCATACGAGGCGGCGCTCGCGCGGGAGCACGCCAGGGAGATGACCTTCACCGGCCGCTCCATGCGCGGCATGATCTACGTCGACCCCGCGGGCTTCCGCAGCGACGGTCAGCTCTCGGGCTGGGTCGCGATGGGCGTCGAGCACGCGCGGTCGCTCCCGCCCAAGAAGCCAAGGGCGAAGAAGAAGCGCTGAGCCGGCTCGGGGCGGGCGCGAGTTGCCGCGGCGCCGATCTCGGTGCACGCCTGCCCGCGATGAACACTCCCGCGCAGCGCGCTCTCGTGAGCGTCACCGGTCCCGATCACCTCGGCATCACGGCCGCCCTCACGGAGGTCATCGCGGCCCACCGCGCGGAGCTGCTGGACATCGAGCAGGTCGTCGTGCAGCGGCAGCTCACGCTCTGCGTGCTCGTGACGCTCCCGTCGGGCGCGCTCGAGGGAGACCCGTTGATCGGCGCCCTCCGCGCGGTCACGGCCGAGATGGGGCTCGACCTCCAGGTCCGCGCGCTCGAAGCGCCGGAGGCGGAGGAGGCCCGCGCGCCGCGCTACGCGGTCACCGCCATCGGCGACGGGCTCGGGGCGAGCGGGGTCAACGCGCTCTCGACCGCGCTCGCGTCCCACGGCGCCAACATCGAGTGGATCCGTCGCCTCAGCACGCACGGGCTCACCAGCCTCGAGATCATCTGCGCGCTCCCCGGGCGCGAGCACGCGGTGGCCCTGCGCCGCTCGCTCATCGAGGCGGTAGAGGGGCGAGACATCGACGTCGCCGTCCAGCGCGAGACCCTCACTCGACGCAGCAAGCGCCTGGTGGTGATGGACATGGACTCCACGCTCATCCAGGTGGAGGTGGTGGACGAGCTGGCGCGCCTGCACGGCGTGGCCGACGCCGTCGCCGACATCACCCGGCGCGCGATGGAGGGGGAGCTCGACTACGAGGCGAGCCTGCGCGAGCGGGTCCGCATGCTGGCCGGACTGCGCTTCGCCGACGTGCGTGAGCTGGCGCGGAACCTCCCCCTGCAGACCGGCGCGCGCGACCTCGTGCGCGTCCTGCACACCCTGGGCTTCCGGACGGCGGTGATCAGCGGCGGCTTCGAGGTCGCGGCGCAGGCGGTCAAGGACGAGCTCGGGCTGCACTACGCCTACGCCAACCGGCTCGAGGTGAAGGACGGCGTGCTCACGGGCGAGGTGCTCGACCCGGTCGTGACCCCGAGCCGCAAGGCCGACCTGCTCGACGCGATCGCGCAGCAGGAGAGCATCGCGCTCGAGCAGACGATCGCGATCGGCGACGGCGCGAACGATCTGTTGATGCTGGAGCGCGCCGGGCTCGGCATCGCGTTCCACGCCAAGCCCGCCCTGAAGCAGGCGGCGGACACGAGCCTCAGCGCGGGCGGGCTCGACCGCGTGCTCTACCTGCTCGGGCTGCACGCGCGCGACGTGAACGAGCTCTTGAATGGATGAGGCGCTCGCGGTCGTCGTCCACCGCGCCGGGAGCTACGACGCGCTCCGGCTCGAGACGGCGCCGCTGCGCGCGCCCCGCCGAGACGAGGTGCAGATCGACGTGCGCGCCGCGGGCGTCAACTACGCCGACGTCATCGTGCGCATGGGCCTCTACGCGTCCGCCAAGCAGCTCGTGGGCTGGCCGATCACCCCGGGCTTCGAGGTGGCCGGCGTCGTCCGCGCGGTAGGGGAGGGCGTCGACGATCTCGCGCCCGGCGATCGCGTGATGGGCGTGACCCTCTTCGGCGGCTACGCGTCGGCCGTCGTCGTCCCGCGTCACCAGGTCTTCGCGCTCCCGGAGGGGCTGAGCTTCGAGCAGGGCGCGTCGATGCCCGCCGTGTTCATGACGGCCTGGTTCGCGCTGTGTTTCCTCGCGCACCCGCGCCCGAACGACCGCGCGCTCGTGCACAGCGCGGCGGGCGGGGTCGGCGGGAGCCTCGTGCAGCTCCTGAAGCGCATGGACTGCGAGGTCGTCGGCGTCGTCGGGGGCGCGCACAAGGTCGAGGCGGCGCGCGCGCTCGGCTGCGATCACGTGATCGACAAGTCGTCCGAGGACCTCTGGGCGCGGGCCGAGCGGCTGTCCTCGCGCGGCTACGACCTCGTGCTCGACGCGAACGGCGTCTCCACCCTGAAGGCGAGCTACGACCACCTCCGCCCCGCCGGCAAGCTCGTCGTCTACGGCTTCGCGAGCATGCTCCCCAAGACGGGCGGCCGCCCGAGCTACCTGAAGCTCGCCGCGGACTACCTGCGCACCCCGCGCTTCAACCCGCTCGAGCTGACGCAGTCGAGCAAGAGCGTGCTCGCCTTCAACCTGAGCTTCCTCTTCGACCGCGACGACCTGCTCGCCGAGGCGATGCGCGATCTCGCCGCCTGGCTGCGCGACGGCTCGTTCCGCCCGCTCGAGACCACGGCCTACCCGCTCTCGAAGGTGGCCGACGCCCACCGCGACATCGAGTCGGGCCGGACCGTCGGCAAGCTCGTGTTGGTCCCGTAGGGTCACCGCTCGGCCCTGGAGGCGGGGGCTGCTCAGTGGAGCTAAGCGGAGGTCCGTCGCCTTCCGCCCGTGTCTCTCGCACCATCCAGCCTCGCCGAGAGAGGACGAAACGATGCGAACCAACCTGCTGTTCGATGCGCGCGCCACCTCCTGCACCGCTCCCTGGCGGCTCGCCTTCGCGGTCACCTTGGCCGCGGCGACCGGCTGCGGGGCGAACGAAGAGGGCATGGGAGACGCAGGTGCGGGAGGCGGGGACGCGGGCGCCTGCGAGGAGCCGAGCGGGGGGCGGCTCGGTGATCCCTGCCTGGCGTCGGAAGAGTGCGCCTGTGACCTGGTCTGCGAGCTCGGCGCCTGCGCGCGCCCGCTCGCGTGCGACGAAGCCCTGCTCACCTGGGACGCGCCCGTCGACCGAGAGGATGGGACGTGCCTCCCGCACGAGGAGCTGGACGGGTTCTCGCTCCACTGGTCCATGGACGCGGAGGCGATCGGGACCTCCGAGGCCAACACGGAGGACCTCGGGATGCCGTGCGTCGAGGCGGACGAGGTCTCGTGCGGGAGCGAGGGCGAGACCGTCACGCAGCTGCGGTGCAGCTACCGGCTGACCGATCTCCCCGAGGGTGAGGTGTTCTTCGCCCTGCGCGTGCGCGCGTCGGACGGGCTCGAGAGCGCGTTCTCCGCCACGGCGAGCAAGGTCATCGACTGCGAGTGAAGGGACGCCGCTCGCCGAGTCACTCGGTCAGGCCCTCGGGCCACATCGGGACGTGGCGGCGGAGCTGCTCGAGCAGCTCGCGCATGGGGCGCTCGGTGTCGACGACGACGTGCTCGTCGGGGCTCAGCTCGGTGACGGGCTCCCACTTCGCGAGGAAGTCGTCGAAGATCTCCAGGCGCCCGTCGCTGACCGTCGTCTGCTGGTCGCGCACCTTCAGCCGCGCGCGGCAGACGTCCGGATCGGCGCGGCACTCCAGGAAGCGGAAGGGGACGCCGAGGGACGCGGCGAGCGCCTTGGCGTCCTCGCGCATGGCGGCGCTGCGGAACGAGGCGTCGAGGATCACGGGGCGGCCCGACTCGACGACGACGCGCGCGCAGCGGCGGACCTCGTCGTAGACGCGCTCGGTGAACTCGGGGTCGTACGCGCCCGACCAGGACCCCTCGTACAGGCGGTCGGTGGGCCGGGCGCCGAGCATGTGCTTGCGGATGCGGTCGGTGTTGATGGCCGGCGCGCCGAGCGCGGCGCCGAGGTGGTCGGCGAGGGTGCTCTTGCCGGTGGCGATCACGCCGCCGACCGCGACGAGGGTCGGCTCGAGCAGCGGGCGGCGCTCCATCGCGAGGGCGAGCAGGAAGTATCGGCGCGCCTCGCGCTCGGCCCGCTCTCGCGCGTCGCTCGGCGCGTCCTCGTCCCCCGCCAGCATGGTGGCGACCTTGCCGCGCACGTAGCCGCGGTAGCTCTCGTAGAAGTCGACGAGGCGGTAGAGGTCGAAGTCGCTCGTCTCGCGCGCGTAGGTGGCGAGGAGGCGCTCGGCGAGGTCCACGCGCCCGTGCCAGGCGAGGTCCATGGAGAGGAACGAGAGATCCGAGGCGACGTCGGCGTAGCGGAAGCGCTCGTTGAACTCGATGCAGTCGAGCACGCGCACCGCCGCCTGCGCTGGGTCGTCGCCCTCGAAGTAGAAGTGCTCGAGGCGCAGGTCGCCGTGACCGTCGCGCACGCGCCCCGCCCGCACGCGCTCCAGGAACAGGCCCGCGTGCTTCTCGAGGAACTGGAGCTGGTAGGTCTCGATCGCGTCGGCCTCCTCTTCCCGCAGCAGCCTCCGGATCGCGTCGTGGGTCTGGTCGAAGTTCTCGCGCACGTTCCCCGCGATCGACGCCGGCTCGCCGTAGCGGCCGGTCTCCTCGTCCGCGCGGCAGTCGGCGTGGAAGCGCGCGATGGTCTCGGCCATGCGATCGACGTGCGTGACCTCGAGCGCGTCCTTCTCGAGCCGGCAGTCGGCGCGGTCCTCGTCGCGCAGCCTCCGCATGTGCACGGCCCAGTCGACGACCTGCCCTTCGCCGGCGGACGCCTGCTCGCCGAAGCGGTGCTCCCCGTCCACGACGATCACGGGGACCACGCCGCGGTAGACCTCCGGGGCCAGGCGCGCGTTCAGCTCCACCTCAGCCTCACAGGCCTGGCGTCGCTTCTCGAGGGTGGAGAAGTCGAGGAAGCCGAGCGACACCGGCTTCTTCACCTTGTAGACCGAGTCGCCGCACAAGAAGACCCACGAGATGTGAGTCTCCCGGATCTCGTCGGCGCCCTGCGCCAGGTCTCGCTTCAGCGTTCCCACGCGCACGCAACTAAGCCCGCGCCCGCCCGAGGAAAGGGAGCCTGGCGCGCTAGCTCACGGTGCGCACCTGTCGGTCATGAAACGCGTCCTCGTCGCAGTGGACGGGTCCGCCGGCGCGAGCCGCGCGACCCACTTCGCGGCTCGCCTCGCGCGGAGCACCGGGGCCTCGATCGAGCTCGTGCACGTCTATGACGCGCCGACCGCCACGTACCTCGGGCTCGAGGCGCTCACCCGGGATGACCTGGTGCAGAAGAGCGCCGAGATCGGCAAAGGCAGCTTCGACGCCGCCGAGGCGGTCATCGAGAAGCGCGTGCCGACGACCCACTACGTCGCCATCGGTCACCCGGCGGAGGAGATCGTCTACCGGGCCAAGGACATCGACGCCGACTTGATCGTGCTCGGATCGCGAGGGCTGACCCCCGTCGAGCGCATCTTGCTGGGGAGCGTCTCGAAGCGGGTCCTCCAGCTCGCCGATCGCCCGGTGACGATCGTCCCGGTCTGAACGTTCTCAGGGAGCACAGTTCTCAGGGGGCGCAGTACGCGTCGCAAGGCGCGTCGCAGCCCTGCTCCTGCCAGCCCGCGACGCACGACTCCCACGCGGCCACGTCGCCCTCGCAGCCCGTCCACGGCGGGTCGGCGGTGCAGGCGTCGAAGTCCGTGACGCGGAGCCCCAGACACTCGTGCGCGACGAGGTCGGACGTGAACCGGCAGAGCTGCGCGCGCTCGGCCTCGTCGAGGGTCATCAGCGGCTCCTCGGGCGCGAGGTGCGAGGTGATGCCGCACGCCGACGAGAGGCAGGCGGTGAGCAGGACGAGCGCGCGGACGTTCACGGGCGGGAGTCTGCGCCGAGAACTGCCGGGAGGCGAGCGCGGGCCGTTCGGTGCTAGTGCGAGATCCATCCCGGTAAAAGGGGACCTGGCTTGTCCCGACGCTCCAGGGCGGCGTTGCTCCTCCTCGTCGATGCGGTGCATCGACTCGTCGTCGCGCCTTGCCCTGAAGCGCCGGTCCGGCGCCATCTCCCCTTCCACCGGTCGGATCTCTGCACTATACGCGCGCGGTGCGCCTGGCAGTCTACGCGGTGACGATCCTCGCGAGCGCGTTCTTGCTCTTCGCGGTGCAGCCGATGGCGGGCAAGGCGCTCCTGCCGCAGCTCGGCGGCGTGCCGGGCGCGTGGACCGCGTGTCTGCTCTTCTTCCAGGCCGCGCTCCTCGCCGGCTACGGCTACGTGTGGCTCGGCGCGCGCCTGCTCGCGGTGCGCGCGCGCGTCGCCGTGCACCTCGCGCTGGTCGCGCTCCCGCTCGCGGTGCTCGTGCCCTTCGGCGCGCTCGAGGGGCTGGGCGCGATCGATCCCGCCGAGGACCCCGCGCTCTACGCGCTCGCCTACCTCGCCCTCAACGTGGGCCTCCCGTTCACCCTGCTGAGCGCGACCGCGCCGCTGCTCCAGTCCTGGTTCGCCCGGGTGAGCGAGCGCCGACCGTACTTCCTCTACGCGGCGAGCAACGCGGGCAGCCTCGGCGCGCTGATCGCCTATCCCTTCGTGGTCGAGCCGTGGCTCGATCTCGGCCAGCAGGCGGCGCTCTTCCGAGGCGGGTACGCGATGGTCTTCGTCGGCATGGCCGCGGGAGGGCTGCTCGTCTGGCGGGTGGGCGGCGGACGCGCGCGGCCGGCGCTCGAGCCAGCGGAGGCGCCCCCGAGCACGCGGCGCCGCCTGACGTGGGTGGCGCTCGCGTTCGTGCCCACGCTGCTGCTCGCCGGCGCGAGCGCGTACCTCTCGATGGATCTCGCGCCCATCCCGCTCCTCTGGGTGGTGCCGCTCGCGCTGTACCTGCTGAGCTTCGTGCTCGCGTTCTCGGAGCGCGCCGCGCCGCCCCCGGCGCTCGTGCAGCGCGGCATGTGCCTCGTCGGCGTGGTGCTCGTGTTCTTCACCCTGATGCACCAGAACGAGCCCGTCTGGCTGCTCGCGCTGCTCCACCTCGGCTTCCTCTTCGCGGCCAGCTGGGTCGCGCACCGTCGCCTCGCGAGCGACGCGCCGCACCCCGCGCACCTGCCGGAGTTCTTCGCCTGGATCGCCCTCGGCGGCGTGCTCGGCACGCTGGTCGCCGCGGTGCTGGCGCCGGCCGTGCTGCCGGAGCTCTGGGAGTATCCGGTCGCCATCGCGCTCGCCTGCCTGCCCCGCACCAAGGTCGGCGTGGTGGTCGACGACCGCCCCTGGAAGAGCGACGTGCCGCACGCGCTGGTCACCTTCGCGCTCGTCGCGGGGCCCGCCTTCGTGCTGCCGCACCTCTCGCTCGAGCCGCCCCAGGTGGTGGGGTTGCTGAGCGCGGGCCCCGGCGCGCTCTACGCCTACCGATGGATGCCGCTCCGGCGCCGCTACACCCTCTGCCTGCTCGCGATCGTGGTCGCCGGCGCGTGGACGGGCGGGCGCATCCACGAGGACGGCGCGCGGGTGGCCACGACGCGCTCGTTCTTCGGCGTGCTCCGCGTCGTCGATCAAGACGAGCAACGTGTGTTGCTGCACGGGACCACGCTGCACGGCACCCAGCGGCACGACGAGCGCGGCGGCTGCGCGCCGACCTCCTACTACGCGGCCGACGGCCCGCTCTCGTCGGTCTTCGCCGCGCGGCCGGTGACGGGATCGGTCGTGGCGATCGGCCTCGGGACCGGCGCGGTCGCCTGCTACGCCGAGCCGGACGAGCGCTGGCGCTTCGTCGAGATCAACCCGGACGTGATCG
>SHBB01000333.1 GCA_004213565.1 Sandaracinaceae bacterium
TACTTCGCGAAGCCCGTGACGATCGTGCAGTACATGATCGGGCGGGTCGCCGCGCTGACCATCCTGATCTTCTCGGTGCTCTTCGTGCCGTCGCTCTTCATCGTGCTGCCGCTGACGGGCATCTCGGCTGCGGAGTATCGCCTCGAGATGGCCGGGTTGGTCTTGCCCGCGTTCCTGTATGCGCTGATCGCGGCGGTCTCGCTGACCACCCTCTCGATCGGGGTGAGCGCGATCAGCAAGAGCCGCGCGCTGACCATGAGCGCCTGGATCGTGCTCTTCGTGGTGCCGCACGTGCTGGCGCTGCTCGTGGACGCGATCACCGACTGGTCCTGGCTCTACCTCATCTCGATCCCCGGGATGCTGACCGTGGTCCGCGAGGCGCTCTTCAAGGTCACCAGCGAGGGGAGCGACGTCGAGTGGTTCCACGCCGGGCCGGTCCTGGCGATCCTCGTGGCCGGGGCGGTGGCCTACGCCTGGAGTCGCCTGCAGAGGGCGGAGGTGATCACGTGAGCGACCAGACGAAGGACGGCGCCTCGATCCGCGCGGTGCGCCTGAGCAAGTGGTACGGCAAGGTCACCGCCGTCGCCGACGTCTCGCTGCACC
This sequence comes from Sandaracinaceae bacterium, assembly GCA_004213565.1. GTDB lineage: Bacteria > Myxococcota_A > Polyangia > Polyangiales > Sandaracinaceae > JAVJQK01. The sequence goes on from SHBB01000333.1 coordinate 604, forward strand.
TCGGGCCCGGCATCTGGGGCCTGCTCGGGCCGAACGGCTCGGGCAAGACGACGTTCATGCGCATGATCGGCGGACAGATCAAGCCCAGCGTGGGCAAGCTGCTCGTCGGCGGGCTGCCGCCCTTCGGCAACCCGCGGGTGATGGCGCGCCTCGGGTACTGCCCCGAAGCGGACGCGATGTACGACGAGCTGACGGGGCTCGAGTTCGTCAGCGCGATGGCGGAGCTCAACGGCTTCCCGCCCGAGGTGGCGAAGAAGAAGGCCAAGGACGCGCTCGAGGAGTTCGGGCTCGAGGACTCCATGAACCGCGCGGTCGGCGGCTACAGCCGCGGCATGCGACAGCGGGCCAAGCTCGCGCAGTCCATCGTGCACGAGCCGGACATCCTGCTCCTCGACGAGCCGCTGACCGGCACCGACCCGGCCTCGCGCCAGCAGATCCTCGACGCGCTCCGGCGGCGGGCGAAGGAGGGCGCGCTCGTGCTCTTCTCGACCCACGTGCTGCACGAGATCGAGGCGCTGACGGATCAGCTGCTCTTGATCGCGCGCGGACAGGTGGTCGCGCAGGGCGCGATGCAGGACATCCGCGAGCTGCTCGACGAGCACCCGCATCACGTGCGCGTGCAGTGCGACCGGCCGCGCGACCTGGCCGCGGCGCTCCTGGCGAACGAGCGCGGCGTGGTGGCGCTTCACTTCCCGGCGGAGGACGTGCTCGAGGTCCACACCTGGCAGCCGGACGAGACCTACGACGCGATCGCGAAGCAGGTCGTGGAGGGCGGCTTCCAGCTCCGCTCGATCACGAGCCCGGACGCGAACCTCGAGGCGCTCTTCTACTACCTCGTGGAGCGGGCGAACCGCGGCGCGGGGACGGGCGCGGACGCGGGCTCGGGGGGCATGCGCAAGCTCGAGAACCGGGCGGAGAAGGTCGCCTACGAGCAGCAGCTCCGCGTGGGAGGTGGCCAGTGATCGCCCCGCCCTCGATCGTCAGCTCGACGATGGCCATCGCGCGCCTCTCGGCCAAGCGCGTGATCCGGGGCCGCAAGCTTCGGGTCGCCGCGGTGGCCGCCTTCGTCGTCGTGCTCTTCCCGGCCGTGGTCGCGCTGCTCGAGAGCGACGCCATCGCGGTCGACGTCGTCCGTGGCGGCATCAAGTGGGGCTTCTTCCGCTTGCTCGTCTTCCTCCTCCCCATCCTCTTCGCGTCGGGCGTGATCGGCGAGGAGGTCGAGGGGCGGACCTTGCACTTCCTGACCATGCGCCCGGTCAACCGAGGCGCGATCGCCCTCGGCAAGTTCCTCGTCGCGGCCGCGGCGTCGATCGCGGTGCTGTGGGCCGCGCTGCTCCTGATGCACGTGGTGAGCTTCGCGACCGCGCCCACCCAGATGATCGAGCAGCTCGGCGACACCGCGCGCGCGGGCGGAGCGGCGAGCTTGCTGGTCGTCACTTACTGCGGCATCTGCCTCTTCTGGGGCTCTCTGGTGCCGGAGGCGGGCGGCATGGTGAGCGTGATCTGGCTCGGCTTCGTGGAGTTCTTCCTCGGCCTGATGCCGGGCGCGGTGCGCTTCGCGTCGATGAGCCACTTCGCGCAGGAGCTGGCCGGCATCGAGCGCGGCGGGTTCTTCGCCGAGATCGTGCCCGACGTGGAGCTGTGGATCTGCGGCCTCGTCGTCGCGGCGGTCGGGCTGCTCTTCACCACGTTCGGGGTTCTCTGGGTGCAGCTGAGCGAGCTACGCTACGGCAAGGCGTGAGGACCGAAGCGCACATCAGCGTCACCCGGGCGGACATTCGCGGGGGGCAGCTCAGCCGCCACGCCGCGCGCCGCCTGCAGGGAGGCCGCGCCTTCGCGGTGAGCACCGGCCTCGGGCTGCCGCGCACCTGGAGCCTTGCGACCCAGTCGGCGCTCGACGGCTTCGAGGCGCACCTGAGCGACGACGACGAGAGCGATGGGCAAGCGCGCCTCGGAGACGCCGTGGCTGCCGCGCGCGACGCCCTCGCCGATCGCTGCGATCAGCTCGTCGAGCGCCTCCTCCCGGACGCCACGCTCGTGGGCCTGCTCCTGTCGGCGGGCCAGCTCCACGTCATCAGCGTCGGCCCGGGCCGCGTCTACGTGCAGCGGAACGGCCAGCCCAAGCGCCTGACCGCGCGCGAGGACGAGGACAAGTCGGGCCTGCTGAGAGCGCGCCCCAGCGTCTGCTCCACCGAGGTCCACCCCGGCGACCTCATCCTCGCCGGCTCCCTCACCGCGTTCAGCATGAGCTCGATCGCGAAGGCCATGAGCGTCCTGGGCGCCGATCCCCAGACCCAGCCCAGCGTCCTCGCGAGCCTCCTGACCGAGCCCGCCGCCAAAGCCGGCGTCGGCGCCGCGGCCATCGTCGTCCGCATCCGGTAACCCCTCCCCCGAGACTAGGGGACGGTGTTTACTTGTGACCGGACTTCTTGCATACCCACAGACGTGGATACGCAAAGATTACGGTCACAAGTAAACACCGTCCCTCAGTCCTGAAGCGGGCGACCTCAGCTGCGGGTGATCAGCTCGGCGCGGACCTGGTGGCGGGGGTTGAAGAGGCGGCGGTAGACGAGCAAGGCGAGCAGCATGCAACCGAAGCTGGTCGCGCCGGCGAGCATGAACATGATCACGATCTGGTAGCGCACGGCCAGGAGGGGATCGGCGCCCTCGAGGATCTGGCCGGTCATCATGCCGGGCAGCGAGACGACGCCGACGACCATCATGCTGTTGAGGATCGGGATCATGCCGCGGCGGATCGACTCGCGGAGTGGAGCGCGCGCCGCCTCCCAGCGCGTGGCCCCGAGCGAGAGCTCGGTTTCGACCCGCGCGCGCTGCTCGTCGAGGCTGGACAAGAGCTCGTCCAGGCAGAGCGACATGCCCGTCAGGCCGTTGCCGAGCACCATGCCGAGCAAGGGCACGACGTACCGGGGACGCCACCACGGCTCGACGCCGATCACGACCTCGGTTGCGCCCAGGGTCGTCGCGAGCCCCGTCAGCGCGAGCATGGAGAAGGCCATCAGGCCCACCCCGGGGATCCGCCGAGTCGAGCGCTGGACCGCCGCGCGCGCCGCGGCCGCGATCATCAAGGTCAAGAGCACGAGCACGACGAACGGCTCCTCGAGCTCGAAGACCCAGCCGAGCACGTAGCCCACGAGCAGGAGCTGGCCGACGGTGCGCGCGCTCGCGAGCGCCAGCTTGCCCTCCAACCCGAGCCGCAGCCCCAGGCTCACCGCTCCGGCCAGGACGACGAAGCCCGCGCTGAGCGCGAGGTGCCACGCGTCGATCGCGATCGCCCCGTCAGGCATGCGGCTCCAGCACGATCGGACGCGCGCTCAGCCGCTCCCGCTGAGCCGCCTGGTGACTCACGAGCACGAAGGCGCGATCGGCGAGCTGCGCCTCGACCCTCTCCGCCGACGCCTCGTCCAGCGCCGAGGTCGGCTCGTCCAGCAGGAGCACCGCCGGCTCGAGCAGGAGCGCCCGCGCCAGGGCGACCCGCTGCCGCTCACCCTCCGAGAGCTGCTCGCACGGCGCGTCCCACTTGTGCGCCAGCCCCAGCGCGTCGAGCTGCGATCGCGCCGCGTCCGCGTCGAACGGCCCGGTCGCCGATCGATAGCCGAACGGCCGCGCCAGCTCCTCGCGCACGCACCCGCCGAAGAAGGTCGCGCGCTGGGCCACGAGCAGCACCCGCCGTCGCCAAGCCGGCGCGCCCATCGACATGGGCGTCTGTCCGTCGAGCTCGAGCGAGCCACCGAGAGGATCGTCGAGCCAGGCCATCGCCCGGAGCGCCGTGGTCTTTCCGACCCCCGACGGCCCCACCAGCGCGACGCGCTCACCCCGATCGAGCGAGAACGAGAGGCCCCGCACGAGCGCCGCGTCACCGCGGCCGACCACCAGATCCGTCACCGAGAAGGTCACGCCGCGCGATCCTACGCCGCCGCGCTATGCTGCGCCGCCCATGGGAGGCGAACCCCAGCTGGCCCGGCGTCTTCCGGCGTGGCTCGCGGCCGCAGGCGTGGCCCTCGCGCTCGGCTTCACGCTCCACCAGGCGGTGCAGGTTCGCCTCCACTACTACGACAGCTTCGACTACATGAACGACGCGCGCCGGCTGAACGGCGACGAGAGCGCGGCCTACTACCGCGTGCACGCGCCGCTCGTCCCGGTGCTCGCGCGCCCCATCGTCTCGGCCATCGTCGACGCCGAGGACGCCGGCGATCCCGTCCGGTGGATCCTCCCTCACCTCCTCGGCTGGGCGATGGCGGCGCTCGCGCTCCTCGCGGCGTGGCTCTGGATGCGGGAGCGCGCCGGCGCCGGCTGGGCCCTGCTTGGCGTCTTGCTCCTGTGCAGCACCCGCCTCTTCATCCGCTACGCGCCGTTCCTCCTCGTCGACATCGCCACCGCGGGCTGGGTGGCCCTCGCTTTCTTCGCCTGGGCTCGCGCCACGAGCGCACGCGGCGAGCCGCGACACTGGCTGCTGTTCGGCCTGGCCGTCGCGGGCGGCATGCTCACGAAGTACTCGCTCGGCGCCCTCCCGTTCGCGTTCATCGCGGCCGAGCTCGTGCGGATCCCCCTCGAGCGAAGGCTCCGCCTCCGCCGCATCGCCGGGGCCCTCGCGGCGGGCGTGGTCGCCGCCGTCGTCTTCTGGCTCTTCCTCGCCGCCGTCTTCCGCGAGGTCGACGGGGAGCCGTTCACCCTCGAGGCGTTCCAGGCGCTCATCGGCGGCGCGAGCGCGATGGTCGAGCCGATGCCCGGCGAGACCCAGTGGGACTACGGGCCGATGCTCCTCGCGACCGTCTCCCCCATCACCGTCGCGCTCGCCCTCGTCGGTGTCCCCGTCGGCCTCCGTCGAGACTGGCGGCGCGACCTGCCCGCCCTGCTCTGGATGCTCGGCTTCACGGCCCTCATCAGCTTCCGCGTCGGACACAACGAGGCGCGCTATCTCTGGCCGGCGCTCCCGGCCCTCGCCTACTTCGCGATGATCGGCGCCCGCTGGCTGTACGCGCTCGTCTGGTCACGCCTCCGCGCGCGTCGACTCCTCCCGGTGGTCGGCGCCTCCATCGTCGCCCTCGCCACCTGGCCGGCCTTCGTCCAGGCGCGACGCGACACCCACCCCTTCTTCTACGCGGACACCCAGCCCGACTTTCTCCGCTTCATCCAGGAGGAGACGCGCCCGCCGCGCCGGGCCTTCTGGACCGGACACTTCGTGGCGCTCACCCCGCCTTCGCCCAACGAGGGGCTCGTGCAAGACGAGTTCATGGACTTCTTCCACCTCTCTCACCCGCCCGTCCACCTCTTCACGGACGCGCAGATGATCGGCGTCGCGACCCACGCCCCCGCCGACTACCTCCGCCGCCAGGAGGGCGCGGGAGACGTGCTCGTCGTCGGGCCACCCGGCTTCGTGTTCGCCTACGCCGACCAGAGCGGGCAGCTCGATCCGCCAGCGACGTTCGACGTCTGGAGTCGACGCCGCGCGGTCCTGCGGCGGGCCGGAGACGCCTACGTCGACGACTCGGGCGAGGCGTGGTTCCTCTGGCGAGACGGCGCGCTCGTGGCGACCCGAGCGTGGGGCGAGGTCGACCTCACCCTCGAGTCCGGCCCCCTGCCGCGGCGCTCGATCGCGGAGGGCGAGCGCGTCGCGCTGCCAGCCGCGCCCCGCGAGCTCGAAGCGGTCAGCGTCCGGCGCCGCACGTTCCCCGCCTCCTGGTCACGGTGAGCGCCGGTCATTCGCGCGCGATCCGGAGCGCGAAGTCCCCCGAGCGAGAGCTGGCGTCGACCTCGAGGAGGTACGTGCCCGCCTCCGGCACGGGCGCGGTGAGATCCCCATCCGCGTCGAAGTAGCCGCTCATGTCCTCGAGCATCGCTTCCCCCGTGCGCGTCGCGATCAGCCGCCAGAGCTCGAGCCCCACCCGCTCGTCGTGCTCCTCGACCCCGGTGACCGAGAGCCGCCCCCCCGCCTCCAGCTCGATGGCGTAGAACTCCGGCGCGTCCGTGCAGAGGCGGAGGACATGCGTCTGGTCGAGCTCGAGCGGCGCAGGCGTGAAGGGGGAGTGGTTCAGGCCGAAGGGATCGTCCTCCGAAGAGGCGCAGGTCTCCACGACCGCGTACTCACACTCCAGCGTGTCCGGCGTCAGGTCGGAGCAGGGAGCCGCTTCGATCTGCGCCGCGCACTGCGCCGCCAGGACGGGGTCGACGACCGGGGACGCGTAGTCGTCGAGGTACTCCGCGGTCTCTTCGGCCACGCACGCCTCCAGCGTCGGGTGACAGCGGGCGAAGGGCCCCTCGCAGAGGTGGGCGCAGTCGGCTTGCAGGCGCGCGCACCCTCTCCGCGCCGCCTCGGCCACCGCGGCGCGGACATCGCCGGAGGGAGTCGACGCGGCGTCCCCGACGCAGACCCCGTTCACGCACCGCCGATCCAGAGGACAGTCGTCGCCCATGCACGGCGTGGGGGGCGCGGCCGATCCCCCTCCCGGGCCTGGATCGACGTCGGAGGCGCAGGCGCTCAGCGAGAGGAGCGCGGCGCAGGCAAAGACGGAGCGTTTCATGGTGTCGTTTCTCCCGAATCGGAGCGCGCGCCGGGCATGAGCGAGGCGTGCGCGAGGGTCGCGGTCAAGAGGCCCTCGAGGGCGGCGCGGGCGCGCCCGACCTCCGCGGCGTCGGGCTTCTGTCGGAGGAGCGCGAGCGAGACGCCCTCCAGGCCGGAGATCAGCGCGATGAAGAGGTAGGGATCCAGGACGCGCCCCGTGGCCTGCTCGAACGCGGCGGAGAGCGCCGTGACGAGCTGTTCGCGGAAGCGGAGCCGGATCGGCGCGAGCGGTGAGTCCTCGCGGAGCGCCTCCCCCACCAGCAAGCGCGTGATGCGCGGGTTCTCGACGTGGAACTGCAGGTAGCCGTCGAGCACCGCGCGAGCGGCCGCGAGAGGGTCCGCCGCGTCCGGGTCGGGCTCGAGCGCGGAGAGCAGCTCACGCGTCACGTGCTCGTAGAGCGCACGCAACACGTCTTCTTTTCCAGTGAAGTACTTGTAGAAGGTGCGGCGCGCGATGTGGGCCGCCTCGAGCAGGTCCTGGACGCGGGTCTCCTTGACGCCCTTCGCCGCGAACACCTGCATCGCGGCCCGCAATACGCCGGCCCGTCCGAGGCTCTCTTCCAGTCGTCGCATCCCTCTCTCGTCCACCTCTGGATACGCGCTGTATCCGCGTCTGACAGAAAATAACGAACCGATCAGCTTGACTCGCAGGCCAGGTATACACCATGTATACCCCATGTCCAGCGCTCGTCTCAGGCCGATGGGGGAGGCCGAGCCCGACTCCCCCATCACCGTCCTCACCGGAGCCACCGGCGGCATCGGCGGCGTCGTCGCCCGGCGCCTGCTCGAGGCCGGCCACCGACTGATCCTCCCCGTTCGCTCCGCGGACCGGGGGGAGCGATTGTGCGCCACGCTGATGGAGGAGGTGCCCGACGCATGGGTGCGCTGGGTGCCGTGCGACCTCGCCTCGATGGCGTCCGTGCGTGAGTGCGCCGAGGAGATCGACGGCTGCGTGCCCAAGCTCGATCGGCTCGTGAACAACGCCGCCGTGTATGGCGCGCCTCGAGGCCAGACCGTCGACGGTCACGAGACGCACCTCGCCGTGAACTACCTCGCGCCGTTCCTGCTCACTCACCTCCTGCTGCCCGCGCTCGAGCGCGCGGAGAGCGCGCGGGTGATCAACGTCTCCGGGGAGACCGCGCGTCTGGCGCGCATCGACATGAAGGACCTGAACCGCGCGCGCCGCTACACCGTGCTCGGCGCCTACGGGCAGGCGAAGCTCGCGTTGATCCTCTTCACCCGAGCCCTCGCCTCGCGCCTGCGCGGGACGGACGTGAGCGTGCACGCGGTCCACCCGGGGCCGGCCGCCACGGGCCACCTCGAAGCCGCGCCGCGCTGGCTGCGGTGGCTCTGGAGCTTGCTCCCCGGTCCGCGCGGGGCCGCCCGGAGCGTGTGGCGGCTGGTCCTGCTCCCGCAGCTCGCGGCGTCGGGCAGCTACTACCTGGGGCGCCTCCGCGGCCCGGCCCCGTGCGCGGCCTACCGCGCGGGACTCGTCGACGCCCTCTACGCCCGCTCGTCGGAGCTCGTCGACGTCCCCGCGCTCCCGGAGCCGGGCGATGCGTGAGCTCGAGGGTCGCGTGGCCGTCGTCACGGGCGCGGCGTCCGGCATCGGCGAAGCCCTCGCGCACGAGCTCGCGCGACGTGGCGCCCGGCTCCTCCTCCTGGACGTGGCCGAGGAGCGGCTCGCGCAGGTCGCGCGCGGGCTCGGGGCGACCGCGATGCCCTGCGACGTGCGATCGAACGAAGACGTGCGCGCCGCCGCGGATCGCGTGGCGGGCTGGGACGATCCACCCGCGCTCCTGTTCGTCAACGCCGGGGTGGCGAGCGTCGGCCCGGCGCTCACGGCCCCGGAGGACGACGTGCGCTGGGTCTTCGACGTCAACGTGCTGGGCACCATGCGCGTCGCGCGGGCCTTCGCGCCCGCCATGATGGAGGCCGGCTCGGGCGGCATCTGCTTCACGGCGTCGGTCGCGGGCCTCCTCGGGGCGCCGGGCATGCCCGTCTACAGCGCGTCCAAGCACGCGGTGGTGGGCTTCGCAGACGCGCTGCGGGTGGAGCTCCACTCGAGCGGGGTGACGGTCACGACGCTCTGCCCTGGCTTCGTCCGGACGGGGCTGCACGCCGCGACGCGCTATCACGAGGCCGGCTTCGCGCGCTTCCTGGAGGCCGCGCCCGACTGGCTCGCCCTGCGGCCCGAGCAGGTGGCGCGCGCCGCCGTCGACGCCACGCTCGAGGGCTCCCCGCAGCTCGCGATGGGATGGGAGCGCCACGCCGTCGGCTTCAGCCGGCGGTGGCCACGCCTCTACGCGCGCACAGCCAGCGCGCTCGGCCGTCGCCTCGGGCTCGTGAGCGGGCGATGACGGCGGCGTGGAGACAGCTGCGTCGGCTCGCCTTCCCCGACGGCGGCCTCCTCTACCGGGACGCCGCCTACCTCGCGGTGGAGATGACGATCGGTCGACCCGACGTGGCCGACCGCTGGGTCCCTCGGCCCCTCCGGCTGGCGGGCTCGACCGCGACGCTGTTCACGGCCCACTTCGCCCAGAACAGCTTCGGCTCCGTGTACTCGGAGGCCGGGCTCCTGCTCCCCGTCGAGCACGGCTGCCGGTCCGCCGTCCACTGCCCCTGGATGGTGGTCGACGACGACGTCGCGCTCATCCTCGGGCGAGAGCTGCTCGGCTACCCCAAGAAGCTCGCGGCGATCGAGTGGAGCGACGACGACGTGGATGTGGAGGCGCGTGTCACGCGCAAGGGCCAGCCGCTCCTGACGATGAGCGCGCGCCTCGGGATGCGCCGCGCCGACTCCCCCCCGATCATCGGGCGACCACACCGCAACGTCCGCGGCGGACCGGTCTTCCCTCACCTCGTCGCGTTCACCCCCGAGGAGATCTCCCGCGAGCGACGCGACGCCGCCGTCTCCGTGGCGGTGACGCCGAGCGATCGCGACCCTCTCGCCGCGCTCGAGCTCCACGACCCGCGGGACGGCCGCCTCCATCGGGTCGACCTGCGGGCGGGCAGGCTGCCTCTCCCCGTGGGGCTCGCGTCACCCGTCGCGCATCTGCGGGGCCTCGCGCGCCGATCGCTCTGAGGCCGCCCTCAGAACGTGCACTCCCCCGTCAGCGTCGAGCAGGTCAGCGACGGGTCGAGCATCTGACAGAACGTGTCTCCGCCCAGCGCCGCGCAGTGAGGCGCGCAGACGCCGAGCGTGGCGCTCCAGCAGACGACCGGGAACGGGCCGCCGCCCGCGCAGTCGGCGTCGGTGCTGCAGCGGCAGCTGAACTCGTCCGGGATGCCGTTGCCGTTGTCGTCGACCCCGTTGCAGCACTCGCCGACCGTGTCGAAGGGCGTGCAGTCGGCGTCGGCGCAGTCGCTGATGCCGTCACAGTCGTTGTCGGCGCCGTCGGTGCAGAGCGGGAGGGTGCCCTCGCTGGGCAGGCACATCGCGCCGTCTCCGGGCGGCGGGCCGGCGTCGGGGGGGCTCCCGCACGCCGGGCTGCCGAAGCAGTCGGGATCGGCGCAGTCGGCCCGCCCGTCGCAGTCGTCGTCCACGCCGTTCCCGCAGCGCTCCCGCGACGGGACGCAGCAGCTCGGATCCCCGGCGCAGTCCGGGTCGGCGCAGTCCACGAGCCCGTCGCAGTCGTCGTCGGCGAAGTTGAAGCACGCCTCCGGCGTCGGCATGCAGCAGGCGGGCGAGGTGTCGCAGTCCTCGTCGGCGCAGTCGGGCAGACCGTCACAGTCGTTGTCGACCCCGTCGGTGCACGA
>SHBB01000334.1 GCA_004213565.1 Sandaracinaceae bacterium
GCGGCTTCGGGCCGCCGCCGGGGCCGCAGGGCGTGCCCATCCAGGAGGGCCCCGCGATCATCATGGCGATCGTCTCGATCCTGCTCTGCGGGTGTCTGCCCGGCGGGCTGGTGGGGCTGCTGCTCGCCAACCAGGCCAAGCAGGCGGCCGCGCGCGGCGACGAGAGCGGGGCGCGCTCGAAGCTGATGATGAGCTACGCCGCGAGCGGCATCTCGATGGCGCTGATGATGATCGTGATCTTCCTCTACTTCGTCTTGATGGTGCTCGGCGCCGTCGCCTAGCAACTCTCTAGTCACCCGGAACTTCCGGGTGAGTAGCGCTCGGCGAACCAGCGGGCGAGCGCGTCGACGAGGGCCCGGACCCGCGCCGGCTGCAGCGTGCGCCGGGTGAACACCGCGTGGACCGCGATGCGCGCGCCGAGGGTCTCGGGCAAGACCCGGACGAGCCGGCCGTCGGCGAGCGGCGCGGCGGCGGTCAGCTCGCTCAGCATCGCGATCCCCGCGCCCGCGATCGCCGCCTCGAGGAGCGCCGCCTGGTCGTCGCTGTGGAAGCGGCCCTCCACCGGCACCCGCTCGCCGTCGCGTCGCGGCCACCAGCGCTGCGGGCCGCCCTCGGGCGCGGCGCCCATCAGGAGCGCGTGCTCCGAGAGCGCGTCGACGTCGGCGGGCGCGCCGCGCGGCTCGAGGTAGCCCGGCGAGGCGACGGCGCTCACGTCCCCGTACCCCAGGCGCCGGTGCACCAGCTCCGGGTCGTGCAGCCGGCCGGCGCGCACCGCGACGTCGATCCCCTCGGCCCGCAGGTCCACCCAGCGCACCGACGTCGTGAGGTGCACGTGCAGGGCCGGATGCAGTCGCTGGAGCCGCACCAGGACCGCGCCCAGCTCCGGCGCGAGCACGGGCGGCGCGGACACCGTGAGCCGGCCGGTCACCTCGTCCCGCTCCTCGAGCAGCTGCGCCTCCGCGCGGGCCACGTCTTCGATGAGCGGCTTGACCCGCTCGTAGAGGCGCCGACCGGCCGGCGTGAGGGTCAGCGAGCGCGTGCTGCGGTGCAGGAGCGCCAGCCCGAGGCGGGCCTCGAGCGCGCTCAGGCGCCGGCTCAGCGTCGGGCGGGACACGCCGAGTGACGCCGCCGCCGCGGTGATGCTCCCGTGGTCGACGGTGACCACGAAGAGCTGATGCTCGCCCAGATCCATCGTATTCGTTCTCTGATGAACGAGTAGCGTCAGATATTACCTCTACCGCTCGACAGCGCTACGAATCAAGCTCTCCCCATGCTCGCCAACATCACCGCCTGGGTCGTCGTCGCGCTCCACCTCGTCTTCGCGCTCGCCGAGAGCGTCGGCTGGAGCCAGATGGCGCGCCGCTTCGGCTACAGCCGCGAGGCCACCGAGACCACGCGCGCGCTCGCGCTCAACCAGGGCGCCTACAACGCCGGCCTCGCCGCCGTGCTCGGCTGGGCGCTCGTCACCGGTCACGACGCCACGGCCACCGCGATGCTCGCCTACGTCCTCGCGATGGCGGTCGTCGGCGGCGTGAGCGTGCGCTGGACCATCTTCGTCATCCAGGGCGTGCCCGCCGCCCTCGCCCTCGGGGTTCGTCTCCTGGCGTAGCCGCTCAGCGGATGCGCTCGGGGGCGTCGAAGCTGACGTAGGCGTCGGTCATCGAGCGGTGCTGGGCCGCGAGCCACGCGGCGGAGCGGGCCACGGACTCGATCCGCACCTCGTCCATCGGGCCCTCGAGGTAGTCGCCCGCGCAGCCGCCGTTGCGGCCGATCTCGATCGCGTTGGCGTCCGGGATGAGCTCGCGCGTGGCGTTCATGGGGTCGCCGGTGGCGGCGCCGTCGAGGTAGATGACCACCTCGTCGGTGCGCGTGTCGAAGGTCGCCGCCACCCACTGCCAGCGATCGGTCTCGAGGGAGCCCTGGTTGTAGGTGCGCCAGCTGCCGTCGTAGTGCTCGAACTGGACGTCGTCGTCGTTGCGGATGAAGAGCGCGTAGTTGCCCTCGCGCTCGCAGCCCTCGCGCTTGGCGAGCAGGGCGAGCTGGTGGTCGAGCGCGGTCGGGAACATCCAGCCCGAGATCGTCACCGCCTCCGTCAGATCGAGCGAGTCGGCGTCGGGCACGGTGGTGAAGGTGTCGCGCGCGAACAGCCTCGCGCCGCCGATCACGCCCTCGGCGTCGGGCGCGTCGCTCGCCGAGCCGTGGTTGGCGTTCCCGGTCGCGTCGTCGAAGTCGCCGCTCATGTGCCAGACGCCGCGGTAGGGCGCGGCCCAGACGCCCGCCGGGTCCTGGCCATCCGGCGCGCCCGGGCGGTCGGCGTACATCCAGATGAAGTCGGCGTCGGACGAGGCGTCCACCTGCGGGACACGCACCCAGACGTGTGAGGTGCCGCCGGGCTGCCAGCGCTCGATCTCGTGAGCCAGCACGGCGCCGTCCGCGTCGACGAAGCGCAGCGCCTCGCCGCCCGGGCCGGCCCGCTCGTAGTCCACGCGGGAGGGGTCGAGCGCGACGAGCACCGGGAAGTCCACCAGATCCTCGTCGTGCGGCGCGTTGTCGAAGGTCAGCCGCCGCCGCTCCTTCCAGGCCGCGTCGAACCAGTCCGCGGGGATCGGAGGCCCGGTGTCCTCGGGGGGCCGCGCGTCGCCGGGCGGGCGCGCGTCGGGGCCGATCGCGCCGTCGCGCGTGCCCGCGTCGAGCTCGACGCCTCCCTCCGAGCGGGGCGTGCGGAGGCCGCTTCGATCGAGCGAGCACGCAGTCGAGACCAGCAGGAGGAGGCAGGCGCAGCGCTTCATCGCTCGCATCATACCCCCTCTCGCCGGGCCCGCCGGGCGAGAGCCGCCCCGGCTCAGCGGAGATCAGAGCTCGTCGACCGCGAAGTCCATCATCGGGGCCTTGCCCGCGCGCAGCGTGGCCACCACGCCGTGCACCTCGGGGTAGACCAGCTCGAAGAAGTAGCGCGCCGTCTTCACCTTGGCGGCCGCGTTGTCGGCGCCGCTCTCCACCGCGTGCGCGGTCTGGCGGACCCACGAGTAGGCGCAGGCGACGAGCCCGAAGAGGTGCAGGTAGTTCGACGCCGCCGCGCCGATCTCCTCGCGGTCTTGCGCCGCTCGCTCGCGGAGCTGCTCGGTCGCCTCGATCAGCAGCTTCAGCCCGTCCTGGAGGGCGTCCGCGAACGCGCTCGTCTCCTCGTGGCCGCGCGCGCGCTCGAGCACCGCGTGCACCTCGCGCGCGAACGTCTTCATCAGCCGGCCGTCGTGCATCGGCAGCTTCCGGCCGACGAGATCGAGCGCCTGGATGTGGTTGGTGCCCTCGTAGATCAACGCGATGCGCAGATCGCGGAAGTACTGCTCGATGGACCAGTCCTTCGTGTAGCCGGCGCCGCCGCACACCTGGATGGCCTCGCTGACGTTCTCGAAGCCGCGGTCGGTGCCGTACGCCTTGATGACCGGGATGAGCAGCGCGACCAGGTCGTCCGCGTCCTGGCGGCGGTCCGCGTCGGGGTGGTCGTGGCTCAGGTCGATCTGCGCCGAGATCCACACCGCGAGCCCGCGGAGCGCTTCGTTGGTGGACTTGATGTTCAGGAGCATCCGGCGCACGTCCGGGTGGACCAGGATCGTGTCCGCCTCCGCGTCCTGCTCGATGCGGTTCGGGTTGAGCGCGCGGCTCTGGCGGCGGTCCTTCGCGAACGCGAGCGCCGTCTGGTAGCTGATCTCGGCGAGGCTGATGCCCTCGACGCCGACGAAGAGGCGCGCCGCGTTCATCATCGTGAACATCGAGGCCATGCCGCGCCCCGGCTCGCCGACGAGGTAGCCCTCGGCCTCCTCCATGTCCATCACGCACGTGGGCGAGCCGTGGATGCCCATCTTGTGCTCGAGGCCGCTGCAGCGGATCTCGTTGCGCGTGCCGTCGTCCTTGATCTTCGGCACGAGGAAGGTGCTGATGCCCTTGATGCCCTGCGGCGCGTCGGGGAGGCGCGCGAGCACGAGGTGAAGGATGTTGTCGGTCAGGTCGTGCTCACCGAAGGTGATCCAGATCTTGGTCCCCGTCAGCGAGTAGGTCCCGTCGCCCTTCGGCACCGCCTTGGTGCGCAGGAGGCCGAGGTCCGTGCCCGCGTGGGGCTCGGTCAGGCACATCGTGCCGGTCCACTCACCCGACGCGAGCTTGGGCAGGTACTTCGCCTTCTGCTCGTCGGTGCCGTGCGCCTCGAGCGCCTCGATGAGGCCGCTGGTCAGGCCAGGCGCCATCGAGAGAGACTTGTTGCTCGACATGAGCATCTCGCGCACGAGCGTGCCGAGGGTGTAGGGCGCGCCGCCGCCGCCGTGCGCGTCGTCCGCGGTCAGTCCGTAGTAGCCGTTCTCGGCCAGCGCCTCGTGCGCGGCCTTGAAGCCGGTCGCCGTCGTGACCGCGCCCGACTCCGGATCCCACTTCACGCCCTCTTCGTCTCCGGCGCGGTTGCACGCGAGGAACACCTCGGTCGCGAGCGTCCCCGTCTGGTCGAGGATCATGCGCACCGTCTCGAGGTCGTAGGCCTCGAAGCGCGAGAGCGCGGCGACGTCCGCGTACCCGAAGGCCGCGAGCTGGAACATCATGTCTTCGACGGGAGCTCGGTAGATCTGCATCGGCGCGTTTCCTCCTGCAGCCGAGGTGTTGCACAGTCGGGCGCCGGAAGCACCGCCCGGGCCTCGAAACGCCGGCCTCAGAGATCACGCAGGACGAGCAGGAGAAGGACGGCGGCGGCGATCGAGGCGAGCGCGATCCCGGCCCAGACGACCACGCGCTGGCCGCGATCGATCGGAGCGTCGTCTCCCGCGACGCGGGGCGGCGAGCCCCACACGTGGAGGACGCGGTCCGAGAGCTTCAGCTCGACCACCCAGCCCGCCGTCACCTCGACCCGGCGGCCCCGCGTGCGTCGGTCCGGCTCGTCTCCGCGGGCCAGGCCCCCTCTCACCATGGCGTCGACCGGGGTGGGCAGCGCGCCCGCGGGGATCGCGTCGAGGCGCTCCACCTCGAGCAGCCGGCGAGGCGCGAGCGGCGTCGCGCTCCCGGACCCGAGGATCTCCGCGACGAGCTCGGATGACAGGCGCGCGCCGTGCTCCAGCTCGTGGTCCGTCTTGGTGCCGGTCTCCACGACGAGGCACCGCGTGACGGCGACCTTGGCCGACCCGCGGCAGGTGTCGCATCGCAGCGTGCCCGCCGCGCCGCAGGTGCCGCAGGGCACGTAGTACACGCGGCGAAAGCCGGTCAGCGGCTCGTGCTCCTCGACGCGCTTCTGTCCGGTGCCCTCGCAGTCGTCGCACGGGAACGCGCGGGCGCCCTCGCAGACGAAGCACACGGCGACCCCTCGCGTCTCGGGGAGCGGGATCCGCGTGGCGCTCTCCTGGCCGTCCGCCGACACGTCGACCTCGATCGACCACGGGTCCGGCCGACCGGGCTCGACCAGGTCGGCTCCCGCGTCGACCGGCTCGACGTCGTTGTCCAGCCAGCGCCGCTCGAACGCGGCGCGCGTCTCGATCAGGTGAACCGGGAGCGCGTCTGCGCCCACGGGCTTCGGGGCGGGCATCTGCCGCAGCGCGCGCCACTCTCGCGCAGCCTCTTTGGCTTCCTCGATGACTTCGTCGACCCCCATCTCGCCGCCATAGCAGCTCCCCCACCAAACGCTCGCCCATGCTATGCACGCGCCATGTCCGACGACCCGCGCTGGGCGCCGCCGCCCGTCCCCGAGGATGACGAAGACAACGACCTGACCACGCCTTGGGCCTCGCCGCTCGACGCGCAGGTGCCGGACCTGCCCGCCCCGAGCCGGGCGCCCGCGGGCGCGGGGCCAGCCCCCGGTTCGCCGGCCGGGATCTCAGCCCAGGCGGCTCCGTCGCAGGCCGCGCCGTCGCAGGCCGCGCCGTCCCAGGCGACTCCGTCACCGGCCGCGCCGTCCCAGGCGACTCCGTCGCCGGCCGCCCCTCCGGAGGGCAAGAGCAACGGTCGGAGGAACCTGCTGATCGGTGGCTGCGGCGGCTGCCTCTTCATCCTGCTGTCGATCTGCTGCTGCAGCGGGTACCTGCTCTACCTCGAGGAGGGCGTCTCCTACGGCGACCCGGGCGAGGAGCTGCAGCGCTTCCCCATCGTGGCCGGTCAGCCCATCGCCGC
This sequence comes from Sandaracinaceae bacterium, assembly GCA_004213565.1. GTDB lineage: Bacteria > Myxococcota_A > Polyangia > Polyangiales > Sandaracinaceae > JAVJQK01. The sequence continues at coordinate 6,139 of SHBB01000334.1, forward strand.
CTCGGTCGCGTGGGAGGGCACCGGGTACGCCTCGCTCCGCGCCTACATCGACCTCGGCGAGGACGCGGCGCCGGGCACGCGCCTCGAGGGCACCTTCGACTGCCGCGAGTACGCGACCGTCGAGCCGCGACCCGTCAGCGAGAGCTACTTCGAGGGAGGCGACGCCCCCGAGGGCTGGGTGCCGATGCCCTCCATCTTCCTCTACGTGCGCGACGGACAGACCGCGCGCTGCGCCGGGACGCTGCGCAGCGACCCGCCGACCGCGATGGAGCTGGTGATCACGGAGCGGCAGCGTCCGAGCGACTGGCTCTCGGGATTCTGAGCGCGGGTTCTGAGGGCGGGTTCTGAGCGTGGCGTTCAGAGGCGAGGGTGGCGGTGCAGCATGCGCCGCTCTCGCCAGCCCACGACCAGCAGCTCCACGATGCCGAACGACAGCGCGATGAAGCCGATGACGGCGGCGGCGGCGAGCGCGTACGTCACGTAGAGGCCCGTCGGTGATTGGATGGCGCGCACGCCGGAGCCCAGCTGGAAGGCCGCGCTCCAGAGCGCCGTGAGCGTGGCGAAGACGACCGCCGCGCCCGCTCCCCATCCGATGGCCAGGCGACCGCGACGCTCGGTGCGTTCGTTGTCGATCATGCGCCCGACGGATGCATCGCGCGGACCAGCGCCCGCGAGCGGCGCTCCGAGACCGGAGAGGCGCGCAGGTTGCGCGAGAGGGTGCGCGGCGGCGCTCCCTGCGCGGTCAGCGCGTCTGATCTCGGGACGCCTGGTCGGTAGACCCAGCGCTGGCGACCGCGCCTCCGGACGTGCCCTCGGGCACGTCCTCGGCTTCCTCGTCGTCGCCGTCCTGGATGCGGACGTTCACGTCCATGGTCACCCGGATCGGCTGGAGATGGATGGGTTCCACCTGCACGGCGTGTTGACTGATGCAGCCGCCGACCAGGCAGAGCGCGGCGATCGACGTCGCCCAAACGATTCGCTTCATGTGTCCTCTTGGCGCGGAGGCGCGCCGATGCGCAGCGCTTCGTCGAAGAGGCGCTGCAGTCCGTGAAAGCGAAGCGTGAGATCCACGTCCTGGGGGACGGTGCGGCCGCGCCCGACGACGTGCGCGATCCAGGGGGAGGGCGCGCCACCGCGCGGGTCGAGCCGCACGTCGAGGCGCCCGTAGTCGAAGTCGGTCAGGGCGCCCGTGACGCGCCGGAGCGCGAGCGAGCCGCTCAGGGGGCGGGCCCACTCGTAGATCGCCCCGAGCGCCTGGTCCCCGGCGAAGCGGAAGTGACCCGGCCCGCGGCTCTGGAGCCGGGCCTCGCGCACCTGGAGCGAGCGGAGCCCGTCGTGTCCGAGCGAGAGCCGGACGCGTCCGTCGAGGCGCCCGCGCCCCCGCGCGCGGCCGTCGGTCAGCTCCGGCAGGATGCGCGACAGGTCGAGCCCGCGGGCGCGCGCGTCCAGCTCCACGCTCGGTCGATCCGCGTCGTAGACGAAGGGCGCCACGCGCACCCGCCCGCCGCCCACCGCGACCGCGAGGGCGTCGACCGAGAGCGCGCCGCTCGAGGCGAGGCGCAGGCGCGCGCGTCCTTCGCCGCCGACGCGCAGCCCGCCCACCCGGAGCGCGCTCCAGCGGAGCTCCGAAGGCGCCGCGCTCTCCGCGGGGGAGAGACGCGACAGCTCGAAGCGCGCGTGCGCGCCGTCCACCCGCAGACCGTCGACCTCGAGGCGCGCGCCGTGCAGCGCGAGGGTGGCGGCGCCGTCCGCGGCGGCGTCGAGCGGGCAGTCGAGCGCGCCGCTGACCGGACCCTGGAGGCGCAGCCCGGTCACGTCCGCGAGGAGCTGCGTGAGCGGCGCGCCGCGTCGCAGGGTGACGGGCGGCACGTCCACCCGCAGCCTGTCGCCCGTCGGTCTGAGGGCCAGGGCGAGCTGGCCGGTCGCGCCGCCCCCGAGCCCACACTCCAGCGTCAGGTCCGTGCCCGCGGGGCCGAGCTCGAGGCGTCCCGTCGCGGGGCCGAGCGCGTGACCTCGGCTGCCGAGCGTCGCCGCCTCGAGTCGGCCCGCTCCGCGGAGGCCCCGCGCGTCGAGGCGGAGCGGCAGCGAGAGCCGCGCGCGCTGGAGCTGCAGCCAACCGTCGGCGTCGCCGAGCTGTCGCGCCCGGAGCGCGAGCCGCGCCGATCCTCTCGGCGCGCCGTCCGTGAGCGAGACCGCCACGGCGCCTCGCGCGCGGACCCGCCGCGCCTGAAGCGCTCCGTCGACGCGTCGCGCGCGCGCCCGGAAGTTGCCCCGGAGACGCGTGGCGCCGTCCGCCTCGACGAGCCACGCGTGAGCGCCACGCGGGGTCATGTAGGCTTGCAATGCGTGAGCTGTGATGCGCTCGCCGCCGCGTCCCGTCCACGCGCGCGCCGCTCGCAGGCGCGCTCGCTCGCCCTGCACCGACACCCCGTCCGCCGACACCCTCACGCGCACGTCGGAGAGGGCGTCGATCTCCACTTCCCGAGCCTCTGTCTCCGCGAGCCGGACGCGGGCCCCGCGCACGACGGCGCCCTCGCGGACCTCCACCGTGAAGTCTTCCGCGTCGCCGTGAGCTCGCGCGCGGAGCGACGCGTGGATCTGCGTCGCCGTCAGCGCGTCCGTGCGCAGCCGGTCCATCTCGAGCACCGCGCTGCCTTCGGCCGTGACCGCGCCCGCGTCGAGCTCCAGGACGCCCTGGCTCTGGACTCGGGGATCGTCCCCATCGACGCTCGGGAGCGCGTCCAGCGGCAGCGTGCCCGCGAAGTCCCACGCGATCGCGCCCGCGCCTTCGGTCCAGGTGGCGAGCCGGGGCGAGAGCTTTCCGCGCAGGTCGAGGCGGTCTTCGCCCCGCCGCTCGAAGAGCCCGCCGGTGAGTGTCCACGCGATCTGGCCCGCGTCCGGTGCGGCGTGCACGTCGATCCGCGAGATCGCGAGCCCCTCCACCTCGGCGTCGAGGACCGTCGCGTCCGCGCGCAGCGCGTCGAGGCGCTCGCCTCTCGCGCTCGCCTCCACCGACGCGACGACGTGGCCCAGCGCGAGCCGGCGATCACCCACGGGGGCCTCGAGCGCGTCGAGCCTCGCGTCGAGCCGCAGCGTCCACGCGCCGTCCGGCCGGGCCGGCAGCTCGACGTAGAGATTCACGAGGTCCCGGCGCGGCGCCCGGCCGCGTGCCCGCACCGACAGCGCGTGCTCTCCTTGCGTGATCTCGACCCGGTGGACCCCGAGCGGCGACGTGACCTCGAACCTCCCGCCGCCCGGCCGATACGCGCCGTCGAGACGCACGACCACGCCGCCCAATGTCGCGCGAGCGTCACGCAATCGGAACACGGGTTGCGGCGTCGCGCTCGTGGATGGAGACGAGAGGGCGGTGAGGACCCGGGCCGGGCTGCTCCGTCGGAGGGCGTCCACGCTCGCGGCGCTCTCCCAGCGGAGACCGTCGAGCAGCACCTCGCGCACCGTCCCCTCCATGAGGTCACCGACCCCGTAGCGGAGCTCCACCGCGCGGATCGTCAGGTCGGGCCCGAGCCGCACGTCGCGCAGGCGCAGCCGCTCGGTGTCGACGCTCTCCACGTGGAGCTCCACCGCGTCGAGCCCGAGCGCGGCCAGCTCCGCGCGGGCCCGCTCGTCGGCGTAGGCGACCGCGACCGAGCGGAGGACCCCCAGCAGGCCGAGCGCCACGAGGACGAGCAGGCCGAGACGGAGAGCGCGCACCCGTGCGCGGGGACGGAGCGCCTCTCCGTCCGCTTCGTTGCGATTGTGGAGCACCATCGAGGGAAGCTCGCTCGCCGGGGCCTCGAGGCGCCCGCTCCTCTCGGGATAACCAGACGAAGAGGGTCCCGCAACGTCCGGCCCGGCGCGCGCGCCCGTTTGTGACGGCGCGCGTCGCCCGCGGCGCTCCGGGCTGCTACGTCTGCGCCCGTGGACACGCGCGCGCACCTCTTCGGGATGATGCCGGACCAGCTGGCCGCGCACCTGCGCGCGCGCGGCGTGGACGCGTCCGACGCGGAGGCGCGGCGATACCTGGGTCACGTCATCTCGCGCGGGGGTGAGGGCGTCATGTCGCGGCCGCCGTCGAAGCGGTTCCTGGCTGGCGTCGAGGCGCATGTGGATCGCGCGCCGCTCGAGATCGTCGAGCGCGTGACCGACCCGAGCGACGGCTTCGTGAAGTACCTCTTCCGCTCGCCCGACGGCGCCCTCAGCGAGGCGGTGCGCATCCCGCTCGAGAAGCCGGGCTGCTTCACGGTCTGCCTCTCGTCGCAGGTCGGGTGCGCGATGCAGTGCGTCTTCTGCGCGACGGGGCGCCTCGGCCTGACCCGTCACCTCGAGGCGTGGGAGATGGTCGCCGCGTTCTCCGCCGTGCGCGACGAGGCGGCCGAAGCGGGAGGGCGCGTGACCGGCGCGGTGTTCATGGGGCAGGGCGAGCCGCTCCACAACTACGACGCGGTCATCCAGGCGGCGAAGGTCCTCTCGCACCCGTGCGGCGGCCGCATCAAGCAGGAGTCCATCCGGATCTCCACCGTCGGGCTCGTGCCGCAGATCCGTCGCTTCGCGCGGGAGGGGCACCGCTTCCGGCTCGTCATCTCGCTCAGCTCGGCCGTGGCCGATCGGCGCCGCCGCTTGCTCCCGGTGGCCGGCCGCTTCCCGCTCGAGGAGGTCGCCGACGCCATCCGCGAGTACGCCGCCGTCGCGCAGGGCCGGGTCACCATCGCGTGGGTCCTGATGGGCGGTGAGAACCACGACGCCGAGGAGGCGCGCGCGCTCGCGGCCCTGC
>SHBB01000335.1 GCA_004213565.1 Sandaracinaceae bacterium
TGCGGCGCCAACCTCCGGGATGACGCATCGCGTCGGCGCGCGACGGCCGCAGCGTCCGGCGTCCGCTCCGGCTGCACGCGCGCCGGCGGACCGGTGGCCAGCGCGCTCGCCGGTGGCCAGTCGAGTGGTCAGCCGCGTGGCCGCTGGTGGGATGGGAGGCTCAGCGGAACGCGCGCTCGACCCTCGCCTCGAGGGCGTCGCGTTGCGCGCGGAGGGACCGGGCGAGCGAGAGGTGCGCGTGGGTCCGGGCGCGGTTGTGCGCGCGGCGCGAGTCGAAGCGCGCCTCGTCCCAGCCGAAGTAGCGGTCCTCGAAGAGATCAGCCGCGAAGCGGCTCGCGAGCTCGAGGGTGATCGTCTCGACGCCGCCCACGAGCGACCTGCGCTCCGCCTCGGTGACGAGGTCGCGCACCACGGGCGCCCAGCCCTCGAGCGCGGCGGCGAAGATCGTCGGATCGAAGCGCGCCTCCGGGTCCGCCTCGTTGGTCGCGTTGCACCAGGAGCGCAGCGCGTCGCCGAGCTCCACCGCGAGGGTGCCGTGGGCCAGGGTGTCGAGGTCCAGCAGGCAGCGCGCCCGATCCCCGTCGAAGCGGAGGTTCGTGGCCTTGAGATCTCCGTGCACGATGCGGGTGGGCAGGGACGGCAGGGTGGGCAGGGACGCGGCCGCGTCGAGCACCGCGCGGGCGAGCTGCGCGTCGCCGTGATCGGGCGCCGCGTCCAGCAGCCCGCGCAGCTTGGCGAGGTGCTTCGGCGTGTCGTGCGCGCCCGGGCGGCTGAAGTGGAAGGTGTGCTCGAAGCCCTCGAGCGCGCGGTGGAAGCGCCCGACCAGCGCCGCCGCCTCGCGCGCCTGCGTCGGCGTGAGCGAGGCGTGGGTCTCGCCCTCGACGTAGGTCAGCGCCCGCCAGACTCCGCCCGCTTCGATCCAGGGCTCGCCCGTCGCCGTGCGGACCAGCCGGGGCGTCTCGAGCCCCCGCGCCGCGAGCCGCGCGGTGATCGCCTCGATGTCGAGGTTCACCTCGCCGCGAAAGATCGGGTGCAGGGCCTGCACCACGAGGGGCGCGCCGCCGCGCTTCGCCACGAAGGTCCGGTTGATCCACCCGACCGAGATGGCGGTCGGCGCTTCGTCATCGAGCTCGTAGGCGGCGCACACCGCGGCGGGGATCGACACGCCGGCACCATAGCGCGGTCGAGCAGCCGGCGGCCATCTCTGCTACATACCCAGGCGGAGGTTGCGGGTGACCGAGCGGGGCATGGAGATCGACGATCGGCCGGCTCCCGAGGAGCCGCAGGCGCTCATCCAGCGCGCCTTCGACGTCGCGCGCCGTGATCCCGACCAGGCCGAGGAGCGGCTGCGGGAGGCGGCGAAGGCGGCCCCCGAGGACGCGACGGTGCGCTGGGCGCTCGCGCGCTTCCTGCACGACGCGCGCGGCGACGTGGACGAGGCCGAGGCGGTCTACCGGGCGGCGCTCGAGCTCGACCCGGAGCACTCGGCCGCGCTGTCGGACTACGCGCGGCTGCTCCACTACCTGCGGCGCGATCTCGACGCGGCCGAGGCCCTCTACCGTCGCGCGGTCGAGGCGCGCCCGGACCGGGCCGATCCGCGCTGCGACCTGGCGTACTTCACCGAGCAGGCGCGCGGGGATCACGACGGGGCGGAGGTGATCTACGAGCAGGCCCTGGCCCTCGAGCCCACGCACCCCGACAGCCTCGAGTCGTTCGCGCGTTTTCTGCATCACGTGCGCCGCGACGCGGAGCGCGCCCGCTCGATGTACCAGCGCGCCATCGACGCCTCGCCCGAGCGCGCGGATCTGCGCGCCTGGTACGCGGTGTTCCTGCAGACGCTCGGCGACGATCCGGACGGGGCGGCGCACGCGTTCGAGCAGGCCATCGCGCTCGCGCCCCAGGACGGCTTCGCGCTCAGCAACTACGCGCTCCTCCTCTTCAGCCGCGGCCGCGAGCTCGACCGGGCCGAGCAGCTCTTCACCCGCGCGCTCGCGGCGGAGCCGGACCGGTGGAGCACGCACTGGTGGTTCGCGGCCTTCCTCGACGAGGCGCGCGGAGATCGGCCGCGCGCGGCGCGCCACTACCGGCGCGCGGTGGAGCTGCAGCCCGCGCACGCGACCCTGCTGCGCCAGTATCAGCTCTTCCTCGAGGGCGGGGCGCGCGAGCGCGAGGTCGGCCGCACGCTCCGCTCCACGCGCGTCGACGAGACGAGCGACGCGGGCTATGCGCACGAGCAGGCCCGGCGCTTCGACGAGGCCGAGGCGGCGTACCGGGAGGCGCTCGAGATCGACGCCGACCACGGCCCGACGCTCCGGCGCTTCGCGGCGCTGCTCGAGAAGGTCGGCGCGCTCGACGAGGCCGAGGCGCACCTGCGCCGGGCGGTCGCGCTCGCGCCGCGGGACGGGTGGGCGCACGGGCTGCTGGCGCGCTTCCTCCACCGCCAGCGAGGCGACGTCACCGAGGCGGACCGGCACTACCGCCAGGCCATCGCGGCGGGGCTGCACGACCCGAAGTGGCTGGGCGAGTACGCGCGCTTCCTCGAGGAGCAGGTGAGCGAGCACGGGCGGGCGGAGACCTACTACGGGCGCGCGCTCGACGCGGAGGCGACCCCCGAGGTCGCGGTGGACTACGCGCGCTTCCTCGAGCTGCGCCGCGGCGATCTCGAGGGCGCGGCGTCGCTCTTCGAGCGGGCCGTGGAGCTCGCGCCCGACGACGTCTACCCGCTGCGCCAGTACGCGCGCTTCCTCGAGGACACGCGCGGCGACCTCGACGCGGCCGAGGCGCAATACCTCCGGGCCGTGGCCTTCGCGCCGCACGACGCGATGACGCTCAGCTGGTACGCGCGCTTCCTGGAGCGGCGCCGCAGCGACGATCTGCGGGCCGCCCAATATCACCTGCGCGCCGCGCGGGCCGAGCCCGACCGGGCGGAGCGCTGGGCCGCGGTCGTGCGCTTCTTGCTGGAGCGCGGGCTGGTGGAGGAGGCGTCACACTCGCTGCGGCGCTGGCTCGAGCGCGCGCGCCCCGATGACGGCGGCGCCCCGCTCTGTGAGGCGTATTTCTACGGGCTCGTGTACCTCCCGGAGGACGAGCGCGGCGTGTGCTTCGAGAAGCTCAAGGGGCTCGTGGCCGAGGGCGCCGACCCGGGGCGCTGGGATCCCGAGCCTCACCTGGAGCGCTTGCGGCGGTCCACACGGCCTGACAAACCGTGGGTGGAGCGCCTGGCGCGCGTCCTCGTCGACCGCATGCGAGCTTGATTTGATCCTGGACGGACGGGAGCTGGAGGACGGAAGCGTCCTCGACTGTGAGGTATGTGTGATCGGCGCCGGCGCGGCGGGGATCACGGTGGCGCGCCGCCTGATGGCCGAGGGCCGGCGCGTGATCCTCGTCAGCGGCGGGGGGCGCGAGCGCGACCCCGACATGCAGGCGCTCTACGCGGCGTCGATGAGCGGGCTCGGGACGTGGCAGCCGCGGCGGCTCCGGCTGCGTCAGCACGGCGGCAGCACCAACCACTGGTCGGGCTTCTGCCTGCCGCTCGAGCCGGAGGACTTCGCGGCGCGCGCGTGGATCCCGAACAGCGGCTGGCCGCTCGAGTACGCCGACATGCTGCCCTATTACCGCCGCGCGCAGCTCGACGTGGAGCTGGCGGAGATGGTCTACGGCCCGGCGGAGGTCGCGGAGGCCACGGGCGACGCGCCGCTCGACGTCGAGGGCGGCGCGATCGCGAGCGTGACCTATCAGTTCAGCCCTCCCTCGCGCTTCGCCACGGTCTACGAGGACGAGCTCGAGGCGTCCTCGTCGCCCACGCTGCTGCACGCGCACGTGACGCAGCTCGTCCTGAACGAGGGGCACGAGCGGGTCGTGCGCGCGGAGTGCGCGGTGCTCTCGGGCCCGCGGTTCGCCATCGAGGCGGGGCGCTTCGTGCTCGCGTGCGGGGGCATCGACAACCCGCGGCTCCTGCTCGCCTCGAACGCGCAGATCCCCGAAGGCATCGGCAACGCCCACGACCTGGTCGGGCGCTTCTTCATGGAGCACCCGCACTTCTACCGGGGGGCGGTCTGGGTCGCGCCGACCGACCTGGACACGCGCTTCTATCGCCTGCGGCGCGCCACGCTCGATCACCCGGACGGGGAGGGCCGCTCGATCAGCATGCAGGGCGCGCTCGCGCTGAGCGCGTCGGTGCGAGAGCGGGAGGGGCTGGCCGGCTTCGCCGCGACGGTGGGCGGCCGCGACTTCGACGACGTCGAGGTGGCGCCGCCTCCGCCCGATCGCACGCTCACCCTCCTCGGCCACCACGAGGAGGTGCAGCTCTGGGCGCTCGACTGCCGCGTGGAGCAGACGCCCGATCCCGAGAGCCGCGTGACGCTCGCCGGGGGCCCCGACGCGCTCGGCATCCCGCAGGCGGACGTGAGCTGGCAGATCCGAGACCGGGACATGGAGACGCTCGCCCGCGGGCTCGAGCTCATCGGCGCCGAGCTCGGCGCGCGCCGCCTCGGTCGGCTCTGGCGCTCGGTCGACGCGGAGGGGCGCTTCGACTGGCAGCTCGAGGCCGGCGGCCACCACATGGGCACCACGCGCATGGCCGCGCGCCCCGAGGACGGCGTCGTGGACGCGGACTGCAAGGTCTTCGGCACCGAGAACCTCTACGTCGCCGGCAGCTCCGTGTTCGTCACGGGCGGGCACGCGAACCCCACGCTCACCCTCGTCGCGTTGGCCGAGCGCCTCGCCGACCATCTGCTCGAGCGCCCCTACGAGCCTCCCTCCGAGCGTGAGGAGGGGCCGTGAAGCGCCGCTCGTTCCTCCAGCTCGCCGCGAGCCAGCTCGCGATCGGCCCCGTCGGGCTCGGCGTCCTGCAAGCCTGCACGCCGCCGCCCCCGGAGGACTGGCGCCCGCTCGCGCTCCGGGCCGCCACGTACTTTCCGCAGGAGGACCTCGAGTCGGCGCGGGTCGTGGGGGCGCGCTTCCTCGACGCGGTGGGGCGCGAGGAGGCGCCGCTCGAGGCCGAGCTATCAGCGACCCTGGAGGGGCTGCGGACCTCCGCGCCCGAGGCGGATCGGGAGGTGTGGCGCGACCGGATTGCGCGCGACTTCGAGGCGCTGGACACCCGCGACGTCGGGGGCTGGGTCTTCGCCGCCACCGAGTGCCACCTGGCCGCGCTCGTGGCGATGTTCGAGCTGAGGGCGGCCGACCTCGAGCCGCCCGCCTGAGGGCCCGCCTTCAGGGCCTGCGCTGTCAGCGATTCGAGGCGCCGTGTCGGTGCAGGATCAGCCCGCTGAGGATCTTCGGGCTGAAGAACGTGCTCTTCTCCGGCATGACGATCTCCGGGTCCGACAGGCCCGCGTCCGCCACCGCCATCAGCTCCTCGAGGCTCACCGGGTGGAGCGCGACCGCCAGCCCGTAGGCGCCCTCGTCGACGCGCGCCTTCATCTCCTCGAGCGCGCTCTCGGGGTAATAGTCGAAGCGCGCGGGGTCGACGACGTGCGCGTGGCTGAGCCCGAGGTGCGGGTAGAGCTCACGCTCGAGGATCGCGCAGTCGAGCCGCGCCACCACGTCGTCCGGGACCTCGCGCGCCTTCATCGTCCAGCAGCCCTCTCGCGTGTAGAGGCAGAAGCTGTGCTTCGGCGGCGTCTCGAAGCGGGCCGCGGGCGTCAGCGCGAGCGCCGCCCGCGCCTCGGCGAACGGGATCACCGGCTCGATGACGCGGTCGTAGGCGAGGATGCGCGCCTCCTCGGTGACGTAGGCGAGCACGTGGTCGAGCCCGCCGCGCAGAGCCGCGTGATAGCGATGATGGCCATCGGCGATGTAGAGCGGGTGGGGCGCGAGCCGCGCGCGGAGGGCCTCGCCGACGTCGCTCTCCTCCGGCACGCGCCAGACCCGGCTGTAGAGCCCGTCGAGGTCCGTGCCCGGGCCCAGGTCGCTCGTCAGCTCGTAGAGCGGCGCCGCCGCCTTGGCCTGTGAGAGCGTCGGGCCGAGCTCGGCCTGGGTGAGCAGGAAGATCGGCTCGGTCGTGAAGCCGGTCGCCTCCGCGAGCGCGACCCGGCCGCGCACCTTGTCGTCGAAGGTCTTCTCGTGCCGGATGATCTGGCCTCGGTCGTAGTCGGTGACCTCGGCCGCGAGGAACACGCCGGTCCGCTCTCCGCCCGCCCACGACTGCTCGTAGACGTAGAAGCAGGGGGTGTCGTCGCGGATCAGCGCGCCGCGCGCCTCCAGCCCGTTCAAGGCGTCGACGGGCGCGTCTCCCAGGATCACGTGGAAGAGCGAGTCGCGCTCGCCGGCGAGCCGGTGGTAGAGGGGGCTGCCCTCCTTGATGACGTCGTACGGCGGCGAGGTGACGCGCGCGACGGCGTCGGGGGTGGGGCGCAGCCCGACGAGTCCTCGAGTGCTGACCATGACGACAGGGTACCCCCGATTCCTCCAGGCGAGCCCTCGCGTCGACCGGCCTTCATGGCAGATTGCGGGTCTGTGAACCTCTCGGGACACCTGGCCGTCGCGTATCTGCTCGGGCGTCGCCCGGCCGACGCGCGGCTCGAGCGCGCCGGATGGATCGCGGGCGGCGCCATCGTCCCGGACGTGATCGACAAGAGCGCCATGCTCGCCGGGATCACGCCCTACGGGCGCACGGTGGGGCACAGCCTGTCGCTCTGGGCGCTCGTCCTGCTCGCGTGGATCTGGGCGCGCGCGCGCGGGCTCTCTCGCGCGCCGAAGCTGGGCCTGGTCCTGCTCGGAGGGGTGTCGCACCTCCTGGTCGATCTCGTCGACGACGTGTTCGAGGGCTTCGAGCGGACGGGCTACGCGTTCAGCGCGTGGGCCGGCTGGCCGCACACCGACCCGGACATGTGGTCGGTGCAGGTGCCGCACCTCTGGGCGAACATGCGCCACCCGACCACGACCCTGGAGCTGCTCACGATCGGGCTGCTCGTGCTGCTCCTGGCGCGCGACCGCGCGAGCGGGAGGGTCGGCGCGTGAGCCCCCAGATCCGCGTGACCGATCTGAAGAAGCACTTCCGCGTGCACGAGCGCGCGCCCGGGCTGGCCGCGTCGCTGCGCTCTCTCTTCTCGCGCACCCACCGCACGGTGCGCGCGGTCGACGGCGTGAGCTTCGAGATCGCGGCGGGGGAGCGGGTGGGCTTCCTCGGGCCGAACGGCGCGGGCAAGACCACCACGCTGAAGATGCTCTCCGGTCTCCTCCACCCGACCGACGGCGCGGTGGAGGTCGACGGGCACGTGCCGCAGCGCCGGGAGGCCGCCTTCCTCGAGAAGATCATGCTCGTGATGGGCCAGAAGCAGCAGCTCATCTGGGACCTGCCTCCCGCGGACACGTTCGATCTGAACCGCGCCATCTACGAGGTCCCGCGGGCGCAGTTCGAGGAGACGGTGCGCGAGCTGACGGAGCTGCTCGATCTGGGCGACCTGGTCCGCAAACCGACCCGCGAGCTGAGCCTCGGAGAGCGCATGAAGTGCGAGCTCGTCGCGGCGCTCGTGCACCGCCCGCGCGTGCTCTTCCTCGACGAGCCGACCATCGGTCTCGACGTCTCGACGCAGGTCGTCGTGCGTGAGTTCATCCGGGAGTACAACCTCCGGCACGACGCGACGCTCATCCTGACGAGCCACTACATGGACGACGTGGCGGCGCTCTGCCCCCGCGTCATCGTCATCGACAAGGGGCAGCTCTCCTACGACGGCGGCCTCGAGGCGCTCGTCATGCAGGTGCGGCCCGAGAAGCGCCTCCGGCTCCGGCTCCACGCGGCGGCGGCGGAGGAGGAGGTCGAGGCGCTGGGTCAGATCATCGAGCGCGAGGAGCGCGAGATCGTCGTGCAGGTGGCCCAGGAGGCGCTGGCGGGCGCGGTGTCGCGCGCGCTCGAGCGGCTCCCGGTCACCGACTTCACGGTCACGGCGGCGCCGCTCGAGGAGGTCATGAGCGAGCTCTTCGCGCGCAGCCGCGAGGCCCGCGAGCGCTCCGAGTGAGCATGGCCCCATTCGACGGGATGTGAGAGATTGCGGGTCATGGCGCCGACGTTGGACATCCCTGCAGTCGCGAAGGCATACGAGGCGCGTGGAGTGTCTCGAGACACCTTCTACCATCACCTCAACGACCTCCTCCGGGTTCGCGCCCTGGAGATCCCGGGGCTCGACTGGAGCTTGCTCGATCACATGCTGAGCAGCGTCCAGAGCCTGCCCGTGCGCAAGCAGCTGGAGGCGTTCGCGGCCGGGACGGCCCTCGAGTACACCGACCTCAGGTCCTTCCTCGAGGCGGCGGTCGAGGCAGGCGTGTTCCCGCCGACCGTCCTCCAGACCAGCGAGCTGCCCGAGGTCGAGATGGTGAGCGGGGACTTCGGGCGCCTGCTCGTCAAGCTGGGGCTCGCGGACAAGGCGCAGGTCCAGACGGCGGAGGACATCCGCAACCGCATCGCCATGGAGACCGGCGTGGAGCCGGCCATCGGATGCATTCTCCGCTCCACCGCGCAGCTCTCGGTCCCGGACTTCATCCGAGCCCTTGCCGTGTTCCGCGGGATCGAGGGCGACGACCTCGACGCGCTCGCCGACGCCGTCTACGACGCGAACGCGCGCCGAACGACGCTCACGATGCGAACGCGCCGCCGAGAGGGCTGACGCGGCCTCCTCCATGAGAGCGCTCCGCGCCCTGCCGACGTTGATGCGGGTCGGCGTCTCGCAGGCGGTCGCCTACCGCGCCGAGATGCTCGTCTGGGTGCTGACCACGACCATGCCGCTGATCATGCTGCCCCTCTGGCACGCGGTCGCGGAGGAGGCGCCCATCCGTGGCTTCGGGCAGAGCCGCTTCACCGCGTATTTCCTCGCGGCCTTCGTGGTGCGCCAGGTCGTGGGCGCGTGGGCGAGCTGGACGATCAACTACGAGGTGCGCACGGGGGCGCTGAGCCAGCGTCTGCTCCGCCCCATTCACCCGCTGTGGACCTACGCGACCGAGAACCTCGCCTCGATCCCCATGCGCGCGGCGATCGCGCTCCCCGTGGGGCTGACCGCGTTCTTCCTGACGGGCGGCGCGCACCTCGTCCGCGGCGCCGCGATGTGGGCCATCGTGCCGCTCGCGCTCCTCGGCGCGTGGTGCATCACCTTCTTCGCGCACGTCACGATCGGCGCGCTGAGCCTCTGGATGGATCAGAGCATCAAGGTGATGGACATCTGGAGCGCCGGCTTCTTCGTCTTCAGCGGCTACCTCGTGCCCATCGCGCTCTTCCCGGACTGGCTGCGCGCCGCGCCGGAGTACATGCCCTTCGTCTACCAGCTGGGCTTCCCGGTCGATCTCCTGACCGGCGCGCTCTCGGAGGGCGAGGCCTGGCGGCGCCTCGGCGCGCAGTGGCTCTGGGTGGTCGGGCTCGGGGGGCTCGCGCTCCTCGTCTGGAAGCGTGGCTTGCGTCGCTACGGAGCCTTCGGCGGGTGAGCGTCGCGCGCCACGTCCGGCTCTTCGGCACGCAGCTGAAGCTGTCGATGGTCGTCGCGATGCAGTACCGCTGGGACTTCATCGTCGACGGCGTGATGAGCGTCTTCTGGACCGTCACCGCGCTCATCCCGCTCTACCTCGTCTTCCAGGAGCGCCCCGTGATCGCGGGCTGGCGCTACGGCGAAGCGCTGGTGGTGGTCGGCTGGTTCACCCTGCTCGACGCCGTATTGAAGGGGGCCATCAACCCGAGCCTGACCACCGTCATCGAGCACATCCGGAGCGGCACGCTCGACTTCGTCCTGCTCAAGCCCGCCGACGCGCAGTTCCTCGTCAGCACCGCGCGCTTCGCCCCCTGGCGGGCCCTGGGCTTCGTCGCGGCGGGGGCCGTCTTCGCCTACGCCTTCCGCGAGCTCGGGGAGGGGCCGAGCCCGGGCGCGCTCGCCACGTCCGCCGCCATGCTCGCCGCGGGCGTGACGGTGCTCTACTCCCTCTGGATCATCGTCGTCGCGGTCGCCTTCCGCGCCGTCCGCATCGACAACCTCCGCTACCTCTTCGAGGCGATCTTCGACGCCGCGCGCTGGCCCGCGTCGGTCTTCAAGGGCGTCGTGTCGTTCCTCTTCACGTTCATCATCCCGCTCGCCCTGATGACGACCTACCCGGCGGAGGCGCTGCTCGGGCGGCTCAGCCCGGAGCGCTTCGTCGGCAGCCTCGTCGGCGCCGCCGTCTTCGCCATCCTCGCCCGGGTGATCTGGCTCCGCTCCATCGCGACCTACACCTCCGCCAGCTCTTGAGCTCAGGGCAACGACAGCGCGCGCACGACCCAGGTGTGCTGGTTTTGCCGCGCATAGTCGATCGGCCGGAGCCCGTAGGTGTCGGTCGCGTGTCGGCTCGCGCCGCGCGCGAGCAGGAGGCGAACCGTCTCCAGGTGCCCCTGCTCGGCCGCCGCGCGCAGCGCCGTGCCCCCCTGCGGGTTGGTCTGCTCGAGCGCCGCGCCGCGGTCGAGCAGGAGGGTCACGATCTCGGTCTGGCCCGCGTGCGCGCCGAGCAAGAGCGCGCTGACCCCGTCGGGGCCCTGCAGATCGGGCGTGGCCCCGCCGTCGAGGAGCCGCGTCGCGGCGTCGAGGTGGCCGCGAACCGCGGCCCACATCAGCGCGCTCAACCCGCGCTCGTCCAGCCCGTCCGGGGCCGCCTCGCGCTCGAGGAGCAGCGACACGACGTCTGCGTGACCCGCCGCGGCTGCGAGGCCCAGACCTGCGCCGGCGCGCCCCGCCCGCAGCGTGGGGTCGCGGTCGGCGAGCAGACGCACGACCTCGAGGTGACCGCCGACCACGGCGTGGCCGAGCGCGGTGAGCTGCGACTCGGTCTCCCCCTCGAGGCTGACCCCCGCGTCGAGGAGCGCCTGGACCACCTCGCCATGCCCGCGGGCCGCGGCCAGGGCGAGCGGCCTGGCCGAGTAACGGTTCGCCAGGTCGGGGCGCGC
>SHBB01000336.1 GCA_004213565.1 Sandaracinaceae bacterium
CGACGGAGCTGGGTGGGTGTGTTGCTGGTCGCGGGGCTCTTCTCGGTGGGCGCGATCGGCTGCCAGGCGCTCACGCGCGCGGAGGCCTCGGCCGCGCTCGAGGAGGCCGGGCTCGCGGCGGAGGCGGAGGCGCTCACGTCGGGGAGCGTCGAGATCGGCACGCGCTTCACCATCGGCATGGCGGCGGAGGACGCGGCGATGGAGCTGTCGAGCTTCATCGAGTCGCAGCTGCCCTGCGCGGCGATCACGGTGGAGGGCGCGACCCTCTCCATCGAGTACGGCGCCAACCCGGGGAGCTGCACGTATCGCGGACAGACCTATGGCGGTGTGCACGCGATCACCGTCATGCGCAACGAGATGGACGACGTCGTGGTCTCGCACCGGTGGGAGGACCTGAACGACGATCGCGTCACCGTCACCGGCACCGCGATGGTGACCTGGAGCTTCGCCGACGAGACGCGGCACGTGGTGCACGAGCTGACCTGGACCCGGCTGAGCGACGGGCGCAGCGCGACGGGCAGCGGCGATCGCCTCCAGCGCTCTCTCGAGGGGGGCATCTTCGAGGGCTTCGGCGTGGACGGGACGCGCGCGTGGGAGGGCGAGTCGGGGACCTGGACGCTGGGCATCGACGGCGTCGAGATGCGCTGGGTCGACCCGGTGCCGCAGGCGGGCACCTACACGCTCACCACGCCGGAGTCGAAGACGCTCTCGCTCGGTTTCTCTCGGGTCGACGGAGACACCATCACGGTGACGATCTCGAGCGGGGCGCGGAGCTACGACTTCGACGTCACCACGCTCCCCGCGGAGGAGTGAGCGCGGCGCGCGCGGGCCTGGTTTCGGCCTCGTTTCCGCTCCGCGAACGTTCGCGTCCACGCCTGCGCCGGGCCTCCTCGCGACGTATACTCGGTCCGTGCCGGGGGAACGCAACGTCGAGGTCCGGGTTCACGAGCGCGACGACCCGCGCATCGAGCGCATCCTCGATCTGATCGACGAGGCGGCGCGCCCCCGGCCGCTGGCCGAGGTCCTCGGCGTGCTGTGCAGCGAGGTCGCCGCCGTCATCGAGGCGCCCGTCGCCTCCATCTACGTGCGCGAAGAGGAGCCGGACGCGCAGGTGCTCGTGATGCGCGCGAACGTCGGCTTCCCTGGCGGGGCGATCGGTCAGGTGCGCCTGGCGGTCGGGGAGGGCATCACCGGCTTCGCGGCCGAGGTCATGCGCCCGGTCACCGTCTCCACCGCGGCCGACGACGAGCACTTCAAGCCCGTGCCCGGCCTCGGCGAGGAGCAGTACCCGATCTTCCTGGCCCTCCCGATCCTGGTGGGGCGGCGCGCCGAGGCGGTCCTCGTCCTGCAGCGCCGGATCGGGCGCGCGTTCACCCGCGACGAGGTGGTGCTCGCGACCGCGCTCGCGACCAGCTTCGCCTACGCGCTCGAGCGCGCCCGCGCGCGCCGCGAGGGAGACGCCGATGACGCGCCCCGCAAGGCGCAGCTCGGCGGACGCGGTCTGTCACCGGGCGCGGTGCTCGGGCGGGTCGAGACCTCGCCGACCTTCGAGGGCCTCGCCGCGCTCGCGCGCGCACGCGGGATGGCGGAGGACGTCGACGTCGAGGTGCGGCGCCTGCGCCTGGAGCACGGGCTCGAGGCCACGGCGCGCGAGCTGACGCGCGCGGCGGAGCAGCTGCCGCCGGAGGCGCGCGAGACCCTCGCCGGGCTCTTCCTGCTCTGGGACGACCAGCGGTTCCGCTCGCTGGTGGCCGAAGAGGCCGACAAGGAGCTCAACCCGGCCGTCGCGCTCCGCAACGTCGCGCGGGCCTACGCGCGCGCCGTCTACGCGGGCAACGCCCCGAACGAGGCCTCGACCGCCCGCTCCGTCGAGGCAGAGACCTTCTGCATGCAGGTCGCGGCCCGCGTGATCGACGAGCGCATTCCGTCTCAGGGCGCCGCGCTCCTCGTCACCGATCGACTCCCCGCCCTGCTGGTGCTCAACGCGGTCGCGCACCGCGCGGCGGCGGTGGCGTGCAGCGGCAAGCTGGCCGAGGACGGCCTCGGGGTGCGCGTCGCGCGCGCGGCCAAGCTCCCCGTCGTCAGCGAGGTGGGCGGGCTCTTCGCCTGGGCGCGCGTCGGTGACCGCGTCCTCGTCGACGCCGACGCGGGCGAGGTGCGCGTCAACCCGAGCGCGGCCACCATCGCGCGCTTCCGGAGGACCTCGTGATCATCGGCATGCTCGTGGCGCTGCTCCTGGCCTTCGTCGTCGGCGCGTGGCTGCACTACCGCTACTGGGTGGCGCGCTTCTCGCTGTCGCTCGACTACGCGCTCGAGGAGCGCATCGCGACCGAGGACGGGAGCGCGATCGAGCTGCGGCGCCTCCCGCGCGGTGAGCACCCCGACGACGAGGCGCCCCCGGTGCTCCTGGTGCACGGCCTGGCGCTGAACCATCGCAACAACGACATGACGGAGGACCTCTCGCTCGGTCGCCACCTGGCGCGCGACGGGCGAGACGTCTGGCTGCTCACCCTGCGCTGTGGGCGCGAGGATCTGCCGTGGGCGCAGGAGCGCGCGGCGAGCTTCGAGGCGATGGCGCGCCACGACCTGCCGCTCGCGGTCCGCGAGGTGCTCACCCGCACGGGCGCCGAACGCCTGGACTACGTCGGCTTCTCGATGGGCGGCATCCTCCTCTACGCGAGCCTCGGCCAGACGCTCCTGCCGGCGGTCTTGCGCCGCGCGGTGACGATCGGCTCGCCGGCGAGGGTCCGACCCCCGCTCGCGGCGATCGCTCGCCTGGCCCGCTGGGTGCCTCACTGGATCGTGCCGACCCTCCGCCTGCGGCTGGCGTCGCGCATGTTCGCCTTCGCGGCCGAGTGGCTGCACACCCCCATCCACCGCTGGATCTACAACGTGGACAACATCGAGCCCGGGCTGCCCGCGCGGGCGCTGGTGAACGGCTTCGTGAACATCCCGAGCGGGCTCGCGAAGGAGCTCCTCCGGTGGTCCCACGCCGGCGGCGACGTCCGGTTCGAGGACACGCCGGTCACCGAGTCGCTGCGCCGCGCGACGACGCCGGTGCTGCTCGTGGCGGGCGCCGACGACCGCCTCGCGCCGCCCGAGTCCGTGGCGCTCGCGTTCGACGCCTGGGGCGCGGACGCGGGGGACGTCGACAAGCAGATGCGCGTCGTGGGCGTCGACCAGGGCTGCGCGGCCGACTACGGGCACGGCGATCTCGCGATCGGCCGCTTCGTCGACCAGGACGTCTTCGAGCCGGTCGCGCGTTTCCTCGCCGCCCCGGCCGACGCGCTCTTCATCGACGCCTGAGCCCCGCGTTGGAAAGCGGGCGCCCGTCGGACGACCCATGAGCGGAATCCAGCCGGGGCGATGTCCCCGAGGAGACGCTTCATGCATGGAATCGGTAGAAGGTTGGGAGTCGCGGTGGCGCTGCTCACGATGGCTTGCGGGCCGACGCACCACACGACGGGAGACGCGGGCCCGCGAGAGACGGGCGACTCGGGGACCAGCACCATCCCCCCGGAGGGCGCGAGCGCCAGCGCCACGGTCGGCGCCTCGGGAGGCGCGCTGACCCTCGGAGACCTGGACCTCGTCATCCCCCCCGGGGCGCTCGAGTCCGACGTCGAGATCACCGTCACCGTCACGAGCGAGGCGGTCCCGGGCAGCTTCACGGGGTTCTCCCCCGTCTATCGCTTCGAGCCGGCCGGCACGACCTTCGCCGCGCCGGTCGAGGTCCGGCTCCCCTTCGCGGGGGACGCCGACACCGCGTCCATCTTCTGGACCCGCGGCGAGGGCGAGACCTTCGTCGCCCTGCCCACCCGCGTCGAGTCGGGCCAGGCCCTCACCGAGACCTCGCACTTCAGCCGCGCCTTCGTGGGCACCGCCTGCACGGGGAGCTGCTGCGGCCGCGCCAACGGCGACCTCGACGTGCTCTTCATGGTCGACAACTCGAACTCCATGACCGAGGAGCAGGCCTCGCTCGCGAGCCAGATCCCGCGCATGGCCGAGGTGCTCGCGACGGGAGATCTCGACGGCGACGGAGTGCAGGACTTCCCCGCCCTCAACAGCCTGCGCGCCGGCTCGGTCAGCTCGGACATGGGGACCGGCGGCTACACGGTGCCGACCTGCGCGGCGTCCGACTTCGGCGACGACGGCGTGCTGAGCACGGACGGGCAGCCCGAGCCCGGCTGCCTCGCCTCGTACCCGAGCTACGCGGAGCTGCGCGCGGGTGACCCGCCCGGGAGCGACGCCGCCTTCGTCGACCAGGTGCGCTGCACGGCGGTCCTCGGGACGGGCGGCTGCGGCTTCGAGCAGCAGCTCGACGCGACGCTCAAGGCCATCACGCCCTCCACGTCGCCGCTGACCTTCCACGCGGGCACGCGCGGACACGCCGACGGCGCCAACGCGGGCTTCCTCCGCGCGGACTCGGTGCTCGCCACCATCGTGCTCACGGACGAGAACGACTGCTCGGCGTCGGATCCCGAGCTCTTCGACCCCTCCTCGCCGACCTACGGCAGCACGGATCTCAACCTCCGCTGCTTCGCTCACGAGGCGGGCGCCCTGCACCCCATCACCCGCTACGTCGACGGCCTTCGCGCGCTGCGGAGCGACCCCGGGGACGTGATCTTCGCGCTCGTCGCCGGCGTCCCGACGGATCTCGTCAGCCCGAGCCCGGACTACGCCGCGATGCTCGCCGACCCGCGCATGCAGGAGCAGGTGGACCCGGCGAACCCCAGCCGGCTTCAGCCGTCGTGCGACGTGCCCGGGCGCGGCCTGGCGTTCCCGCCCACCCGGCTCGTCGAGGTCGCGCGTGACCACGCGGGCCCGTCGGTCGTGCAGTCCATCTGTCAGGACGACTTCACGGCGGTGATCGACGCCATCCTCAGCCAGGTCGCGCGTCGCGTCAGCGGCGCTTGCGAGCCCTGAGACCCACCCATCTCATCCACCATCCAGAGCGCGTCGCCCTCGAGAGGGGGCGGCGCGCTCGCCTTCTCTCAGCCGAAGATCTCGAGCAGCAGGGCGTCGAAGTCGCGGCGGAAGGCCGGATCGGTGGCCAGGTCCTGTCGGACCTCGAACTCGATCGACTGGCGGCCGTGCGCGCGCGCGTGTCGATCCACCGCGTACATCAGCCCCTCCTTGCCGGAGTAGGGCTCGTTGAGCGCGGCGTTCAGGCCCGCCTTCACGAGCACCTGCGCGACGCGCTCGGCGAGCGCCTCGTCCCGGTCGTAGAGCACGCCGACCTCGAGCGTGCGCGGCTGACCCTCGTAGACGGGCGTGAAGGTGTGGATGGAGACCAGGGTGGGCGCGCGGCTGGCCGCGACCTCCTCGTCGAGCGTCGCGTGGTACGGCCGGAGCAGCCGCTGGACGCGGCGCGCGCGCTCCTCCGCGTGGAGGTGCGTCGTGTTGAGCTCCACCGTCTCGCCCTCGGCGTGCGTGCGGAAGAGCGTATCGGAGTCCTCGGGGCGGTTGGGGTCCACCAGGAGCCGCGAGTAGCGCGAGAGCACGACCGCCGCGCCCATCGCGGCCGCGAAGTCGCGGGCCATGTCCGCGGCGCCGAGGTCGTAGGCCCAGTGCGTGTCGACCAGGCGCCGATCGCGCTCGGGCCAGGCCCAGCCCTCGGGCATGCGCTGGCTCGCGTGCTCGCAGGTGACGAGCACCTTCGCGTCGCTCCGCCCGGCCCGCACCTCGACCGCGTCCGACTCGATCTTCAAAGCTGTCACGAGGGCAGGATAACCGCAGCGTGAGCCGTCTCAACGCGGACATCGCGCCCGCGCGCATGTCCTCCTCGAGAGGTGAACCATGAGCCAGGAGCCCCCCCTTCCGAGCCAGGTCCGTGCGCGCGTGCTCGCTGACCACGCCAAGCTGCGCAAGTCCATCGCGGAGATCCGGTCGCTCCTCGGCGCGCCCACGGGGCGGCTGGAGCTGGCGGACGAGAGTCAGCTCGCCGTCGCCACGCGAGCGCTGCTGGATTCCCTCGAAGCGCATCTGGCGCTCGAAGACCAGATCCTCCTGCCCACGCTGGCGACGATTGACGCGTGGGGCCCCGAGCGCGCGCGCAAGCTCAGCGCCGAGCA
Source organism: Sandaracinaceae bacterium (assembly GCA_004213565.1). Taxonomy (GTDB): domain Bacteria; phylum Myxococcota_A; class Polyangia; order Polyangiales; family Sandaracinaceae; genus JAVJQK01. The sequence goes on from SHBB01000336.1 coordinate 6,072, forward strand.
CGCCGCCCAGCGGGAGACGCTCAGCTCCCTGCGCGCCCTCCTCTCGACGGAGGGGGCGTGGACGTTCGTGCCCCGCTTGCAGCGCTTCCTCGATCGCCTGGAGCGCGACATGGAGCTGGAGGAGGCGGAGGAGCTCGACGAGTCCCTGCTCCGCGAGTACCCCATCCGCGCCGACCTCGGCGGCGGCTGACCGCGCTCACCAGCGGTACCCCATCAGCGCGATCTCGGGCGCGCAGGCCCGCGCGATGGTGTCGCGCTGCGCGTCGGTGAGCACCTCGCGGTAGCTCCGCCGATCGCGGCGGAAGTGTGACTTCGCGCGGGGCAGAGGGCCCAGCGCGTCGATCCCGAGCGCCGCGCACGCGGCACCGAGCTCCTCCTCGAGCGACTCGAAGCGCATCACCGTGTCGACGGCTACGACGTCGTCGACGGTGTAGAGCGGCCAGCCTCGGCATGCGAACGCGTCCCCGCTCTCGATGAGCTCGTCGAGCGCTCTGCCCGCGTCGTGGCCCTGGACCCAGTGGAAGTAGGAGAGCACCTTGTCCCAGGGGTTCCGCTCCACCGTGAGCTTCCGGTAACTCTCCCAGACCTCGGCGCCGAGTCGCTCGCGCGCGGCGCGGGCCCCGATGTGGTTGAAGAACGCGGCCTTCGGGTGACGGCGCGTCGCGAGCTCCGCGACGTCTTCGGGCGCGTACTCCGACCACGGGACCAGGTGGTTCTGCGGCGGGCGCCCCCCCTCCGCGCGGCGGAGCGCCTCGTCCCGCTCGCTCAGCGGCGTGATCACGTCGTCGGGGCCGCAGTGACGGGAGAGCGCGATCTCCACGCTGGTGCTCGCCGTCTTGACGGTCTTGACGAAGATGAAGCGGTGTCGGTGGCTGACGATCACGGCGTCGTCTGAACGCGCACGACGCCGTCGCTCGCGGGCACCTTCACCCAGAGCCAGCGCGCGGCCGGGTCGAAGAACCACCCCGAGGCCGCCGCGTCGAAGCTGTCGCGGTCGGCGTGGGCGCTCAGCGCGTCGCCCGCCGCGACGGCCGACGGCGCGGACGTGGCGCGGACCCGGAAGATCAGACCTCGCCGCGCCCGGGACGCGGTCACGGTGATCCCGCCGTCCGCGGCCCGCGCGGCGCCGAGCGCGGTCACCACGTCGTCGGTCTCGTGCAGCGAGAGCTCGCTCGGCGTCTCGCTCGGCCAGACCAGCACGGTGAGGTGGTCGGCGGACGCCTCGTTGCCCAGGCCGGTCGTCTCGCTCTCGACGTCGACGGGCACGATGGCGCCCTCGCGCACGAAGAGCGGGATGCGGCGGCGCTCGGGCACCGCGTAGTCGGTCAGCGTGGTGCCGCCGTCGAGCGGGTCGCCGCTCGGGTCCCACCAGTCGTACCAGCGCGCGCCGGCCGGGAGCGCGACGTCGCGCGTGTCGCCCGCGGCGAGCAGCGGGGCGACGAGGAAGTGCTCGCCGATGACGTAGCGCCAGTCGTCGGCCCAGTCGGCTTCGGCGCCCTGCGGATGCAGGATCACGGAGTCGGACGCGTAGGCCTCCTGCGTGAGGCTGAACCAGAAGCCGACCATCTCGTGGTGGAGGGTGGCCCAGTAGCGGTAGAGCTCCACCGTCTCGTCGACGCGCTCCGGCACCGTCCAGGGCGCGAGGTTCTGCCGGCCGTGAAGCTGCATGAACGGCGTCATGGCTCCGACGCCGATCCAGCGCTGGAAGACCTCGAGGTCGAAGGGGATCTCGCGGGTCAGGACGTCCTGGTCGCGATCGAGGTAGCCGCCCATGTCGGAGCCCAACACGACGTAGCCCGCCTCGGCGGAGCGGAAGATGTGGTCGAGCGCGTCGATCAGCCCCGACCAGTCGCGGTGGTTGTCACCGACCCAGGCGACGGGCGCGTGCTCGGGGCGGGCGTGGAAGCGGCCTCGCCGATCGTAGGAGACGTCCCAGGGCCGCACCATGGTCACGAAGTCGGGTCCGGTGCGATGCCGACCGTAGGCGAGGAAGTCCCTGTAGTACGCCTCCGAGTAGTCCTGGTGCGCCACCATGCCCTCGGCGGTGAGGAGCAATTCGTCCTCCTCCATGTAGCTCTCGCCGAAGTCCAGCTTCCAGCCGTCGATGCCCGCCTCGAGCATCGGATCCTGCTGGGCGTGCCACCAGGCGCGCGCGTCCGCGCCGAAGAAGTCGACGCCGGCCCCCATGCCCTTCCACCACGCGTAGGTCTTGCAACCCTGCACGAAGAAGCCGCACTCGCAGCCCTCGCGGAAGTTGGGCGAGAGCCCGCGGTAGACGTCTCCGCCCATCTCGGCGTCGAAGCTCGAGCGGTTCACCATCTGGGTGACCCACATGACCACGCGGACGTCGCGCGCGTGCATGTCGTCGACCATCTGCTCGAACATCGGGTAGCGCTCGGGGTTGGGCGTGAACGTCGTGTAGTGCACGTCCCAGGGAGAGTCGATCACGAGCACGCCCACGGGGATGTCGCGCTCGATGAAGCCATCGACGAACGCGTAGCTGTCGTCGCGATCGCTGATGTCCTTGCTGATCCAGGGCTCGAACGCCCAGCGCGGCGTGTACGCCTCGGGCTCGGCGATGTCCTCGGGCTCGGCGGGGGGCGTCCACGTGCAAGCGGGAGGCGCGGGCGCGTCGGGCGGGAGGCCGCCGTCCGGCGCCTCGGGATCGTCGCAGCCCGCGAGGGCGGCGAGCAGGACGAGGGCGAGCGAGCGCGTCATCGGACCTGAGCTTACCGCGCTTCGGCGACGGCGGCCTCGCATCGTTCCCGGTAGCCGCGCGCCAGCGGCTCGAGGTTCTCGGCCCCGTCCGGGTGCGCGCGGAGGTAGCCCTCGATGAGCGCGACCTGGTCCGCCGGATCGGTCTCGAAGAAGACGGGCTCGAACTCGTATCGCGTGTCCTCGGCCCCGAGCCTCCGGCGCAGCCGCACCTCGAGCGCGTACGCCTCGGCCTCCCGTCGGAGCGCCTGCGCCACGAGCGCCCCGCAGTCCGCGTCCGCGTCGATCGAATCGGGGAGGGGGAGCCCGTGCGCCGCGTGGTGGAGCAGGTGAGCGGCGCGGGCCGCGCGCTGCGGCGGCGCGTCGGCCGTGCTCATGAGGAGCAGCCTCCCTTCCTGGACCACGGGGTTTGCGATCTCCCCCCAGCAGAAGCGGACCTCGGTCTGACCGAGCGCGGCCAGGACGGCGGCTCCGTCGGTGGTCGTGCGCAGCCGCTGAAGGACGGGCGCGGTCTCGAACGGCCTGTCCACGAAGCCGTACGGGCAGGGCGGCGCCGGCCCCGCGGCGGCCCTGTCGGCGGGAGGGCTCTGCGAGAAGCTCCACCCGATCGCGATCACCAGCCCCGCGATGATCAGCCCGACCCCGATGCGCCACCGCTTGCTCACGCGCGGGACTATCGCATGTTCGGGCGGTGACGCGCTTCGTTCCAGAGCCGATCCCGAGTCCGCGGACCGCGCGTGGTCGAGGTCACTCGTCGAGAACGTGCGGATGGGCGCTGGCGCTGGCGCTGCTGCTCGGGGGCTGTGGCGACGACGAAGCGGCGGCGCCTCGCGCGCCTGCCGTCGCGCCGCCTGTGCTGTTTCCTGCGGTCGTCGGAGATCGCTGGCGCGAGCGCGTCGGGGGCGTGGCTCGGACCCGCGGGGTGACGGCGCGCACGGCCGAGGGCCTCGCGGTGCTCTTCGGTCAGGGTGACACCCAGCCCGCGTTCCATCGCGTCGACGACGCGGTCGTCGGGCTCGCGCGCCCCGACGGCACGCTGATCGAGCCCTACCTACGCGCGCCGATCCGCCAGGGCGCGCGCTGGGCGTATGACGGCGCGCAGGGCGCTCGCTGCGAGGGCACGGTGCGCGGCGACGACGCACGCGGCACGGGTCTCGACTGCGTCCAGGTCCGGCGCCGCTGCGTGCACCCGGAGGGCACCCTGTTCGGGCCCGAGACGACGCGGGTGACGGACGAGACGTACTGCGCGGGGGTCGGCAGGGTGCACGCGCGCACGGAGCTGACGCCGCCCATCGAGGGGGCCACGCCGGGCGACGTCGAGGTGATCGCCTGGCGCGTGGCTGGCGCGCCGGCGCGCTTGCCCGAGACCTTCGGGTGTGACGGCTTCCTCTTGCTCCCGAGCGACGTCCAGGCGGCGTGCGGGCCCGAGTGGCGGTGGGAGAGCGAGGAGGAAGAAGGCGCGGCCTGCGTGCACCGCTTCTCGGCGGGGGGGCGGAGCCTGGAGGTGGAGGCGGCGGACCGGGAGCTCGAGGGGGAGCTGGTGGTGCGCGAGGGGAGGCTCTGGGCCGCGGTCCGGGGAGGGTGTGGAGCGGAGAGGACGAGGAGGCTGGAGGGGCTGCTGCGCTCGCTGCTGGCGAGGTGACGCCCGGCGCTCCGTCGCGCGCGTCGTTCCACCTTCGCGTCGGAGCTCGATCCCGAAGCTGATCTCGAGATCCCGGCTTCGATTCTGCCGCTACCGCTGGCGGTCCCGCCTCCGCTGGCGGTCCCGCTCCCGATCCCGCTTCCGCTTCCGCTCCCGCTCCCGCTCCCGCTCCCGCTCCCGCTCCCGCTCCCGATCCCGCTCGCTCCCGCTCCCGCTGCCGCTCGCGCCGCTGCATCCTCTTCCGCGATCGCATCCGCGACCCTTCCGCCTCCGAGTCCGCCTCCGAGTCCGCCTCCGGGACCGCCTCCGCCGACCGAGTCCGCCTCCGCGACCGCCTCCGAGTCCGCCTCCGAGTCCGCCTCCGCGACCCGCCTCCGCCGACCGCCTCCGCG
>SHBB01000337.1 GCA_004213565.1 Sandaracinaceae bacterium
ACTCCGTCCTCCTCGGTCGCGGCGAGCCCGTGGAACCCCCGGCGAAACCCCTTCGGCGTGAAGACGCCCTGAAATGAGGTCGCTCCGAACGTCAGGGGGGCACCCGGCGCGGCCAGGGCTTCCTGGAGCGGCACGTCGACGGTGGCGTAGGCGAGCACCCAACGAGCGCCTCGGGCCTCGGACAGCGCGCTGATGGACTTCATCGAGGGAGGATACGGCGCGGCGCGCGCATCCTACACCCCGAACACGTCCGCGCTCGTCGCCTCGCCGGCTCTCGAGGTGTGCCCTGCTCTCACTGCAGAACGAGGGCGTAGCTCGCGCCGTCGTCCGTCGCGGCCGTGCTGCCGAAGGGCGCGCCCACCGCGAGGAAGGCCCGCGGCCCGGCGCGGCGCGCGCTGACGGAGTAGCCGAGCAGGCTCTCGCCGGCGCTCTCGCCGCTGACGCGGAGGCGCGGCTGGCGGGCGAAGCCCATCGCGCTCGTCTCGTAGACGGCGACCCCGCCCGTGTCGATGACGCCGGACGCGCCGCCGTAGATGCCCCCGACGACCGCCGCCGCGCCGCCCCCCGGGAGCGTGGTCACCGCGAGCGAGAAGCCGAAGCGCTCCCCGGGGCTCGAGCCGTCGACGGCGAGCGTCGCGGCGGAGCCCGCGTCGATGATCGGCCCGGCGCCGCCCAGCCGCGAGAGCGCGTAAGCGCCGTTGACGAGGTAGACCCGGCCGACCTCGCCGCGGCCGTCGCGGAAGTTGGAGGCGCCGACCAGGAGGTCCACCGAGCCGTCGCCGGTCAGGTCGATGCCCCCGCCCAGGTGGCGCCCCGCCTGGGAGTCCCGGTCGTTGCCGCGCAGGCGGGCGGCCCGCGGCGTCGTCGAGGCGCACGTCGGGCCCCAGCCGAGCTGCAGCACCACCTCGCCCGCGTTCCGGACGTCGCCCGGATCGGCCTCCGGCGCGCCCACCGCGAAGTCGTCGCAGCCGTCTCCGTCGAGGTCCCCGAGCCGCGCGACCGCGGTCCCGTAGTGCGCGTCGTTCTGGTCTCCGGTCACGCGGTCGCCCGCGCAGATCACCAGGACGCGGCCGTCCATCGCGCGCGGGCGCCCCGCGATGATCTCCACGCCGCCGCGATCGTTGCCGCCGAAGTCCCAGAAGGGGCCCCCGGCCACGAGATCGGGGCGGCCGTCGCCGTCCACGTCCAGCTCGCCCACCAGGTCGTCCACGAACTGACCCGCGTCGGGCCCGTAGTAGACGAAGGCGGGCTCGGGCTCGAAGGTCCCGTCCCCCACGCCCGCGAAGACGTAGACCGCGCCGCTGTTGCTGCGCGCCTCGCCGCATCCTCCGCCCGCGTCGTAGACCGCGTCGTCGAACGAGCTCGGCAAGTCGTCCTGCCTCGAGACGACGGCGAGGTCCGCCTGGCCGTCGCCGTCGAAGTCGCCCGCGAGCCGCACCACCTCGCCGAAGTGGTCGCCCTCCGAGTGCCCCGCGAAGCCCGAGAGCGTCTGGATGGGCGTCGGGTCCACCCCGCTGGCCGTGCCCCGATAGACGTGCACGGCGCCCACGTCGCGGCCGACCCCCGTGATGTCGGCGAGCGACGCGCCGACGGCCAGCTCCGGGAGGCCGTCGCCGTCGAGGTCTCCGAGCCACGCGACCGACTGGCCCACGCGCTGCCCCCGCGAAGGCCGCTCCACCTGCAGCTCCACCGGCGCGCCGCGTGAGGGCAGCAGGAACACCGCGCCCCGGTCGTCGTTCTCGCCCTCGACGGGATCGTAGTAGGGCGCGAAGGCGATCAGCTCGCTCTGCCCGTCGCCGTCCAGATCTCCGACCGCGCCGAGCCCGGCGCCGAACCGGCTGTCGTTCACCGGGCCGACGTGCTCCCGGTCCGGCGTCGCGCTCGGCCCGCCCGCGCCGCGGTAGACGCGCACCACGCCGGGGCGGCTCAGCTCGCTCTCCTCGGGGGTGGCGCGCGAGTCTCCGCTGATCACGTCGGCGCGCCCGTCCCCGTCCACGTCGTAGAGGAGCGCGGCGTTGCCCATGCGGTCCGAGCCGCCTCCCTCGCGCGACCAGTCGGCCCCCGCCTCCACGCCCGTGATCGCGGTGGCCGGGCCCGAGAGCGCGCGCCCGCGGCGCAGATAGATCGCGCCGCTGTCGTTGCCCTCGGCGCCGTCGTGCAGGTAGCGGCTCGCGAGGAGATCCGCGAGGCCGTCGCCGTCCACGTCGCCCATCGCGAGGTCTTCACCGAAGCGTGCGTTGTCGTCGCTGCCGTCCGCGAGGGCCCAGAACAGGCTCGGCTGTCGCGCGGGCCCGCCGCGGCCGGTGTCGTCGGGGGCGCGCCCTCGGAAGAGCAGCACCGCGCCGGAGTCCTGCTGGTCGGGACCCGGGGACGACGCGTACGCCGCGAGATCGCAGAGGCCGTCCCCGTCGTAGTCGCCCGCGGCGAGGCTCTCTCCGAGGCGCATGCTCTCGTGCCCGACCCACTCGCCGTCGACGAGGATCTGCCCGACCACGTTCACGTCCGGGCTGCTCACGAAGCGCCCGCCGGAGTAGCCGAGATAGACGCCGATCACGCCCTGGTCCCTCGCGCCGTCCGCGTCCTGGCCGAAGGGCGCCCCCACCGCGAGGTCGAGCACGCCGTCCCCGTTGAAGTCACAGGTGACGTGCGCCGAGCCGAAGAGATCGAAGCTGTTCTGCCCGAAGAACGCGCGCGTCGGCGTCTCGGCGAAGAGCGCTCCCTCTACGCCCGCGTACACGTAGAGCGCGCCCACGTCGCGGCGGATCGGGTCCGCGCGCCGCGCGCCGACGAGGAGGTCGAGCCGGCCGTCGCCGTCGAGGTCGGCGAGGCTCGCCGACGTGCCGTACTCCTCGTCGCGGTAGCTCCCGCTCAGCACACGCGCGGGCGTCGCCTCGAGCCCCGTCGCGGTCCCGCGGAAGATCAGCACCGCGCCGGAGTCGGTCCAGTCCCGGCCGAGGTCCGGCATCGCGAGCACGACGTCGCGGAAGCCGTCGCCGTCGATGTCCGCCGCGCCGCCCACCTGATGTCGCTCGGACCGGTCGCCGGGGTGGCGTCGGCTCGCCTCGTGGGCCGCGAGGCTCACCACGCGCGCGCTCACCGTCCGCGACGTGAAGCGGTCCGTGAAGGTGACCATCGCCTCGCCCGCGCTCTCCATCCGGAGCGTCGCGCCCGCCACCTGCACCACGCCGCTGCCCTCGATGCGCAGGTCGTACTCTCCGCTGCCGCCTTCGATCGGGAGGGTGACGGTGCTGCCGATCGGCACCGCCCACTCCGGCGGAGCCAGCACGAGCGAGGCGTCCGCGACGACGTCCACCACCGCGTCCGCGGTCGCGCCGAGCTCCTCGTCGGTGAGGCGCACCACGTCGGTGCCGGTGCGCGCGCCGGCGGTGTACCGGCCCGTCGCGTCGATGGAGCCGCCCGTGGCGTCGGTGGCGAGCGAGAACGCGTAGCGGCCCGAGCCCCCCTCGCCGACGAAGGTCAGCGTCTCCCCGCGCTCGACCTCGACCCTCGACGGGAGAACGCGCGGGGCGTCCTCCACCGTGAGGCTGGCGGTGGCCTCGCCGCGGCAGCCGCGGTCCTCGAGCAGCACGACGTCGACCGTCGCCTCCGCGTCCCCGAGGGGGGTGCCAGCGACGTAGACGCCGGCGTTGGGATCGACGTCGCCGCCCGAGACGTTCTCGGCCAGGCTCCAGCGGTAGACGCCCGTGCCGCCGCTCCCGCGCAGCACCCGCAGCTGACCCGCGCCGACGGTCGCGGTGACCGGGGACACCGCCAGGGGCTCACCGATCTCGCCGCATCGAGGTCGCACGCCCTCCATCTCCCCGGGCTCGGGCGGCACGGTGAACTTCCCGTTGCAGGCCGAGAGCCAGAGCCCGAGCAGCAAGAGAGACGCGCGCATCGACGCCGAGCCTACACCCGCTTCCCCCGCGCCGCAGTCCGCTTTACGTTCCCGGGATGGTCAGCACGCGTCAGCCGACACGGCTGCGCACCGCCGGGGCGACGCTCGGGGTCGCGCTCGCCTACGTCGCCCTCGGGCGGCTCGGGCTGGAGCTGGCCCACGTGCAGACCAACGCCACGCTCGTCTGGCCGCCGACCGGGCTCTCGATCGCGGCGCTCGTGCTCTTCGGGCCGCGCCTCTGGCCTGGCGTCGCGCTCGGCGCGCTGATCGTGAACCTCTCGGTGGGGACGCCCCCCTGGGTCGCGGTGCTGATCGCGGGGGGCAACACGCTCGAGGCGGTCATCGGGGCGTGGCTCCTCCGGCTCGCCGGCTTCCGGCCCGAGCTGGATCGGCTCCGGGACGTGCTCGTCTTCGCGGCCACTGGCATCGCGGCCAGCGTCGTGAGCGCCAGCGTGGCCACCCTCACCCTGAGCGCGGCGGGGCGACTCGACGGCGCGCCGCCCGAGGTCCTCTGGCTCGAGTGGTGGCTGGGGGACGTGGGCGGCGCCGCGGTCGTCGCGCCGCTCCTGTTCGTCTGGGCGCGCGGAGCGCCCTCGTGGCGCGCCCTCGCCCGTCGCGGGGACGTGTGGATGATGGCGGCGCTCATCGTGCTGACCGCCACCTTCACCTTCTCCGGGCTGCTGCCCGAGTCGTGGCTGGAGCGGCTGCTGGGGTACGCGGCGTTCCCGCTGCTGATCTACGCGGGTCTGCGAACGGGGCCGCGCGGCGCCGTCACGGCCGCGGCGGCGGTGGGCGCGATCGCGGTGGTGGGCACCGCGCTGGCGCGTGGCCCGTTCTCGGCCGTCGGTGATCCTCACCACGGGCTTCTCCTGCTCTGGGCGTACGTGACCAGCCTGGGCCTGGCGGCGGCGATCCTCGCGGCGGCGGTGGCCGAGCGAGACGCGGCGGAGCGGGCCCGGGTGGCGGCCCACGCGCAGGCCGAGCGCGCCTCCAGCCTCGAGGCGCTCGGCGTCCTGGCGGGCGGCGTCGCGCACGACTTCAACAACCTGCTCACCGTCATCCAGGGCAACACCGACCTGGCGCGCATGGTCGGGCCGGACGACCACACGCTCGAGCAGCCCCTGGAGCAGATCGAGACCGCGTCGACGCGCGCGGCGGCGCTCTGCCAGCAGCTGCTCGACTACGCGGGCGGGAGCCGACGTCAGCCGCGCGCGCTCTCGCTCGGCGCGCTCGTGGAGGACACCGCGCGCCTCGTCCGCGGCTCCGTGCCCCGGACGATCGCGCTGAAGGTGAGCGTCGAGCCCGCGCTCCCGCTCGCGCGCGTCGACGAGGCGCAGGTGCAGCAGGTGGCGATGAACCTCGTGCTGAACGCGCGGGACGCCATCGGCGAGCGTGAGGGGCGCATCGAGATCCACGTGCGTGCGCTCGAGGCCGACGCGAAGCTCCTCGAAGGCTGCGTCCTGGGGTCGGGCCGACGCCCCGGCACGTATCTGGCCATCGAGGTCCGGGACGACGGGGCGGGCATGGATCCGGAGACCCTCGCGCGCGTGTTCGATCCGTTCTTCACCACCAAGGGGCTCGGTCGGGGCCTCGGGCTCGCGTCGACCCTCGGCATCGCGCGCGCGCACCAGGGCGCGGTGCGGGTGGAGAGCGCGCCCGATCGCGGCACGACCTTCGCGGTGCTGCTACCGGCCTCGGACGCCTCGGAGGAGGAGGCGCCCCTGGCGCGGACCGCGGACGTGTCGCACGGCACCATCCTCGTCGCCGATGACCAGCCGGCCGTGCTCGACGTCATCGTGCGCACCCTCGAAGCCGCGGGGTGGCGCGTCTTCAGCGCGTCGGATGGCCGAGAGGCCGTGGACGTCTTCGAGGCGCACCAGGGAGACATCGACGCCGTCTTCCTGGACGTCGACATGCCGCGGCTCGATGGCGTGGGCGCCCTGAAGCGGCTGCGCGCCCTCGCTCCGGACTTGCCGATCGTGATCGCGAGCGGCAAGGGAGTGCCGGCCGGGCTGGGCACGGCGCAGTTCCTCTCGAAGCCCTTCGACCACCGCCGCCTCCACGAGGCGCTGGCAAAGGCCTGCGCGTGAAAGACATGGACCTGGATCCGCGAGACACCACCACCGCACTCGTGCACCTCTACCGGGGCGAGCTGCAGCGCATGGTCACCTACCGGGTGCGTCTGGACACGACCACCAACTGGGCGATCGGCACCGCGGCGGGCCTCATCTCGTTCGCGCTCGGGCACGACGGCGCGCCGCACTTCGTCCTGGTCCTCGGCTTGCTGATGGGGCTCGTCTTCGTCTGGATCGAGGCGCGGCGTTTCCAGGTGTTCGAGATGATCCGGCTGCGGGTGCGGCTGCTCGAGCGCGGCTTCTACGGGGACGTGCTCGACCTGCACCCCCCGGTGGAGTGGGAGGCGGAGCTGGGCGAGAGCCTGCGCCGGCCCAAGGCGCCCGTCTCGCTCCTCCAGGCGATGAGCGTGCGCATGCGGCGCAACTACCTCTGGGTGATCGGCCTGCTCTACGCCGCGTGGCTGCTCAAGATCCATCTGCAAGGCGGCTCCTTCTTCGAGGCCGCGCACATCGGCCCGCTCCCCGGCCCGTGGGTCGTCGCGGCGTCGATCGTGCTCGTCGCCCCGTTCGTCGCCCTCGCGTTCGTGTATCGGGCCCGAGAGCGGGGCTGACGCGGCGCCTGTGGGGGCCCTACTCCTCGGCGTCGGCGTCCAGTATCCTGGCGCCGGGAAGGTTGATGGTGGTGATGAGGCGGAGCGGCGTGATGATCCCGCTGCTGTTCTCGCTCGTGGCCTGCGGCGGCGGCGAGGCCGGCGTGGTGCGTCCGGCCGAGGCGAGCGTGCTCGACGTCGAGAGCGACAACCTCGTGCCGCTCCCGGACGGCCGGCTGATCGTCGAGATCGACGCGCGGCTCTCTCTCCTCGACCCGCGGCGCCCCGACCAGGAGCCGATCGTGATCGGCCCGGCGGCGGACGTCGGCGAGGTGCACGCGGCGGTGCCGACGCGCGGGGCGATCCTCGTCCTGGCGAGCGGCGGCACGTTCATCCTCCGCGACGCGGCGTGGGTCCCCTCGCCGCTGGCGGAGAGCCTCGACGGTCCCATCCTCGACGCGGTGCTCTTGCCCACGCGCACGGGGCGAGGCCTCGGCGATCTCTGGATCGCCACGGCGCGCTCGCTCTACCGCGTGGTCGAGGACGCCGACGGCCCGCGCGCCATGCGGCTGGCGCTCGAGGACGATCTCACGATGGCGGAGCTGGCCATCGCGCCGCGACCGGAGGGCCCGGCGCTCTGGGTCCGGCTCCCCGATCGCGTGCTCGAGGTCTGGCGCGATCGCACGGGCGTGGTGCGCAGCGCGTCGCTCGTCCTGCCGAGCCCGCCGACCGCCATCGGCGGCGACGCGAGCCTCACCGGGTGGCTGGTCCTCGACGGGCGCCTGTACTCGATGGGCGCCGACCGCGCGCTCCGGGACCGTGGGCTCTCGGTCGAGCGGCTCCTGACCTCGCCGCTCTCCCATGAGAGCTGGATCTGGACCGACGCGGGGCTCTACCTGCACAGCCAGGGGCGACTGCACGCGGTGGACGGCGTCGACGTGGCGGCGAGCGACCGCGCCGCGCTCGGACCGAGCGGCGCGCTGTTCGCGGTGAGCGCGGCTGGCGTGCGCCGCTTCGCCCCGCGCCGCGACGTGCGGGTGGAGGGGCCGGCCGACGCGTCGCTCCTCGTGACGCCGCGCGACTTCGTGATCCTCGCCGAGGGCAGCCCGGAGGTGGAGGCTTCCGTCGACGGACAGCCCCTCGAGGTGCTGACCGACCCGCTCCGCGTCTCGGTGAACCCGGGGGAGCTCGGCGACGGCAGCTACGTGCTCGATCTGCGGGTCTCGTACGACGACGGCACGCTGCCGGTCGAGGAGCGCCGCTCCTTCGAGGTGGTCACCAACGCGACCTGGAGCGAAGACGTGCAGCCGCTCTACCAGGGCTACTGCGCCTCCTGTCACGGGCCGGAGGGGCCGGCGAACACGCGCCTCGACGCGCCGTCGCACTGGCAGGACATCTACGAGCTGATCCTGACGAACGTCGTCGAGGGGCGCATGCCGCTCGGGCGTCCACCGCTGAGCCAGCGCGAGGTCGCGTTGATCGAGGCCTGGCGTGTCGCGGGCTACCCGGAATGAGGGGCATCCAGAATGAGGGAGACAAGGGCATGAAACGTCTCATCACGGCGTCGCTCTCCGCGACCGCGCTGGTCGGCGCGCTGGTCGGCGCAGGCGTCGGCGCGGCCATCATGCTGACGCCCGCCTCGGCGGAGTGTCTCGACCCCGCGCTCTGCCGACCGCAGCAGACCCGGCTCGACGACGACGGCTACCTGCGCGCGCTGAGCCTCGATCTGCGCGGCGTCGTGCCCTCGCCGGAGGAGCACGCGCGTGCGCAGACCGAAGGCGTCGACGCGCTCGTCGACGAGTGGCTCCGCACCGAGGCGTTTCAGGCGCGCGTCGTGCGCCGCCACCGCGAGCTGCTCTGGCCGAACATCTCGAACGTCACGCGGCTCTACCACTTCCGCCGCAACCTCGGGAACTCGACGGTCGACGGGACGGGCAGCCCGCGCGTGTGGCACCAGTCGACCTCGGCCACCCGCGAGGCCTACCGCGGCGACAACACGCTGGGCTGTCGCGACGAGCCGGCGACCTTCGCGGCCGACGGCAGCATCGAGACCGACGCGCGCGGCCGCGAGGGCTACGTGATGGTCGCCCCCTACTGGGACCCCTCCACCGAGATCAAGGTCTGCGCCTTCGACGCGCAGGAGGAGCCGGTCTCGCCGAGCGGCAGCGACTGCTCGGGGCGCGCGGCCATCGGGGATCCGGGCTGCGGCTGCGGCCCGAACCTCCGCTGGTGCGGCACGACCGCGGTCCGCAACGACGTGCTCGACGCGTTCGCGGAGGAGCTCGAGCGTCGCGTCGCGGCCCACGTCGCGGCGGACGAGCCCTACCACGAGCTGCTGACCTCTCGGCGCGCGTTCGTGAATGGTCCGCTGACCTACTACTGGCGCCACCACAAGGACATCTACAACAACGTGCAGCTGGTCCCGGCCGCGCTGGACGTCGACGGCCTCCCCGAGACCGACATCGAGGGCGGCGCGGTCGCGTTCGCCGACGAGACGAGCTGGACCGAGGTCGAGCTGCCCGAGGATCACTCTGGCCTGCTGACCCACCCGGTCTTCCTGCTCCGGTTCCAGACCAACCGCGCGCGCGCCAACCGCTTCTACGACGCGTTCCTCTGCGAGCCGTTCCAGCCTCCGGAGGGCGGCATCCCGCTCGACGACGAGGTCGCGCAGTCGCAGCCGGACGTGCAGCTGCGGCCGGGCTGCAACTACTGCCACGCCATCCTCGAGCCGGCCGCGGCGCACTGGGGTCGCTGGACCCAGCAGGGCGGCGGCTTCCTCGAGCCGGGCCTCTACCCGGAGTTCCGCGAGGAGTGTCGGGACTGCGGCGTCGGCCTCGAGCCCTGCAGCGATCTGTGTCGCTTCAACTACGTCACGCGCGCGCTCTCGCCGGAGGAGGAGCCCTACCTCGGCCGGCTGCGCGCCTTCGAGTTCCTCCGCGAGGAGCACCGCCCGAACGTCGAGGCGGGCCCGGCCGCGCTGGTCCGCCGCGGGCTGGCCGACGGGCGCTTCACCGCGTGCTCGGTGCGCCGCACGGCCGAGTGGCTGCTCGCGCGGCCGCTCCGCGAGGAGGAGGAGGACTGGGCGCGGGAGATCACCGCGGAGTTCCTCGACGGAGACTTCCGCTACCGCGAGCTCGTGCGGGCCATCGTCACCAGCGACACCTACCGGAGGGCGCTCTGATGAAGACCCCCACGCATCTCCTCTTGCTCGCGCTCTCGCTCGGCGGCCTCTCCTGCAGCGGGTCGGTGCCCGTCGACCACGAGGAGCACGACTTCGAGGACGGCGAGGACGTCGACCTCGGCACGCAGCCCTGGCGCGAGCGGCGCCGGATGGACGTCGACCAGCTCGAGGCCTCGCTCCGGGAGGTCACGGGCGGCATCGGCTGGGAGCGCATGAACGGCGACGGAACGGTGCGCACGCGCTACTTCCGCGAGTACGCCGACACGCTCGGCATGCCCGACTACATCAACTCGTCGGCCGAGGACCTCAGCGTCTCGCTGCTGTTCCAGAAGTTCCTCGACGACGCGGCGCGCTCGGCGTGCCGGCGCGTGGCCGACCGCGAGGCCGGAGACGGTCCCAGCTACGAGGCCGAGCCGCAGGGCACCTTCGCGCCGGTCGACCTCACCTCCGAGACGCCGCCCACCCAGGCGGAGATCGACGCCGCGCTCGCCGCGCTCCTGCTCCGCTTCCACGGCCGCCGCGTCGACGTCGCGAGCCCCGAGCTCGAGCCGTGGCGCGCGCTCGAGGCGCGACTCCAGGCGGCCGCGACGGAGGCCGAGGCGCCGCCGAAGCGCGCCTGGGAAGGCGTCTGCGTCGCCCTCATCACCCACCCCGACTTCTACACGTACTGAGGCCCCCATGAGCAATCACAACAAGTTGGGTCGTCGGAACCTCATGCGGAACGTGCTGCTCGCGGGCGGCGCGGCGGGGCTCGGGGCGGGAGGGCTCGGCGCGCTGTCCAGGCTCGCGCTCGGCCAGGAGAGCCCGGAGGCGGAGGACCGCTTCTACGTCTTCGCGTACTTCAACGGCGGCTGGGACACCCTGCTCGGGATCGACCCGCGCGATCCGGCCGTGTTCAACGAAGACAACATCGGCGCCACCCGGATCCAGCCCGGCTACGAGATGCAGGCCGAGGCGCGCTTCCAGGAGGCGCCCGCGTTCGCGCCCGGCACCGAGATCCTGCTCGGGCCGGCCGCGCGTCCCCTCGACGCGGTCGCGAGCCGCCTCGCGGTGGTGCGCGGCATG
>SHBB01000338.1 GCA_004213565.1 Sandaracinaceae bacterium
CCGTCGCCCGAGATCGCGACGCCGCTGCCCACGCGCCGCCAGCCGACGTACGGAGCCCAGCTCTCGATGCCCACGGTGGCGCGCTCCGCCGCCGCGATGTGTGCGGCCAGGACGGCTGCGTCGGGGGCCATGAGGGCGCTCTCCGACCGCGGCGCCGGCGTGCGCGCGGCGCGGACGGCGTCGTGTCCGATCTCCGTCGCGGGGGGATCGGGATCGGTCGTCGGTGGGCGTTCGCAGCTCAGCGCATGTATCGCGATCAGCGCTGCGAGGGTCCTCCACACACGCTCGAGTACGCTCGGCGCGGGGAGAGTCTCCCCGCTCGCCGACGGGTCACTCCTTCGCGGGGACGAGCTCGCTGATCTCGAACAGGTGTCCGTCCGGGTCACGGAAGAAGGCGCGGATCTCGTAGCCGTGGTCGACGGGCGCGGTCAGGAACTCGGCGCCCGCGCGGCTCAGCTCCTCGTAGGCCGCGCGGCAGTCGTCGACCCGGAAGATGCTCGAGCGCGCGGTCACATCGGGAGAAGTGGGCGCCTCGAGGGTGACATCTGGTTTGTCGGCGGTGGGCCCGCCTCCGGTGACGAGGAGGAACCAGCTCCCGTTCCAGTCGAGGACCACGCTCGTGCCGCCGTACTCGCCGTAGAGCGAGCAGCCGAGCACGTCGAGATACCAGCGCTTCGAGCGCTCCAGGTCCGAGACGACGATCATGTGGGTCAGCGCGCTGGCGCGGTCGGCGAGGGACATGGGCGCGAGCGTACCGCCGATGTGGCAGAATCAGCATCGGATCGGCCGAAACTGGTCCGGGGAGGCGCGACGACGTTCATGACTCGGGGGCTGTGTGTCCATCGGCTGATGTTGCTGGCCGCGGTATGTACGCTCGGCGGCTGCGACAGCCGCGCGTCGCTGGTGGTCGACCTGAGGACGGACTACCTCGCGGGGCACGAGGTGGAGCGCGTTCAGGTCGTCGTCGACGACGGCAGCCCCATCTCTGCGCGACCGTCACCGGGCGCCGACCTGGCGCGAGGCATGCGCGTCGCGGAGCTCGACGGAATCGCGAACGGCGTGCACGAGGTCGAGCTGACCTTGATCGATCCGGCCGGGGGACGTCTCGCGTCCCGGACGACGGTCGCGAGGGTGGAGCACGCGCTCGCGCTCGTGGTGCTGATCACGCGGGACTGTGGCGACAGGAGTTGTCCTGGCTCGAGCGACGCTAGCGACGCGACGGAGTGTGTGGACGCGCGCTGTGTGCCTCCGTCGTGTCACCCCGGTGCGCCCGACACGTGCGGCGCGCCCACCTGTCAGAGCGAGGCGGAGTGCGTCGCGACGCTGGCCTGCGCCGTGCCCAGCTGCGTCAGCGGCTTCTGTCTCTTCTCCCCTTCGGACGCGGCCTGCGCGCCCGGCGAGCGTTGCGATCCGAGCGCGGGTTGTGAGCCGGTCGACCCTCCGCCCTCCGACGCCGGGGTCGACGCCTGCGTGCCCACGGCCGAGCTGTGCAATGGCCTCGACGACGACTGCATGCCCGCGACGCTCGATGGCGCCGACGAAGCCTCCCTCGGCACGCCCTGCGACGGCGATGACGCCGATGACTGCGTGGAGGGGGTCTTCGAGTGCAGGAGCGCGATCCTCACGTGCACCGACGTCACGGGAGACGACGTCGAGACCTGCGACGGCGTCGACCAGGACTGCGACGGCCGGGTCGACGAAGCGCCCGCGGCGTGTCCGTGCCCGGTCAGGCACCATCGCGGTCACGCCTACTTGCTCTGCGCCGACCGGAGACCGTGGACGGAGGGCCAGATGGTCTGCGAGGGGGTCGGGTACGATCTCGCGACGCTCGACGACGCCGAGGAGAACGGATTCGTGGCCGGCGCGCTGCGCGCAGAGATGATGGACGAGGACTGGCACATCGGCCTCGAAGACCGCGCGACGGAGGGCGCGTACGTATGGGTCTCGGGCAGCCCGGCGTCATTCCGCAACTGGGCGCCGGGCGAGCCCTTCGACGCAGGGGGGCAGGACTGCACGCTGATGGGCGCGAGTGACGGCTTCTGGGACGACGTCACGTGCGACGCCCCGCGTCCGTTCGTCTGCGAGAGCCGCTGACGCTGGCCACCCTCGGAGCGACGAGGCCGGGCTCAGGGTTGCACGAGCTCGCTGACCCCCTCGAGGCCGTCGATGGTGAAGAACCAGACCTGCCGCGCGAGCGCGGCGTCGGGAGCCAGTGTTCGCAAGTGTTGTTGCAGGCACGCGCCGAGGGCCTGGCCAGCGGAGGCCGAGGTCGAGAAGGCGCTCGCCGCCGCCGCGGTTCCATCGCCGTCGAACGTGACGCGTACGGTCCTGCCCTCGTCGTGCCGCGTGACGCACGCGCTCCATGCCGCGCCGTGCGTCTGCAGCCACGCGGCGTGCGGAGCCTCCCACGACCCGGCGCCCTGGACACGCAGGGAGAGCGAGCGCGACGTCGTGGAGGAGCCCTCACCCGGGCCGTGGCCTCGCCGGCTCGAGCTATGCAAGACGACGGGCGGCGCGGAGGGAGCGCGGGACGACCACCAGACGACGAAGACCGAGCTCGGTCCGCGCTCCGCCTCGACGCGCCTCAGCTGGCGTCGCATCGCGCGCTCGGCGCAGGCGCGCGCGCGCCGCGGACCCTCGACCCACTCCACGCGTGGGCTCGGGCTGGCGCGAGGGTAGCGCAGGCGGGCCACCAGATCGGTCACGCCATCCGCGCACGCGCTCAGCGGCCCCGCCGCCTCGCGCAGCGCGGTCATGGTCTGCGGGCCGACCTCGCCGGACTCCTCTGCGACGCCCCGGAACGTCAGCGCCGTCGACTGAGCGCGCGTGTGCGCCGACGCGCTCAACACCCACACGAGCCCCAGCGCGGCGCAGCCCGCGAGACGTGCAATCCCCATGTCGCGAGAGTCCGCCATCGATGGAGCCCGCGCAACCTGGGGCGCGAGCCCGTCTGGTATACCGGGGTGATGCGGAAGTGGGTCGGGATCCTCGGTGCGTTGTCGGTCGGTGTGGCCCTGATCGGGGCTCCCGCCTCCGCGGCCGCCCAGTCAGGTCTGCGCTGGGTAGGTGCGGCCCACGGCAGCGTGCCGCCCAACGCGGTGGTGGGCGGCCAGGAGCCCGGGCGGCAGCTCACCATCTGCCGCGCGTCGCATGGCGGAGGCGTGCACCCCGGCAAGGTCGTCGGCGCCAACTGCAACATCGGCTGGGGAGGGCGCGAGCTGACCATCCCCAGTTACGAGGTGCTCACCACGACCGCGCCCGAGCGCATCGGGTGGGCGCGCGCGTCCCACGGACAGAGCGTGCCCAACGCGGTGGTGGGCGGTCAGGAGCCCGGGCGACAGCTCATCATCTGCCGGGCGTCGCACGGCGGAGGCGTGCACCCGGGCAAGGTCGTCGGCGCGAACTGCAACATCGGGTGGGGCGGCCGGGAGGTCACGCTGCCCTCCTACGAAGTGATGGTGCTTCGGCCCGAGGCGCCGCCGCCGCCTCCGCCGATGTCGAGGGTCATGCTGCAGTCGATGGGGCTCTGTCTCGACGTGGAGGGAGGGAGCACGCAGCCGGGGACCCGCACCATCGTCTACCCGTGCCACGGTCGCTCCAACCAGCGCTGGACTCTCCGCGACGGCATGCTCCGCAGCGAGAGCGGGCTGTGCCTGGACATCGAAGGCGGCGCCGCGCGCGCGGGCGCCAGGGCCATCGTGTGGGGGTGCCACGGTCGCGCCAACCAGCGCTGGACGCTGCAGCCCAACGGCACGCTTCGGAGCGATCTCGGGCTCTGCCTGGACGTCGAGGGAGGCGGCAACGCGCCGGGCACCGGGGTGATCGCCTATCCCTGTCACGGTCGCGCGAACCAGGTCTGGTCCGCGCGGCCCTGAGTTTCACGTTGCGGATCAGAAGTCGGCGCGGCAGAGGGCGTCCGCGTCTTCCGCCGTCAGCACCGAGGCCACCTCGCGGTCCCACTCGTCGTCCATGTCGGAGCGGCCGATCGCGAACGTGTCGGCGGGCGCGCGCGTAGGGGAGAACGCGCGCTCGAGCATCGTGTTCAACGCCTGCCTTCCGCCGGGGTGGCGCTCGAACTGGCTCGTGTACGCGTGCGCCGCTCGGGCCATTCGCTCCTCGGTCGGCGGCGTCTCGTGAACGCGCCACAGCAGCACGACGTCTGGCGTCACTCCAGCCGAGCGCGCGGCCACGAGGCGATCGTGACCGTCCAGCAGGAGATGACTCTGAAGGCCGGAGACGGACCAGAGCACGACGGGTGGCAATGTGCCTTCCACGGCGTGCTTGCGCCACGCCTTGACGCGCGCCTCGTCGGCGTCCGAGGGCCGACGCAGCGGCCACACGCTCCAGGACCCGTGCCCCCCGAAGTCGTCATCGCGCGTCGAAGGCGCAGCGGCGGCCTCGAGGAGGTCGAGGACGGTGAGGGGGCCCACGCTCCTCAGCTCGGCGCGAGGGTGGACGAAACACGCGCCGTCGGACGCGTCCGCGACGAGGTGGGCGAGCTGCCAACGACCCGGCCGCAGCGGGGTGATCGGGCTCTCGGCCAGCCCGCTCGCGATCCGCCGCATCCACCAGGCACGGTCCTGGTGGCGACGCGCCTCGTCAGCTCGGAACGGCGGGAGAAAGCCGGGGGAGGACGCGTCCTCGCTCCGCGCGAAGGTGACGCCGTAGAAGCCGCTGCACACGCGGGCCCACATGAGCCGTCGCGCACCTGCGGACAGCCGGATCCGGGCCGAGCGCGAGACCTCCAGACGCAGCTCCCGCGCGCCCGTGCCCTCGACGGTGAACGTCAGCTCCCGGGCGTCGAGGGCCGCATCGGACAAGGTCAGTCGCACGGCGGGAGAATAGCGCGGGGAGCGTCTCCGCCACCTGGGAGATTCAGCGGCAGCTACCGGAGCCTGACCAGGCGTGTTGTGAGGTGGAGCCGGCGTACGTGTAGTAGCCGTCGAAGTGCGTGGGTGAGTCGAACGTGAGGACCACGCTGCCGGTGCGGCTGCTGTTGGTCCGTCCCCACGTGCCGCGGTAGACCCAGCGACCGCCTTCGAGCCGGAGCTGCCCGCGAATGGTCTTGTGTCGCGCGCCGTACCAGCCTTCGTCCCAGTGGATGTCGCCCCATCGCGAGGACCACGCACACGAGAGATCGGGCCGCGTGGGCGTCGCCGCCGGTCGCGAGGGGGCGGGGCGATCCGGCGGCCCGCCGCCCGGGGCGATCGTGACGCCGGCCCCCGTGCTCGACGCGCTCGATCCCCCGCCGGGCGTGGGTCCCCCCGTCACGGCCTGGGCCGCCGTCTGGATCAGCGGCCTCGCGGTCGCGTAGGTGGTCGGAGTCTGGCTGCTCATCATGGGAAGCGCGCGCAGCGACGCGCCCGGGAATGGGCAGGCCAGGCGCTGCGCGGCGCGCTCCCCCGACTGGATCGCGCGGCCGAGGCCACTGCGCGCCCGACGCTCGAGGGCTGCATTGCCGCGGTTGATGGCGGTGTGCCCCGTGCCGAAGTGGTAGCCGGCGGAGAAGAGCGCGGCGTCGCAGTTGCTCTGCGCCACGACCCGGCGGGTGCGGGCGTCGTAGTAGACCGCGAGCGCGGTCCGCAGGCTGGCGTGGATCTGGGCGAGGTCGCGGAGCGCCCGCCGGCGCGACAGGTTCCCGAGCTCCGTGGAGAAACGCAGGATCATGCGATTGACCGCGACGAGCGGCCGCGTGTCGTAGGGCGGCGACGAGATGAGCGGGATCAGCGCCGTGATCGCCGCCGATGCGTTGGCGAGGTCGGTCGCGATCTCCGGCTGGTTCGCTGCGGTGAGGCCGCCTTCGGTCTCGAGGATCCCGTTGACCCAGCCCAGGTTGATCCCCGCGTTCACGATGTGCAGGCGCGCGATCGGGTCTGCCGGCTGGGCCTGGGCCGTGGCCCCCAACGTCCAGATCAAAGACGCCACGACGACGACGAGCGACGCCTGCCCCCGGCGCGCCCGCGCGTGGTTCCTCTCTTCTCTCACGGTGGCCTCCCCACTTGGCTGAGCCTCGAGCGTACCGAAATCGTTCCGCTCGGTCAGGGTCGACGGTCGGAGGGCGCGACCTCTTCAATGCATGGGCGAGCCTCAGCCTCCGAGCAGCTCGCCGCAGACCTCATCGGTGGTGCCCGGAGGGGACGCGACCTCGATCCGGGTCCCGATCTCCACGTCCTCGAGGAAGACGCGCCAGGTCCCCTCGGGCAGGGGCGGGCTCACGCAGGTGTGGTCCATCGGCATGCACACGGTGGGGCAGTCGACGTCGCACTGGGTCTCCACCCGGGACGGGCGAAGCCGCACGACGTCGTCGAAGACCTCGACCTCGCACGGCCCCTCGATCGTCCCGCAGCCGGCGCACCCGTCGGTGACGGTGAAGGTGACGCGCTCCTCCGGGTAGGCGCCCTCGGGATGACAGGCGCTGGTGGGCTCGAACACGCGTCGCGGAGGCCAGTCGGTCCCGCACCCGAGGCGATCCTCGCCCCGACGATGAACGCACTCGAGGCCCCACTCCGGCATGGTGCCGGCGGGCGCCACGCTCAGCTGGAACAGGTCCTCGCCGTTGGCGCGCACGGTCCACGTGCCGGTCTCCATCGGAGGCAGCTCGCACTCCGCCTCGATGTACGGGAAGCACGCTTCGCAGAGGGCGCCCTCGGCGCAGACCGAGCTCTCGATCTCGAGCACGAAGGGCTCCGCGCCGAGCTGCGCGTCGCAGAGCACCTGCTCACCGCAGTAGCACTCGCCGTCGCCGCCGATCGCGACCGGGATGCGGGTCGGCTGGCCGGCGGGCACGAAGGAAGGGCAGATCAGATCGAGCGCGCGGAGCTCGACCTCGTCGCACACCACGGGGGGAGGGAAGAGGCAGTACGGATCGCACCACCCGAGCTCGCAGTCCTCGCCGGCCGGGATCTCGACCGTGACCCCGCAGCATTCGCAGTAGTCGACGGCGGGCGGCGGGAGCCCCGCGTCGGCGGTCGGCGGGGGCCCCGCGTCGGCGCCTGGAGTGGGGCCGCCCCGACCGTGGTTGTCGAAGCACCCGGTGCTGGCGAGCGCCGCGAGCGAGATCGAGAGCAGGGTTCCGCGCACGAAGTCTCCAGGGCGGCACGGGATGGCACGCCGTCGGGGCGGTCATTCACTCTCCGTGCCAGAGGACGCGCGAGCGGATCGGGCGTCGAGCGTCAGGTGTGGCGCGCGTCGCCGCCGGGGGGCGCGACCTCGCCGGCGAGGACGGGGCCGTGCTCCTCGAAGAGGGCGAGCAGGTAGTCCCAGAGGGCGCGAACACGGGCGACGCGGCGAAGATCGCCGGGCATGAGGAGCCAGGTGTCGCGGGTGTCGACGACGTCCGACACGCGCACGACGCCGGCTTCGTAGACGGCTGGGAAGCAAGGCAGCATGCAGAGGCCGAAGCCCGCGCGGCAGGCCGCGTGCATGGTGCCGACGCTGTCCGTGCGGATCGAGGTACGGAGCTGCGGCGCGATCTCGAGCGCCCACGAGGAGCCCGGCAGGTAGCGGGCGTTTCCTTCGGGCAGCACCGCGGAGTGTCCGCGCACGTCGGTGATGTCCTCGGGGACGCCCTCTCGGCGTAGGTACTCTTCGGACGCGAAGACCGCCAACGCGATCGGGCCGAGGCGCCTGGCGACGACGTCGACGTGGGCCAGGGTCTCCACGCCCGGCCCAGTACCCGGAGCGCGGTGGCGGATCACGAGGTCGGCATGCCCGAGCGTCAAGTCCACCATCGCATCTCCAGTGGTGAGCTCCAGCTCGATGTCCGGGTGTTCTCGGCGGAAGCCGGCGAGGCGCTCGACCAGGAAGCTGACCGCGAGGCTCTCGGTGGAGTTGAGCCGCACGCGCCCCGCGAGCTGCGCGTCGCCGCCCGCGACGCGGCGCTGGATCCGGAGGACCTGACGCTCGATCAGCTCGGACGGCTCGCGCATCCGCTCGGCCGCCGCGGTCGGCACGAGCCCGTCGCGGGTCCGGCTGAAGAGCTGGGCCCCGACGCTCGCCTCCAGCGAGGCCAGGCGCCGCGCCGCGGTGGTCGCGTTGACGCCGATGCGCCGCCCCGCGGCCGCGAAGGTGCCCTCCCGGAGGATCGCGAGGAAGACGCGCAGATCATCCCAGCTCGGGGTCGGGGCCTGCGAATCTGCAGGGGGCACCTGCAGATACTGACATTGATGCTGCGCGTATGCACGGTCACCGTGAGCACATCAACCACCACGGGAGGGAAGAGCCATGGACGAACACATCACGAACGAGCCGCCGAGCCCGGATCGCATCATGCAAACCGCGACCGGCTTCTGGGCGTCGAAGACGCTGCTCACCGCGGTCGAGCTGGACCTGTTCACGACCCTCGGCGAAGGCGCGATGAGCGCGTCCCGGATCGGCGAGACCCTGGGGCTGCACCCGCGCGGGACGCTCGACTTTCTCGACGCCCTCGTGGCCATGCGCTTCCTCGAGCGCACCGGAGAGGGGGCGGAGGCGCGCTACGCCAACACCTCCGAGACCGCGGCGTTCCTCGACGCGCGGAGCGCGCAATACATCGGCGGGATGCCCAAGATGCTCAACGCGCGGCTCTTCGGCTTCTGGAATCACCTCGGCGACGCGCTCCGGAGCGGCCAGCCGCAGAACGAGACCCGAGGCGGCGGTCGGCCGATGTTCGAGGAGCTCTACGCCGACGAGGCGCGCCTGGCCGAGTTCCTCGAGGCGATGACCGGATTTCAGGCCGGGAACTTCGCCCTGCTCTCGGAGCGGTTCGACTTCTCCCGGTACGAGACCGTCGCCGACATCGGGGGCGCGCTCGGGCTCCTCTCACGACTCGTCGGGGCGCGGCACCCGCACCTCTCCCTCACGAGCTTCGATCTGCCGCCGGTCGCGCCGCTCGCGCGCAAGGCGATCGCGGAGGCGGGCATGGCGGAGCGGATCGACGTCGTCTCCGGCGACTTCTTCGCCGACTCGCTGCCCCGAGCCGACGTGATCACGATGGGGAACATCCTCCACGACTGGAACCTGGAGAAGAAGAAGGTGCTGATCCGGAAGGCCTACGAGGCGCTGCCGGAGGGGGGCGCCTTCATCGCGATCGAGAACCTGATCGACGACGCGCGCCGCGAGAACGCGTTCGGCCTGCTGATGTCCCTGAACATGCTCATCGAGTTCGGCGACGCCTTCGACTACACCAGCGCGGACTTCCGATCGTGGTGCAGCGAGGCCGGGTTCCAGCGCTTCGAGGTCGTCCCGCTGGCCGGCCCCACGAGCGCGGCCGTCGCCTACAAGTAGCCGCGACACGACGCAGGCAGTTCGGGTTGCTCGCCTCAGCCCGCGCCGCCGTGCAGCGCCGTGACCGCGGCCGACCAGCGGGCGCGGGAGGACGCGGCGCGAGGGTATCGCGCGTAGAGCGCGAGGAGGCCGGCCATGCGCGCGCCAGCGGCGGCGAGCGGACCCGACACGCCGCCCGCGCGCCGCAGCGCCGCGGGCATGCCGACCAGACGGCCGACGCTCGCCGTGGGGAGCCGCTGTCTCATCCCGGCCGCCGTCGCCTCCGCGTCCATCAGCCCCGAGCGCATCAGCCGGGTCAGCTGCATCGGGGAGAGCGACTGCGAGAACCGCCGGAAGACATCGTACGCGGCGAAGAGCCCGCCGTGCCGCCGCATCCAGCCCACCGCGTAGTCCTCGACGCGCCCACCGTCGGCCAGGGCGTCGGCGAGGGTGCGCGCCGCCACCATGCCTGGCCCGATGCCTGACCCGTGCGCCGAGAACACCTGCCGGGCCGCATCGCCGAGCGCGACCACGCGCCCGCGGGCCAGCGTGTCCCGGGGTCGGCCGAGCGGGATGGCGCGGTGCCCTCCGAAGATGCGCGCCCCGATCCAGCCGCGCTCCGCGGCGAAGCCCTCCAGCAACGCTCGCCCGGATTGGTGACCGTCCGCGGGGATCGTCCCCGTCAGCAGGCTGACCTCGTCTCCGTGGACCGAGACGTTGAGGATCGAGTAGCCGCCCGCGAGCCCCGCGAAGCAGAGGGTGTCGCCCTCTCGGGCCCCGTATTCGGAGAGGAACGCGCGGGCGCCGCTCGGGTCCGCGACCGCGTGAACCGCTTGCGCCGCGGCGCAGAGGTCGCGGCGAGGGATCGGCGGGGCGCCGAGCAGGTTCAGCCCCGCGACGCCGCTCGCGTCGGCGATCACGTCCGCGCGCACGACGCCGGCCGAGGTGTGGACCGCCCCGCCGTCCAGCCCCTCCACGGTGACCCCGCCCGAGAGCGTCGCGCCCGCCTCGCGCGCGCGGTCCTGCAAGCGCGCGACGAGGCGCCGCATGTCCACCTCGAGGAGGCCCGAATCGCCCACGACGATCCGCTCGGGACCCCAGCCCGCGAGCATGTGGAAGTCCCCTCCTGCGCCGCGAAGCTCGGCCCCCTCCGGGGCGGGGACTCCCGCCTCGTGAAAGGCCTCCCTCGTGATCCCGTTGACCCACGAGGCGCCCGCCGCGTCGAGAGGGCCACGGTCGACGCACAGCACCGTGAGGCCACGCGCGGCCGCGCTGCCCGCGAGCGCCGCGCCCGCGGTGCCCGCCCCGGCGACGAGGAGATCCACGCGTGAGGGAATTCTGGTCGAGGTGGTCACGGTTTCGTGAGTGCAACGAGCGCGGCCCGCGGTCAAACGGTGGCGACAGCTTGGGTTGATAGCTGTGATCGCTGCCTAGCGCCCCTCCATCACGGCGGG
>SHBB01000339.1 GCA_004213565.1 Sandaracinaceae bacterium
TCACGCTCTGGAGCTCGCCGTCCGCCAGGTGGCGGTTGCCGACGAAGCGCACCCGGCGGACCGTGACGCGCTCGCCCTCGTCGACCTGGAAGACCACGTCGACCTGGTTGTTCTCCATCCGGCGCAGCCGATAGCTGACGCGGGCCAGGAAGAAGCCCTCCTCGGCGTACTTGTCGCGGATCGCGGTGACCTGCTCGCGCACGGTCGGGACCGAGAGGATGCCGCCCTCGGTCAGGTCCACGACC
This sequence comes from Sandaracinaceae bacterium, assembly GCA_004213565.1. GTDB lineage: Bacteria > Myxococcota_A > Polyangia > Polyangiales > Sandaracinaceae > JAVJQK01. The sequence continues at coordinate 246 of SHBB01000339.1, forward strand.
TCCACGAGGTCGGCCTGCTCGACGTTGTCGTTGCCCTCGAAGGTGATCCGCCCGATCGCGGGCCGCTCGCGGACGCGGAAGGTCAGGTCGATGCGGTCGCTGCCGCGCTCCTCCGCCTCGACGACGATGTCGTCGTAGAAGCCCTGGTTCCAGAGCGCCTGGGCGTCGCGGGCGACGGCCGAGTCGCGGCAGGTGCTGCCCGGGCGGAGCCGGATGGTCGCGGTGACGTCGTCGTCCGAGACGCGGCGGTTGCCGCGGATCCGGATGCGTCGAACGCGCCGCCCGTGACAGAGGGTGCGGGGCACGTCGAGCCCCTCCTCCTCGTCCTCGACCGGCTCGTACGCCTCCTCTTCTTCCTCGGGTTCCTCGGGCGCGTCTTCTTCGGGCGCTTCGTCGGCTTCCGCCTCGGCGTCAGCTTCGGCATCGGCTTCGCTCTCCGCGTCGGCCTCCGCCTCTTCGCCCGCCTCTTCGATCTCGGCGTCCGGGTCCTCCTCTTCCTGGGCGCGCGCGCCTGCGCTCACGACGAGCGAGCCCGCGAGCAGCGCGAAGAAGAGCGATCCGGTCCGAAGCCAATGATTCACGAGATTTCGCCAGCTCTAGCCGTGGGCTTCGGAGGGGTCAAGCGGCGCCTCGACCGCGTCGTCCGCCGTGTCGTCCGCAGTGTCGGGCGATGGGCCGGGCGATGCGTCGTCGGCTCGCGCCTCGTCGGTGTCTTCGCTGCGGCGCCAGTCGGACTCGATGCGTCCGTCGCGCATGGAGACCTTGCGCGGCATGCGGTCGGCCAGATCGCGGCTGTGGGTGACGATCAGGAAGGTCGTGCCCCGGCTCTCGTTCAGATCGAAGAAGAGCTTGTGGATGGCCTCACTCGTCTTCGAGTCGAGGTTGCCCGTCGGCTCGTCGGCCATGACCAGCTTCGGCTCCATCACGAGGGCGCGCGCGAAGGCGACGCGCTGCTGCTCGCCGCCGGAGAGCTCCCCCGGCCGATGGCTCAGGCGGTGGCTCAGCCCGACCTCGTCGAGCAGCTCCTTGGCCCGCTTCTCGATGGCGCGACGCTTCTTCCCCTGGATGAGGCCCGGCATCATCACGTTCTCGAGCGCGGTGAACTCGGGCAGCAGGTGGTGGAACTGGAAGACGAAGCCGAGGCTGTCGTTCCGGAACGCGGCCAGCTGCGCCGCGGAGTAGCGCGTGACGTCGCGGCCCTGGTAGCGGATCGAGCCCGCCGTCGGCAGGTCCAGGGTGCCGAGGATGTGCAGCAGCGTGCTCTTGCCCGCGCCGCTCGGCCCGACCACCGCGAGCATCTCCCCCTGCTCGATGCGCAGATCGATGTCCTTGAGGATCACGACCTCGCGCTCCTCGTGGAGGAACTTCTTCCAGACGCCCTCGACTTCGACGAGGGGGGCGGGGCTTGGCTGGCTTTGCATCAGGTGTCTCGCAGCGCTTCCATGGGCTGCAGGCGGCTGCCGAGGATTGCGGGGTAGATGGTCGCGAGCAAGCAGACGATGACCGTCGCGACGCCCGTCAACGCGAACTCGGCCGGGTCGACGTGGACCGGCAGCCTGTCGATGTAATAGACTTCGGGATTCAAGTTGACGCCGAAGTGCTCCGTGGCGAACGTGGCGACGTAGCCGAGCCCGAGCCCGGTCGCCGCGCCCAGCACACCTATCATCAGACCCTGGGCCATGAAGATCGCCACGATCTGCTCGGCCGTCGCCCCCATCGCCTTGAGGATCCCCACCTCCTTGCGCTTCTCCTGCACGAGGAGGGTCAGTGTGGCGACGATGCAGAAGCTGGCGACGAGGATCGCGATGCCGAGCATGATGAACATGACGAGCTTCTCGAGCCGCAGCGCGCCGAAGAGGTTCTTGTTCACCTCCTGCCAGGCGCGGACGCGCAGATCGTCGCGGCCGATCGCGCGCTCCATCGCGGCGGCGACGCCCATGGCGGCCTCCGCGTCCTCGACCTTCGCCTCGATGCCCGTGATGGCGTCGCCCACGCTGAGGAAGCCCTGGGCGGCCTCGAGCGTGGTGTACGCCATCTTGACGTCGAACTCGTACATGCCGCTGTAGAAGATCCCGGCCACGCGGAACGGGCGGCTCTTCGGCATGGGGCCGCTCGGGCCGAGCTCGCCGAGGGGCGAGACCACGTTCACCTCGTCGCCCACGTGCAAGCGCAGGGTCCGGGCGAGCTCCTGGCCCACGATGAGCCCCGGCAGGACGTCGGGCCCGAGCCCGTCCTCGGGCGCGTCACCAGGCGCCGCGGTCTCCTGCGAGGGCCGCTCGGGCAGGGCGCCCTCGGGGAGGAGGAACTCGTCGATGTCCGCCTCGATGCGCTCGCGCTCGGCCTGCTCTCGATCGACCTCATCGAGGGTGCGCTCCACCTCGTCGAAGAGGCTGCCGCGGTCGTTCTCCGTCGGTCCGTCGTCCATCTCGATGCGGCCCGGCTCGGGCGGCGCCAGCAGGCCGCGGCGCATCTCGCTCGCGCGCAGCTCGTTCAGCCGCTCGGGGTGCTCGAGGTAGTCCAGCTGCCCGTGGCGCAGGTTGCGGCGCAGCTCGGTCACGTCGCCGATGGTCGCCGGGTCGATGCCCCGGATCACCGCGCCCGCGAGGTTGGTCGCGCTGGTGATCATCACCTCGCCCTGCACGTAGGGGCTCGCGGCGACGACGCCGTCGGTCGCGCGCACGGCGTCGAGGGTGGGCGCCCAGCCCTCGAACTCGCCGTGCTCCCGGTCCACGACGACGTGCGCGTGGTTGCCGAGGATCTTCTGCTTCAGGTCGTTCCGGAAGCCGCCCATGACGCTCAGCGTGCTCGTCAGGACGCACGAGCTGATCGAGACGGCGCCGATCGACAGGAAGCCGATCGCCGTGACGAAGCCGCTCTTCTTCGCACGCATCATGCGCGCCGCGACCAGGAGCCGGATCCCGACCGTCTCCATGCCGTCCAGCCCGAAGGGCAGCACGCGCGCGAGGATGCGGACGGAGGCGATGGTGGTGACGGCGAGCTTGATCGCGGGCAGCTGCCAGGCGTCGGGCGCGTCGCTGAGCGGCGTCCAGGGCAGCAGCAGGAGCACCGCCACGAAGGCTGCGCCGACGAGGACGTCGGTGACGAGCCAGAAACCGCGGCGGATGCGCTGGGAGATGAGGAACCACGCGCTGATGGCCGCGGTCTGCTCCACGAGCGCGCCCACGTTGGTGACGATCAGGGCCGCGATGAGCAGCGGGAGCGTGCCCTGTGAGCTGGCCACCATGCGGATCGACTCGAGCTGTTCGGGCGTGCCGCCGACGGGAAGCGCGCCGCCCCCGAGCCCCGAGAGGAACGCGTTCGGCTCGCTGAAGACCTTCATCAACAGCGGGACGAGCGCGATCGCGCCTAGCGCGCGAAGGGTCGCGCCGACCGCCAGGAACAGCATGCGCGCCCGCCCGCGGGTGCCCGGCGCCACCCGAGGGAGGCGGATGAGCACCGCGAGCGCGAGCAGGAGCGTGATCGTCGAGGAGGGCGCGAACATCAGCGCCGGGAGCCACGCGAAGAGAGGCTGCGCCTCCATCGGGGCCGAGGGCTGCGCGACCACCCAGAGATAGGGCGCCATCGCGAGCACGTAGTGCAGCACCACCCAGGCGCCGAGCGCCGCGCCCGGCCAGCCGATGCGGAGCTCCCGCTCGGCGACCAGCGGACGGCGGCGCTTCGGCTCGGGGAGCGGCGACAGCGCTGGCGCCGGATCCGCGGCCGCGGACTCCTCCGGCGCCTCTTCGCTCACGCGCCCTCCGGCCGGAGCAACGGGAAGAGCAGCACGTCGCGGATCGAAGACTGGCCGCAGATCGACATCACGAGCCGGTCGACGCCGATGCCGCAGCCCGCCGCGGGAGGCATGCCGTGCATGAGCGCGCGGATGTAGTCCGCGTCGAAGTCCATCGTCTCCTCGGCGCCCTTCTCACGGAGGGCGAGCTGCGCCTCGAAGCGCTCGGCCTGGTCGTCGGGGTCGTTCAGCTCGCTGAAGCCGTTGGCCAGCTCTCGGCCCTCGATGAACAGCTCGTAGCGATCACAGACCTTCGGGTCGGCGTCGTTGCGCCGCGCGAGGGGCGAGACCTCGAACGGGAAGCGCGTGATGAAGACGGGGCGCGACCGGGCGCCGTCCTCGGTGCGGTAGAGCTGCTCGAGCGCGGGCTCGGCGAGGATCTCGAAGAGCGCGAAGACGCGCTCGCCGTGGCTGGTGCACCCGTCGAGCAGCTTGCGCTCGTTCGGGGGGAGCTTCGCGGCCGCGCAGCGCTCGGCGAGCTTCGCCTCGTCGGCCAGGGTGTCAGCGTCCAGCCCGTCGAAGGGCGTCGGCCCGAGCTCGTCGCTCGTGACGCGGTCCAGGATCGCCTGGGTCATCGGAACGCGCGCGAAGTCGCCCGCGAAGTCGAAGCTGCGCTCCGCGCTCCAGCGCTCGCCGAAGCGCGCCGCCACCGCGGCGTCGGCCGCCTTGATGACCGCCTCCGTCAGGTCCATCTGCTCTTCGTACGTGGCGTACGCCATGTAGTACTCGAGCATCGTGAACTCCGGGTTGTGGCGCGTGCTGACGCCCTCGTTCCGGAAGTTGCGCCCGATCTCGTACACCCGGTCGAAGCCGCCCACGACGAGCCGCTTGAGGTAGAGCTCCGGCGCGATGCGCAGGAAGAGCGGGATGTCGAGCGCGTTGTGGTGCGTGTGGAACGGCTTGGCCGTCGCGCCGCCTCGGACCGACTGCAGCATCGGGGTCTCGACCTCGAGGAAGCCGGACTCGTCGAGCACCCGCCGCAGCGCCCGCACGATGAGCGCGCGGGCCTCGAAGACCGCCGCCACGTCGGGGTTCGCGAAGAGGTCGACGTACCGCTCGCGGTAGCGCTTCTCGACGTCCTTGAGCCCGTGGAACTTGCCGGGGGGCGGGCGCAGCGCCTTCGAGATGTGCCGGTAGCTGCGCACCATCACCGCGGCGTCCCCGCGCCGGGTGCCCATGAGCGGACCCTCGATGGCCACGTGGTCCGCGAGATCGAGCGCCTTCAGCTGCGCCTGCTCGGCCTCCGTCAGCTCACCGCCCTTGTTGGGCAGGTACGCCTGCGCGCGCCCGTGCGGCGTCTGGATCACGAGGAACGGCCCGCGCTTGGCGACCACGCGGCCGTAGAGCGGGTAGGTGGGGGCGTCGGCCGCGATCTCGTCCTCCTGCGGGAAGCGCTCGACCTTCTCCCCGTCGCGCTCGACCACCGCGAGGGGCCCGCGGCGCTCGACGATCACGTCGGCGTCCTCACGGGCGACCTTCAGATCCTCGCGCTGACAGAGGGCGACCGCTTCGGCGCGCTTGTTCCGCTCCGCGTCGGTCGGACGGAAGTCGTTCGGGTAGGGCCGCGCTCCGGCCTCCCGCAGCGCGTCGGCGTGGACCCTCCGCGCCTGCTCGAGCTCGTCTTCGGTCGCCACTCTCTCGTCTCCACGGCCGCGTGCGGCCTCAACACCAGGGCCGCGCGTTCATTGCGCCGGCCGTCGACAAATCAGCTCTTGCCGTCCGCCTTGTCGGCCTCGCGGTTCGCGCTGAAGAGCAGGTACTCCTCGATGAACGGGTCGATCTCACCGTCGAGCACGGCGTCGACGTTGCTCACCTTGTGCTCGGTCCGCTCGTCCTTGACCAGCTGGTAGGGCTGCATCGTGTACGTACGGATCTGGGAGCCGAAGTCGATCGCGCTCTTGTCGCTCTCGTAGTTGTCGGCGAACTGCTTCGCCTTCTCCTCGAGCATCTTCTCGTAGAGCAGGCCGCGCAGCATCTTCATCGCGGTCGAGCGGTTCTTGTGCTGGCTGCGCTCGGCCGCGCACTTGACGACGATGCCGCTCGGCACGTGCGTGATGCGGATGGCCGACTCGGTCTTGTTCACGTGCTGGCCGCCCTTGCCGCCGGCGCGCATCGTGTCGACCTCGAGGTCTTCCTTCTTGATGTCGACCTCGACGTCGTCGTCGATCTCCGGCACCACGTGCACCGCGGCGAAGGAGGTCTGACGGCGCGCCTGGCTGTCGAACGGGCTGATCCGGATGAGCCGGTGCACGCCGTTCTCCGCCTTGAGGTAGCCGTACGCGTTGGGCCCGCGCACCGCGATCGACGCGTCCTTGAGGCCCGCCTCGTCGCCCGGCTGCTCGTTGAGGATCTCGATCTTGAACCCCTTCCGCTCGCACCACCGGAGGTACATGCGGAAGAGCATCTCGGCCCAGTCCTGCGCGTCCACGCCGCCCGCGCCGGGGTTCACGTAGAGGATCGCGTCGTTCTTGTCCTCGGGCTTGCTCAGCATGCGCGCCAGCTCGGCGCTGCGAACGCGGCTCTCGAGCTCGGGGATCTGCGACGCGACGTCGTCGACCATCGACTCGTCCTCGCCGGCCGCCATCTCGAGCAGCTCGCCGAGGTCGTTCACCTCTTGCTCGAGCTTGCGGAAGGTCGTGACCTGATGCTCGAGGCCTGCGCGCTCCTGCACCGTCTTCTGGGCTGCCTCGGGATCGTCCCAGAAGCCCTCGGCGCTGGTCTGCGCGTTCAGATGATCGAGGCGTCTCTCCAGTCCAGGGACGTCAAAGATACCTCCCCAGCGCATCGAGGCGCTGTGCGAGGTCGGAGAGTCGGTCTCGCGCCTCACTCACGGGCATGGTCATGCTGCATCTCCCAGATCGCGCGCGAGAGCTCACGCGCACACAAAAGAACAGGGGCCGATTATCTCGGCCCCCGGACGACGTCAACCGAGGCTCGGCTCAGAGATCGAGCGCGTAGCCGATGGTCAGGCCGGCCCAGCCGCGGATGGGGAGGGCGAGGGTGTCCGCTGCCGAGCCGCAGGGCTCTCCCGAGCCGGAGCCGTTGGCCGGTCCGAGCGAGCACGCGTCGGGCTCCTCCGGCGTGATCAGGCCGTCCATGCCGAAGCCGATGCGCCCGAAGATGCCCTCGGGCCAGCGGTACTCGAAGGTGATGCCGCTGTGGAAGAAGAGCGCCATGTCCCAGTGGCGGCGCGCGAGGAACATCTCGCCGCCGGTGCTCTCCCAGCTGATCGCGCCGCCGCCGAAGCCGAGCATCAGGCCCACGGCCGCGTTGCCGATGGGGTAGCGCCCGTGCACGCCGCCGGCGAAGCGTCCGCCGTCGCGGCCGATGCCGCCGCCCGCGTAGAAGGCGAGGTAGCGCCACGGGGCGAACTCGATGACGCCGCCCGCGACGCCGAAGGGGGTGTCCACGCCGCCGACGAGCTCCACGGCGAGCAGGCGGTCGTAGACGGCCTCCGCCTCCGGGCCCTGGTCGGCGACCTCGGGCTCCGGGTCCTCCTCCGTCTGCGCGTGGGCGACGGGGGCGAGGACGCCGCTCGCGCCGGCGAAGGCGAGGAGGAGGGCGGCGATGAGGGCGTAGGGCAGGTGACGACGCAGAGTCATGGGGCGTCCTTTTAGGCAAACGAGCGCGCGAAGACAAGCCGAACCACGGCGCGATCGCACGGCTCGGACGACTTCGTACGCGGCCGCCCGGCGTCTGGTTTCAGGTCCCGATTTCCGGTCGCGCGATTCAGAACGTCAGCGCGAGCTGTCCGAACGCGCCGCCGGGCGTCGGCGAGAGGCCGAAGCGCAGCTGCGGTGCCGCCTCGGACGAGCCGCCGAAAGCGCCCGGCTGAGCCAGATCGATCACGATCATGATCGCGCCGAGGAGCGCCAGGGCGCCGCCGCCGATGTAGAGGCCGAGCGCGACGTCGTGCAGGGTGGCCGCCTCGAGCCAGCGATCGTGCTCGGGGCTGCCCTCCTGGATCGTCGGCGGCAGGCCGTCGAGCCGCGCCTGCCCCTCGACGGCCGCCGCGGCGCCGCCCCCGATCGCGCCGCCCCCGAGGACCATGCCCACGATGCCCACCGCGAGCAGGGTGTGGTCGGCGCCGCGGGTCCGGAAGACCGGGGCCGAGCTCGTCGCGCCCGGGCCCTCGACCACGGTGGCGTGACCCGACGCGGTCAGCGCGGGCTGCGTCGAGCCTTGCTGCGCGGCGGGGCCCCCCACGAACGGGTTCGGCGCGGAGGGGCTCGTCTGGCACTGGGCGTCGAGCGCCGCCGCCTGGCGCTGCGCGTGGTCGCGGAAGCGGCCTTCGGTGTCGAGCGCCGCGCACTGTCGGTACCAGCCGCCCGCGTCGCATGCGCGCTGACTCCGCTCGAGCGCGAGCGCCATGTTGCAGGCGGTCGAGGCGCGCTGATAGAGCTGATAGCTCTGCTGGAAGTACTGCGTGGCGAGGGCCGGGTTGCCGCCGTCCATCGCCGCGACGCCCCGCTCGAAGAGCTGACGCGCCTGCTCACGGGTGTCCTGCGCGCCAGCCGAGGACGGCGCGAGCGACGCGGCGGCGAGCGCGAGGGCGAGGCCTACCAGTCGGAGGCCTACCAGTCGGATATCGTGCGGTCGCCTCGCCATTCGGGGTCTCTCTGGGGTTGGGACGGAGGCGTTCGGGGGGCCGTCGAGGGGGGGAGGGTCCGGACGCGAGGCTCGGTCACCTCGCGCGGGGAGCGCTCCCGTCGACCTACGCCGCCGCGCCGCGGGGCTTCCCTCCGTGGGGACACGTCCACGGGATCCGGCGCGGGCCGGGCGACCTCCGCTTCGGTCGGCGCCTCGACGGGTTCCGCCTCCGTCGCGTCCGGCGCGGCCGGCCCTGGCTCGGGCGGCGCGACGCTCGGCGGAGGCTCCACGGCGACGGCGGGCGCGGGCTGTGTCACCGGAGGGGGCGTGTCGTCGGATCCGTCGCGCGTCAGGCTCAGCGCCGCCACGACGCCCCCGCCCGCCAGCAGCGCGAGGAAGAGCCCCACGACGCCGGTCAGGAGCACCTTGAGCAGCGTGGAGCCCGACGCGGGCGCGGCCGCCATCGGCGCGGTGGTGGGCGTGTGCGCGGGCCCTGGCTGCCAGCTCGCCTGCGACGCGACGTGCGCCTGGCCCTGCTCCGACAGCCGCGTCCCCGACTCCGCCGTCGGCGCCTCCTGGCCGCTCCCGGAGAGACCGCTCGCCATGAGGGTCGGCATGTGCCCGACGCCCGCGCTGCGCGCCTCCATCGTCGGCGGCATCATGGCGGCTGCCGGCGGCGGCCCGCTCGCGAGCGTGGCCCCGGGGAGCGGGGCCGCGGACGCCACGCGCGTCTGCGGATGACGGCGCAGGGGCCCGCCGAGCGCGCTCACCGCCTGGCGCAGCGCGGCCGCGGCCTCGGCGGCCGAGGCGAAGCGGTCGGAGGCGTCCTTGGCGAGGAAGCGCTCGAGGAGCGGGCCGACCGGCCCCGGCGCGAGCTCCACCGGCAACGGCGGCACCGGCGTCGAGAGGATCTGATGGATCAGCGCCGCGGTCGACGGCGCGAGGAACGGGAGCCGCCCCGTCACCGACTCGAAGAGGCAGATGCCGACCGCGTAGATGTCCATGCACGGGTGCGGGTCGGCCCCGTTGAACTGCTCGGGCGCCATGTAGGGGAGCGAGCCGAGGATCTGCTGGCTCTGCGTGATCCGCGACAGGAATTGCTCGTCCATCGACGCGGCGAGGCCGAAGTCGAGGAGCTTCACGCCCACCACGCCCGACGCGAGCAGCCCCACGTTCGACGGCTTCAGGTCGCGATGCACGATGCCGGCCGCGTGGACCTCGGAGAGGGCGTCGCAGAGCTCCGCGCAGATCGTCAGCGCCTCCTGCGGAGAGACGACGCCTTCGCGCTCCAGGCGGTCCTCGAGGGTCTCGCCGTCGAGCAGCTCCATCACGTAGTAGGGGCCGCAGCTCTCGTCGACGCCGAAGTCGGTCACCTGGGCCACGCGCGGCGTGGTCACCCGGGCGAGGGCCCGCGCCTCGCGGTTGAAGCGCCGCACAAGCTCGTCGCTCCAGCGCTCGAGCCGCAGGACCTTGAGCGCGAAGCGGCGGCCGAGCCCGACGTGCTCCACCTCGAGCACCTCGCCCATGCCGCCCTGGCCGATCTGGCGCTGCACGACGTAGCGACCCGCGATCGTCCTCCCGGGCGAAAGCGGCTCCTTGCGGCTCGGTTTCGCCGGGGCAGCGCTCACGAGGGCCGAGTCTAGCAAGCCCAGGCGGCGCCTGCCCCTGCCATGAGCCGAACCGCGCCCTGAAAGAGCGGCGTAACCGTCATGGGTGCTGTCGGTGGGCTCCGTCACCGGTACTCTCTACGCTCGATGGCGTCCGGACCTTGGCTCGTGCCGGGGTGGGGCGTCGCGGGAGTGTGGGATGGACGGACTTCAGATGAGCTTTCGAGGTGTGCTGATCGCGGCCCTCTTGATGGGGGCCGGGTGTGACGATGGGGTGGTCGACGACCCCGACTCTGGCGTGGAGCCGCCGCCGGTGGACGCCGGGCCGCCGGAGCCCGTGTCGGTGGACCACTGCGCGTTCGAGTCGGTGCCCGCCACCGCGCGCGCCGGAGGGGCGGTCGAGTCAGGCACGCTCGAAGCCGGCGTCGCCGAGACCATGCTCGACATCCC
>SHBB01000034.1 GCA_004213565.1 Sandaracinaceae bacterium
CTGCCCGGGGAACACTCGCCGGTGGTCGTGCCGCAGGCCGCGCCGCCGCCGGGGTTGCCCTCGTCGGTCAGTCCGTCGCAGTCCTCGTCCACGCCGTCGCAGGTCTCGGCGCTGGGGTTCACGCCGCCCACGCAGCTGAGGGCGCCGCCCGAGCACGTCAGCGTGCCGGTCATGCAGGCGCCCGTGGACGTGCCGCAGGTCCCGCCGCCGCCCGGGTTGCCCTCGTCCGTCGCGCCGTCGCAGTCGTCGTCGATGCCGTTGCAGGTCTCGGCGCTCGGCCCCACGCCGCCCTGACACGAGAAGCCGCCGCCCGTGCAGGTCAGCACGCCGGGCGAGCACGCGCCGGTGCTGCTGCCGCAGGAGCCCATGGTCGGCACGCCCTCGTCGGTCGCGCCGTCGCAGTCCTCGTCGAGGCCGTCGCAGGTCTCGGGGCCGGGGCTGGTGCCGCCGGTGCAGACGAGCGCGCCGCCCATGCAGGTGCGCGTCCCGGGCGAGCACTCGCCGATGCTCGAGCCGCAGGCGCCGCCGCCGCCGGGGTTGCCCTCGTCCGTCGTCCCGTCGCAGTCGTTGTCGCGCGTGTCGCAGAGCTCCGCGGACGGACCGGTGGCGCCGGAGCAGGAGCCGAACATGCCGGCCGTGCAGACCTGAGAGCCGGGTCGACACTCGCCCACGCCGCTCCCGCACGAGCGGCTGAACCCGTCGACCACACCATCACAGTCGTTGTCGAGGTTGTCGCAGACCTCGGGGGACGGACCGGTCCCGCTGCACGCGCCCCACGCGCCGGCCGAGCAGGTCTCGGTGCCGGTCGTGCACACGCCGGTGTTGGTCCCGCACGGGCGGGTCAGGCTCTCGTCGACGGCCATGTCGCAGTCGTTGTCGAGGCCGTCGCAGAGCTCGGGGCCGGGCACGCAGCCCATGCACACGCCGCCCTCGTCGATGATCCCGTCGCAGTCGTCGTCGCTCGCGTTGCAGGTCTCGGTCGGAGCCGCGCCGCAGGTGCCGCAGGCGTTGAGCAGGCCCTCGTCGACCGAGCCGTTGCAGTTGTCGTCGATGCCGTCGCAGACGGTCTCACCCGGGTCGGTGCAGAGGGTGGGCGGAGGCGGCGTGCCGCCGGGGCGATCGCAGTACAGCGTGTAGCCCTCGTCGATCGCCATGTCGCAGTCGTCGTCGACGCCGTTGCAGGTCTCGTAGAGGATCGAGTCCGCCATGATCTGCGAGAAGGCCAGCGCGAGGGAGGTCTCGTCGCTCGCGTAGAAGGCGCGGTTGGAGCCCGGCGCGTCGGTGCCGCCCGCGGTCGCGATCGCCTCCGTGTCCGCGTCGCCCGGCGTGATGCCGAAACCGATCACGAAGGTGCGGATGTCGTAGAGCGTGCCGCCGACGTTGGTGTTGCGGAGCTCGGTCGCCGCGGTCGCGGGGTTGCCGCCGCAGGTCTCGTCGCCGTCGGTCAGGAGGATGACGTAGTAGGGGCGGCAGCCCGAGAAGCTGTCCGTCGCGATGGGGCTGGTGCCGAAGCGGGGGTCGAGGCCCTGGTAGTACTCGCGCGCGGCGCGAAGGGCGCCGGCGAGAGGGGTGTTGCCGCTCGCGTGCAGCTCGGGCTGCGTCCCCGGGGTGAGCGAGGTGCAGGAGTTGCAGGAGTAGTCGACCCACTCGAGCACGTCCGACTGGTTCCCGGACGCGATCGGCACGAGCACCTCACCCGCGTTGGCGGTCGAGTTGCACGTCAGCGAGCAGGAGCAGCCGCAGGTGGTCGAGCAGGTGCTGCTGCTGCAGCTCCCCGAGCAGCTGTGACGGAAGCGCTCGAGCGCGAAGGTCGCCTCGCCGTAGCCGTTCACCACGTCCTGGAGCACGCACTTCGCGTCGCTCATGCGGTTGCGAGGCAGGCCACAGGAGTTCGTGCCGCCCCCGGTGGAGCTCGTCATCGACCCGGAGTTGTCGAAGATGACCGTGAAATACGGCCCCACGGTGACCTGAGCGCTCGCGCTCACGGCGGTTCCGACGGCGACCGCGAAGGCCAGCGCCGCCAAGTGACGAGCTCTCATCAGCACCCTCCGGCTGAGAGGGTATCAGAATCCGCCGACTCTGGACTACGAAGACACTGGACCGAGCACAACTCAGGCGGATTTCGAGCGCCGCCGGGCTCGTATGCGGGGAATGCCGCGCTCGATCAGCAGCTTGGCGACGGCGCGGGCGGCCTTTCGGGAGAGCTCTCCGACCACGCGCTCGTCTCCGTCGTCGAGCACGAGCACCAGCGGCCGACCCGGGATGAGATCGTCGAAGTAGACGGCCTTGATGGACTTCAGCCGCACCTCGAAGTCGCGCCGCGGGTTGGCGCCTTCGTAGCGAAGTCGATCCTCGGTCACCTCGACGCCCACCCGGTGCCACGCCCAGAGGCGCGAGGTGATCCAGAGGACGAGGGGGGCGGTGAGGAGGATCCAGCCCTGCCAGCCGCGCACCACGAGGCCCAGGCCCCAGAGCACGGCGAAGGCGCCGACGTAGACGATCACCAGGGACGCGACGCGAGTGACCCCGCGCGGCCAGCCGATGCCGCGATGGAGGACCGGCTTCACGCGTCCCGCGAGAAGAGCACTCTCAGTGGCCGACCTTCTGGCCGATGAGGCAGACGGCGAAGGTGATGAGCGGGATGGCGATGGAGGCCGCCACGTAGACGATGGTGAACGTCATGGAGGGCGTTTAGCGGGCTTCGGGTTCGGGGACAAGCACGCGGGTCCGAGCCCGGGGCAGCTCCACCTCCGTCGGCGCCTCGTCCTGGACCTCGTCGGCCGCGTCCCCGAGCTGGCGCACCAGCTGGGCGAGGCGCCGGATGGCGCCGTCCGAGCGCGACGAGGGGATGCGGTCCAGCTCGGCGAGCATGTGGCGAGCGCTGGCCGGTCGCCCCTCCCGGTCTCGGCTGAGGGCGCGCAGCACGAAGTCGTCCCAGCCCGCCGACAGCCCCGGGCGCAACGTGCTGGGGGCCACCAGCTCGAGGTTGAGCAGCGCCTCGACCGTCGCCGCCTGCGTCTTGCGCCCGAAGAGCCGGCGACGGGTCGCGAGCTCCCAGGCGATCACCCCGACGCTGAACAGATCCGCGCGGTGGTCGAGCGGCTGGGCCCGGGCCTGCTCGGGCGCCATGTAGCCGCTGTGACCGACCACGGTCTGGGTGTGGGACGCGTCGGCGTCGCGGAGCGCGCGCGCCACCCCGAAGTCGGTGATCTTGATCTCACCGTTACGCGATAGCAATACGTTCTGCGGGCAGAGGTCGCGGTGGAGGACGCGCAGGAGCTCCCCGTCCGCGCCGCGCGCGACCTCGTGCGCGTGGTGGAGCCCCTCGAGCAGGGCGCGGAGCATGGCCCCCATCACCGGCTCGGGGATCTCGACGCCGTCCGCGCGGGTCCGAGAGAGGAGCCGGGCCATGGTGATCCCGTCCACGAACTCCATGGCCAGGAAGTACGAGTCCTCGCGGCTGCCGAAGTCGAGCACCTGCACGATGCTCGGGTGGGCGAGGCGCGAGCCGATCTCCGCCTCCTGACGGAAGAGCTGGACGAAGCGCTCCTGCTGGGCGAGGTGCGCGTGGATGCGCTTGACCGCGACCGGCCGCTCGAAGCCGCCCTCGGGCGCGTAGACGGCCTCGAAGACCTCCGCCATGCCGCCGACCGCGATCCGCGACAGCAGGCGGTACTTCCCGAACAGCTCGCGCTCTCGCAGCACCCGGTCGGCGCGGCCGATGACGCGCCGCATGTACCGGGCCGCCACCGACGCGACCACGCCGGCGAGCAGCAGCGACACCCCGCGTGTCAGCTGCATGTTGGCCTGGAAGAGCACGTGGCCCTCGAAGCCGGCCGCGATGCGCCCGCGCGCCAGGAAGACATAGATGCCCGCGAAGATCACCGCGCCCGAGACGCCCACGATGAGCGGCGAGCGATCGCGGAGGCGCACCACGTGGCTGAGGAGCAGCAGGGTGAAGAGCATCGGCGGGACCCAGGAGCCCAGCGCGTACTCGCCGCCCTCGGTGAAGACGAGCACCGCCATGAAGCCCCAGGGGATCGTGGCCTCGACGACGTCGTTCGCGGTGCGGAGCCACCCCGGCTGAGGGCCGCGGGTCAGCCGGAACCAGACGGGCACGTACCAGAGCAGGTAGGCGGCCGAGAGCGCGCTGCAGCCGAGGCCGAGCCAGAGCGACGTGGTGAGCGCGATGATCGCGGACGCGACCACGCCGCAGAGCAGGAAGAAGAGCCAGACCGTCGCCATGACCCGCTCGAAGGCGAGGATCTCGACGTCGAGCGCGGCGTCGAGCGCGGCGCGGCTCCGCGGTGTGACCTGAGACGCGCTCACAGCACCTGCACCTCGGCGAGGGCGCCGCTGTTGCGGAAGTGGGAGCGGACGTAGACGCGCACGCGATCGACGCCCTCGGCCGAGAGCGGCACGATCATCCGCTCCCCCTCGGTGGAGAACGCCTCGAACTCGCCGGTCGCCTCGCCCAGGACCTCGTCGCCGCCGACTGCGTCGCTGCGGAGCGCGTGCACGACCACCCGGCGGGCGGCCCGGTCGTCGTAGCCGGGGTTGTGCCCGTTGGTGAGCGCGACGCCGGACACGCGGCGCGGGGCGCCGAGGTCGAGCTCGATCCAGCCGGACTGCCCGTCCGGGAGGTGCCACTCGGTCCGGTCGTCGCCGTCGTGGGCGAGCTCCGGCGCGTAGTCCCGGTTGTGCGCCGACTCGTTGAAGGCGCTCGCCCGCACCTCGACCACCGGGAACGCGAACGCGAACCCGCTCCACCCCGCGGCGCCCAGGCCTTCGGTGTCGGGCCGGGGCGAGGAGAGGGTGATCTCGCGCCAGGCGGCGCCCGTGTCGGGCAGCTCGGCCTCGACGGGGCTCGCGCGCGAGTCGCCGCCCTCCCAGCTGAGCTCCCCCACCCAGATTGGCCCGTCGTCCCCGTGGGCGTCGAGGCGGAACGTCGCGCTCCCGGCCTGCTCCGGCTCGCAGACGCCGGCCCACCCCGTGACCACGCGCGGGCCGGGAGGCAGACGCACGGTGACCCAGCCCTCCGGGGCCACCTCGAGCGCTCGCTCTCCGCAGCGCCGCGTCTCGACCGCGCCGTCCGCGCGGAAGAGCTCGATCGGGCCCGCCGACGGGGGCTCGGCGCTCGCGGGTTGGGTGGGGGGCAGCGCCGGGAAGGGCTGCGTCCACGCGCGCACCTCGTCGAGCACCGCGTCGCCCTCACCCATGATCCAGAGCTCGATGGGCGAGTCGGTGCGCGAGGCCCACGACGTCATGAAGGGCGCGGTGCGCGCGCCACCGGAGTGCCAGCGCAGGATCGGCGGGAGCCCCTCGCCAGCGCGGAAGAAGACGAAGCGGAGGCCGTCGCCGTCGAGCGCGCCGTGCCGCCCGGCGAGGGTGTGCGCGCCGGCCGGGAAGCGGAAGGCGACCCGCGCCGGGGCGGTCAGCCGAAGGCCGTCGCCGTGGGCGGCGAGGCGCGTCGCGGCGACGACCTCGACCTCGGGCGGCAAGCCATCCGGGCGCGTGGAGACGGTGGCCTGGACCTGGCCCAGGAAGAGGGGCGCGTCGCCGCCGCGCAGCTGGAATCGGACCCGCTGCCCGCGCGCGAGCTGCGTCATGAAGGCGAAGGTCTCGACGACCGGCGCGTCGGAGGGGGCGACGCGCGTCTCGTAGAGGACGCGCTCGGCGGCGCCGTCGCCCTCGACGATGCGCGCGTGCACCGGCTGGTCGGACCCCTCGCAGCGACCGAAGCGGCCCCGGAACGTCACCCAGCCCGTGGGCGCCTCCGCCACGCTGATCAGCTCGCCGTCGCGTGCGCGCTGCCCGCCGAAACACGCCTCGATTGAACGCAGATCAGTCGGACCCGAAGCCCAGCGCAGCGGCGTCGGCGCTTCGCGATCGCCGCACCCGATCGCGAACGGGGCCAGCAGGAGGAGGAGTCGAAACGGCACGGGTGGGGCGCAGGATAGTCGCATCGGGGGTAAGGTGGGGGCGATGAGCAGCATGACCGACCACGTCGAGTTGATCCTCGACGGGACGAAGCTCGCCTGGCACCTCGACCGCGTCGAGGCCTGGGAGCGCGGCGAGCGTATCGCGCCGATCACCATCGACATGGCGCTCACGCGGTCATGCAACTATGCTTGTCACTTCTGCTACGCGATGCTCCAGGAGAACGAGCGGAGCCGGATCACGCAGGAGGTGATCTACGACTTCCTCGAGGACGCGGCGGCGATCGGGGTCAAGGGCGTCAGCTTCGTCTCGGACGGCGAGAGCACGATCAGCCCGGTGTTCGTGGACGCGTGCCGGCGCGGGAGCGAGCTGGGGCTGTCGATGGCGGTGGGGACGAACGGCTTCGTGTTCAACCGGCGCAAGCTCGAGGAGGTCCTGCCGCACCTGACCTACCTGCGGGTGAACATCTCCGCCGGCGAGCGCGACCGGTACGCGGAGATCATGGGGGTCAAGCCCGAGTGGTTCGACCGCGTGAAGCGCAACATCGCGGACATGGTCGACATCAAGGAGCGGTACGGCCTGCCCGTGACCATCGGCATGCAGATGGTGCTGATGCCGGAGTACGCCGACCAGATCCTGCCGCTCGCCCGGCTGGGGCGTGAGCTCCGCCCGGACTACCTCGTCATCAAGCACTGCAGCGACGACGAGGACGGCTCGCTCGGGGTCGACTATGCCGCCTACGAGGACCTCTACGACACCCTGCGCGAGGCCGAGGCGCTCTCCGAGGGCGGCTACCGGGTCAGCGTGAAGTGGTCGAAGATCGAGGCCAAGGGGACCCGCAGCTACCAGCGCTGCTACGGGCCGCCGTTCATGCTCCAGATCTCCGGCTCGGGGCTGGTCGCGCCCTGCGGCATGCTCTTCAACGAGCGCTACCAGAAGCTCCACATGGGCAACATCTGCGAGCAGCGCTTCCGCGACATCTGGGGATCGGACCGCTACTGGGACGTCGTGAACTACCTCGCGAGCCCCCGCTTCAACGCGCAGCAGATGTGCGGGAGCCTGTGCCTCCAGCACAAGGTGAACGAGGCCCTCGACGCGCACGTGAAGGGCCGCGGCGCGCTGATCCGGCCCAAGGGCGCGCCCCCTCCCCACCTCGACTTCGTGTAGGCTGCCACCAGGGTGTCGCGCTCGCTGTCCGTCGTCGTCCCTGCCCTCAACGAGGCGCTGCACGTCCGTGACGCGGTCGATCAAGTGCGCCTCGCGGTGGACGGCCGCTTCGAGGACTGGGAGATCCTGCTCTTCGATGACGGAAGCACCGACGAGACGGGCGCGATCATGGACGCGCTCGCGGCCGACGACCCGCGGCTCCGCGTCACGCACAACCCGCGCCCGAACAACCTCGGCGGGGTCTACGCGCAGGGCGTGGACATGGCGCGCATGAGCCACCTGGTGATGATCCCGGGCGACAACGAGAACCCGGCCTCGGCGATGATCCCGGTCTTCGACGCGGTCGGACGGGCGGACATCATCCTGCCCTACCCGAAGAACAGCGCCGTGCGCGGGATCGCGCGAGACACCCTGAGCCGCGCCTACACGCGCCTCTTCAACCTGCTGTTCGGCCTGGACGTGCCGTACTTCAACGGCACCGTCGTGCACCGGACGGATCTCCTGCGCGCGATCACCATCGAGACCACCAGCTTCGCCTACCAGGCGGAGATCCTGATCAAGCTGCTCCGCCGCGGGGCTTCGTGGGCGCCGGTCGGGATCGAGATCGCGCCGCAGCCGGACCGGGAGTCCAAGGCGCTGACGGCGCGAAACCTGTATGGAGTGGCGCGCGCGATGGTCGGTCTGCTCTGGGAGACACGGGTGAAGGACGCGATGCGAACGGGAGCGCGCGCGACGCGATGAGCGCCTACCTCGCCAAGATCCGATCCCGCGAGGCGCTGGCCGAAGAGGTCCGCGCGGCGCAGGCACGAGGCGAGGTGGTGGTCCACTGCCACGGCTGCTTCGACATCCTGCACCCCGGCCACCTGCGGCACCTCACGTGGGCGGCGTCGCAGGGCGATCTCCTCGTGGTGACCCTCTCGAGCGACGCGGTGGTCGGCAAGGGGCACAACCGCCCGTACGTGCCGGAGAAGCTCCGGGCCGAGACGCTCGCCGCGATCGAGGTGGTGGGCGGCGTGGCCATCGACGACGGCGAGTGGGCGGGGCCGATCCTGGAGCTGCTCCGGCCCGACATCTACGTCAAGGGCAAGGAGTTCGAGGACGTCTGGGACGGACGCTTCGGCCGCGAGCGGCGCCTGGTCGAGGGCTTCGGCGGACGCGTGATGTTCAGCTCCGGCGACGTCGTCTACTCGTCGAGCGAGATCATCGACTCGCACCGGGAGCGCCTCGAGCCCACGCGCGAGCAGGCGGCGGCGTACTGCGCCCGGCACGGCATCGACGCGGCGCGCCTGCATCGGGTCCTCGACGCGGTGCGCGGCAAGAAGATCCTGATCGTCGGTGAGACCATCGTCGACCGCTACATCCACGTCGACCCGCTCGGGATGAGCGCGGACTCGCCCGTCCTGGCCGTGCGGCCGCGCGAGGAGGAGACCTTCATCGGCGCCGCGGCCATCGTCGCCCAGCACGTCAACGCGCTCGGCGCCGAGGCGCGCCTGGTGACGCTGGTGGGCGACGACGCGGAGGGCGAGCGCGTGCAGAGCGCGCTGGACGAGGCAGGCGTGATGGCGCGCGCGGTGGTGGACGACACGCGCCCGACGATCCTGAAGACGCGCTACCTCTCGGAGGGCAAGAAGCTCCTCAACGTCAACGTGTTCCGAGACCACGACCTCGTGACCGAGGTGCAGCGCGAGGTGATCGAGCGCCTCGACGAGCTCGCCGAGGGGGTCGACGCGGTGGTGGTGAGCGACTTCAGCTACGGCATGATCACCCAGACCGTGCTCGACTGGGTGGGGCGGCTGCGCGAGGCGCGCGGGCTGCCGGTGGCGGGGGACGTGCAGTGCTCCACCCAGCTCGCCGACGTGGCGCGCCTGCGGGGGATCACGGTGGCGACGCCGAGCGAGCGCGAGGCCAGGCTCTCGCTCTGCGATCGTGGCAGCGGCGTGGCGGATCTGGGCGCGCGCCTGCTCCAGCGCACCGGGAACGAGGCGATGCTCGTCACGCTCGGCTCGCGCGGCATGATGGTCATCGAGCGCAGCGCGAACGCGCCCGCGGATCTGCGCGGCGTGCCGACCCACGAGCTCAAGAAGCACCTGCTCATCGAGTACCTGCCGTCGCTGGACCGTGTCCCGATCGATCCCATGGGCGCGGGGGACGCGCTGCTCGCCACCCTCACGTGCGCGCTCGCGGCGGGGGGCTCGGTGCTCGAGGCGGCGTTCCTCGGCAACTGCGCGGGCGCGCTCGAGGTGGGGCTGCTCGGGAACATCCCCGTCGAGCCCGGAGCGCTCCGGGCGGCCGTGGACGAGGAGCTGGGCTGATGCCGCACCCGACGTTCGACCGGAGCCGGCTCCGGCTGCGTCCGCTGGCCGAGCGCGAGCACGACCTCGATCTCTCGGTGATGCTCGGGCTGGACGACCCGGCGCCCGCGTTCTCCGACCCGGCGCTCCCGGTGCTGGCCGCGCGCATGAAGGCGGCCCGCGAGCGCGGCGCGAGCGTGATCCTCGCCATGGGCGGGCACGTGATCCGGGCCGGGGTGGCCGCGCACCTCATCGACTGGATGGAGCGCGGGCTCGTGACCCACCTCGCGATGAACGGCGGCGCGGCCATTCACGACTACGAGCTGAGCTTGATCGGCGCGACCACCGAGAGCGTCGCCCGGTACGTGCGCGAAGGCTGGTTCGGGCTCTGGGAGGAGACGGGCGGGGTCAACGAGGCGGCCAAGGCGGCGGCGGCGGACGGGATCGGCCTGGGCGAGGCGCTGGGCCGCGCGGCGCGATCCTTCCCGCACGCGGCGCACGGGGTCCTGGCCGCGGCGCACCGGCTGAACGTGCCCGCGACGGTCCACGTGGGGATCGGCTACGACATCGTGCACGAGCACCCGAGCTGCGACGGCGCGGCCATCGGGGCGGCGAGCTACACCGACTTCCTGGTCTTCGCCCAGAGCGTGGCCGGGCTCGAGGGCGGGCTCTTCCT
Source organism: Sandaracinaceae bacterium (assembly GCA_004213565.1). GTDB lineage: Bacteria > Myxococcota_A > Polyangia > Polyangiales > Sandaracinaceae > JAVJQK01. The sequence continues at coordinate 10,075 of SHBB01000034.1, forward strand.
CAACCTCGGCACGGCCGTGATGGGGCCGGAGATCTACCTGAAGGCGCTCGCCATGGCGCGGAACGTCGCCCACCAGGAGGGGCGCCGCGTCACCGACTTCACCACCGCGGTCTTCGATCTCGTGCCGCTCGGCGACGTCTCGCGCGAGGCGAGCAAGGGCGACCCCCGCTACTTCTTCCGGCCCTTCAAGACCATCCTCGTCCGAACGGTGGCCGAGGGCGGCGAGAGCCACTACGTGCGAGGCCCGCACCGCGCGACCCTCCCGGCCCTGCACCGCCTCACCCGAGACGAGCCGTCATGAGCGAGCGACCCTATCGAGACTGGATCGGCGCGGTCGTGCGGCTCCTGGAGTCGATGCAGGCGAGCGACGCCGACGACCCGCTCGATCTGGAGGACGGCGTGCGGCGCGCCGTGGACCGCATCCTGGCCGTGAAGGCGCCGAACAAGGTGATGCTGGTCGGCAACGGCGGCAGCGCCGCGATCGCGCGCCACATGCACAACGACCTCGTGAAGTGCGTGGGGGTGCGCGCGCAGGTCTTCTTCGACGTGCCGCTCCTGACCGCGATCACCAACGACGACGGCTACGAGGAGGTCTTCGAGCAGCCGATCCGGCAGTGGACGGATCCGGGCGACGTGCTGGTGGCCATCAGCAGCTCCGGCCGCTCCGAGAACATCCTGCGCGCGGCCCGCGCGGCGCGGGAGGCGGGCGCGGACGTGATCGCCATCAGCGGCTTCGACGCCGACAACCCCCTGCGCGCGATGGGCTCGCCGAGCTTCTGGGTCGACTCCCACGACTACGGCGCGGTCGAGTCGTCCCACACGATCCTCACCCACTACCTGACCGACCGAGCGGCGGCGCGACGCGGCCGATGATCGTGCATGTCCCCGACCGGAGCCGCCTGCGGGCGGGCGACCACCCGCGCGCGGCGCTCTTCCTGGACCGCGACGGCGTGCTGATGGAGGACGTGCACTTCGCGCGCTCGGCCGACGACGTGCGCGTGCTGCCCCGGACCCGCGAGGCGCTGGACGCGGTCCGAGCCGACTTCGCGCTCGTGGTGGTGACGAATCAGTCGGGGCTCGCGCGGGGCTTCTTCGACGAGGAGGCCCTCGCCGCGATGCACGCGAGGCTCGACGAGGCGTGCGCGCTGGACGCGTTCTACGCCTGCCCACACCACCCGGAAGGGGCGGTGGCGCGCTGGGCCAGCACCTGCGCGTGCCGCAAGCCCGAGCCCGGTCTGTTGCTGGCCGCGGCGGAGGCTCATGATCTGGCGCTGGACCGATCGGTGATGATCGGCGACGCTCCGCGCGACGTGGAGGCGGGGCGACGCGCAGGCGTTCGCAGCCTCCTGCTCGAGAACGGCCATAGCTTGTTCGAGGCGCTCGAATGGATTCGATGAAGAAAGTCTTGGTCACCGGAGGCGCCGGCTACGTCGGCGCCGCCCTCATCCCCCGCCTCCTGGCGGACGGTCTCACCGTGCGCGTGCTCGACCTCTGCCTCTACGGCAAGGACGTGCTGCCGCGCGACCCCCACCTGGAGCTCGTCGAGGGCGACATTCGCGACCCGGAGGTCGTGAAGAAGTGCGTCGACGGCATGGACGCGGTGATCCACCTCGCGTGCATCTCGAACGATCCCTCGTTCGAGCTGGACCCGAAGCTCGGCAAGTCGATCAACTTCGACGCCTTCGAGCCGCTGGTGGAGGCGAGCGTGGCGGCGGGCGTCAAACGCTTCGTCTACGCGTCGAGCAGCAGCGTGTACGGGGTCAGCGACGCGGACGAGGTCACCGAAGACCACCCGCTGAACCCGCTGACCGACTACAGCAAGTTCAAGCGGGACTGCGAGCCGATCCTGCTGAAGCGGCAGAGCGAGAGCTTCGCGCCGGTGGTGATCCGGCCGGCCACGGTCTGCGGCTACTCGCCGCGCCTCCGGCTCGACCTCACCGTCAACATCCTCACCAACCACGCGGTGACGAACGGCGAGATCAAGGTCTTCGGCGGCGCTCAGCGCCGGCCCAACATCCACATCGCCGACATGGTGGAGCTCTACGCGATGCTGCTCTCGCTGCCCGCGGCGCGCGTGAGCGGCAAGACCTGGAACGTCGGCTACCAGAACCAGACGATCTCGCGGATCGCGGCCCTGGTGAAGGAGACGGTCGAGGAGGAGATGCCGGGCAAGAAGCCGATCGAGGTGGTCACCACCCCGACCGACGACCCGCGCAGCTACCACATCTCGAGCGAGCGCATTCACCGCGACCTCGGCTTCATCCCCGAGCACACCATCGAGGACGCGGTCGCCGATCTGTGCGCGGCCTTCCAGGCGGGCAAGATCCCCCGCTCGATGGAGGACGACGTCTACTTCAACGTCAAGCGGATGCAGCGGCTGGAGATGTCTTGACGGCGGAGCGCTCGTGACCCCTCGCGCCAAGCTGCTCCAAGACATGCTGCGCTTGCGCGCGGTCGAGGAGCGCATCGCCGCCCGCTACCCGGAGCAGGAGATGCGCTGCCCGACCCACCTCTGCGTGGGCCAGGAGGCGGCCCCGGTCGGCGTCTGCGCCGCGCTCCGGCCCGACGACTACGCGCTCAGCCACCACCGCAGCCACGGGCACTACCTCGCGAAGGGCGGCGACCTCGACCGCATGATCGCCGAGATGTATGGCCGCGAGACGGGCTGCAGCCGGGGCAAGGGCGGCTCGATGCACCTCGTGGACCTCTCCGTCGGCTTCCTCGGCGCCGTCCCCATCGTCGCGAGCACCGTGCCCATCGCGGTCGGGGCTGCCTTCGGGGCGCGCATGCGCGGCGAGGACCGCGTGGCGGTGGTGTTCCTGGGCGACGCGGCGGTCGAGGAGGGGGTCGTGCACGAGTCGCTCGCCTTCGCATCGCTCGAGCGGCTCCCCGTGCTCTTCGTCTGCGAGAACAACCTCTACTCCGTGCAGACCGGGCTCGAAGCGCGGCAGCCCTCGGGCCGCGCCATCCACGAGCTCGGCGCGGCGCACGCGCTCTCGCACGCGCAGCTGCATGGGGAGGACGTCTTCGCCATCCACGCCTGGGCCGAGGAGGCGGTGGCGCAGGCCCGCGCGGGCGAGGGGCCGTCGTTCCTGGAGGTGCTCACCTACCGCTACCTCGAGCACGTCGGGCCCTACGAGGACGTGGAGCTCGGCTACCGCACGCGCGAGGAGGTCGACGCGTGGCGCGCGCGCGATCCGATCGCCCACGCGACGCGGGCCCTCGCCGACGAGGTCGGCCCCGAGACGATCGACGGCTGGATGCGGGCGCACGCCGAGGCCCTCGACGCGGCCTTCGAGCGCGCGATCGCCGCGCCTTACCCCGAGCCCGAGGCGCTCTTCGAGGGCGTCTTCCGCGGCACGTCGACGCGGCTGGGAGAGGGCGCGTGAGCCGGGTCATCGCGTACCACGAGGCGCTCCGCGAGGCGCTCGCCCTCTGCCTCGAGCACGACCCGCGGGTCTACCTGATGGGCCTCGGGGTCCCCGACCCCAAGGGGCTCTTCGGCAGCACGACCGGGCTCGTCGATCGCTTCGGGCCCGAGCGCGTACGCGACATGCCGGCGTCCGAGAACGCGATGACCGGGGTCGCGCTCGGCAGCGCCCTGGCCGGGATGCGGCCCGTGCTGTCCCATCAGCGCGTCGACTTCGCGCTCCTCGCGATGGAGCAGATGGTCAACCAGGTCGCGAAGTGGCACTACATGTTCGGCGGACAACGACCCGTGCCCATGTTGATCCGCATGATCGTCGGGCGCGGCTGGGGTCAGGGGGCGCAGCACTCGCAGAGCCTGTTGAGCTGGTTCGCGCACGTGCCCGGGCTCACGGTGATCGCTCCCGCCACCCCGCACGACGCCAAGGCGCTGACCCTGGCTGCGATCGAGAGCGACGACCCGGTGATCAGCTTCGAGCACCGCTGGTGCTTCAACGTGAAGGGCGAGGTCCCCGAGGGGATCGTCCGCGCGCCGCTCGGCGAGGCACATGTGGTCCGAGAGGGCGCCGACGTCACGATCGTCGCGAGCAGCTACATGGTGCTCGAGGCCCTCCGCGCGGCGGAGCAGCTGGCGGAGGACGGCGTGGACGCCGAGGTGATCGACCTGCGCACCGTGGCGCCGCTCGACCGGGAGACGCTCGCCCGCTCGGTACGCAAGACCGGACACCTGATCGCGGCGGACATCGGCTGGACGTCCTTCGGGGTGGGCGCGGAGGTCGTCAGCGCGGTGGTGGAGGACGCGTTCGACGCGCTGCGCTCGGCCCCTCGCCGCGTCGCCTCGCCCGACGTGCCCTCACCCTCGACCCCGGCCCTGAGCGCGGGCTTCTGGCCGCGCGCGCGCGCGATCGTGGACGCCGCCCGCGCCCAGCTCGGCCGGGCGCCGCTCCCGGCCGAAGGCCCGCCGCCCTTTCCCCTCGACGTGCCCGACCCGACGTTCACCGGCCCGTTCTGACGCATGCTCCGCGCGCACATCCGCCGCTTCGCTCCCCTCGCGTGGCTCGGGATGTGCGTCGCGAGCGTGCTCGGCATGACGCGCTTCGAGGACGTGGACCCGCTCTACGGACCGGTCGTCGACTGTGCGGCGACGTTCGAACGAGAGCTGGCTCCGCTGCGCTCGTTCCTGCCCGAGCAGGGCATCCTCGGCTACGTGGGGCCGGAGGACGACTCCGGCTGTCACCCGCGGATGATGGCGCAGTACAGCCTGGCGCCGGTCCGCCTCGTGGAGGCGGACTACGACCTCTTCCGACGCTCTTTGCAGGACCGCGCGGTGGAGGTCACGCCGCTCGCCCCCCAGCTCGTGCTCGCGTGGGGCGACGAGGGCCAGCGCTGGATGCGCCGGAACCCCGACTACGTGCGCATCGCGGAGACGCCCAGCGCCGTGCTCCTCGCGAGGGCCCCCTGAGCGCCGCGCTCGAGCTGCTCGCGCTCCTGCTCGTCCCGAGCGTCATCGGCGTGGGCCTCGTGCACCAGGTCGTCGGGCGCGCGCCGCGGGGGGACGTGCTCGTGGGCGTGCTCCCCGCCGTGGCGCTCGGCGTGGGCGTCACCGGCGCGACCACGTTCGTCGGGCTCGTGCTGATGGATCGCGTGTCGATCCTCGTGGAGCTGCTCGTCGTGGCGGCGGTGCTGGCGATGGCCTGGAGGGGCACGAGCGCGCAGCCGGTCGCGCCCTTCCCCGATCCGGCGCCGCGGTGGTTTCGCGGGATCGCGTGGGTCGCGCTCGCGGCCGTGGCGCTCGTGGGCGCGGTGGTGTGGGTCTCGGAGAGCCTGAAGGAGGTCCACGGCAGCTGGGACGCGTGGGACTTCTGGAACATGCGCGGTCGCTTCCTGCTCCGCGCTGGAGACGCGTGGGAGCGCGCGTTCACCGAGCTCCTGTTCTGGGCGCACCCCAGCTACCCGCCCATGCTCCCGAGCAACGTCGCGCGCGGCTTCCATCTCGTGGGGCGCGAGTCGCTCCTGGTGCCAGCCGCGCTGTCGTGCCTCTTCACGGTGGCGTCTCCGCTGTCGCTCGGCTGGACGGTGGCGAAGCTGCGAGGGCGGACGCAAGGCGTCCTGGCGGCGGCGACGCTCCTGGCGGTGCCCTACATCGTCCTTCACGGCGCCGATCAGTACGCGGACACCCCGCTGGCCTTCTTCTTCCTCGCGACGTGGTGCTTCATCGCGCTGCACGATCACGCCGAAGAGGGGCGCGGGTTCCTGGTCATGGCGGGGCTGGCGGCCACGCTCGCCGCGTTGACGAAGAACGAGGGGATCGTCTTCTTCCTTTGTGTCGCGGCGGGGCGCTCGTGGCTGGCGTTGCGACGCGGCGGCCGATCGCGGTGGTGGCGGGAGGCGACGGCGTTCGCGACGGGCGCGCTGCCCATCGGCGCGGTCGTCGCGCTCTTCAAGCTCGGCTACTCCGCCATGCCCGTGACGGGCGAGTTCTACGTCGGTCGCTACGCGGACTACTGGGGCGACACCGGGCCCGTGCAACACGTCGTGACGCAGGTCAGCGACCCCGCGCGCTGGGAGGGGATGGCCGCGTCGTGGTGGTTCTGGCTGACGCACTTCGACATGTCCTGGCCCGTGCCGCTCCTCTTCGGGCTCGGCGGCTACGGCCTGCTCATGGGGTGGTCGCCGCGCCGGCCCCGCGACACGACCGGGAGCATGGTGCGGGCGTTCGGGATCCAGGTCATCGTGGTGAGCGGCCTGTTCCTCGCCTGGTCGACGCTGAACATCATCGATCACATGGAGGCCCTCGGGCGGCTACTCTATCAAGCGCTCCCGGCCGTGACGCTCGGCGTCTTCCTCGCGCTGCGAGCCCCGTTCGAGACCGAATGATCATCAGGCGCATCGACTACGACGAGGCGGCGGCGCGCTACGCGGACCGGCTCGACACCAAGCTCCGCGGGTTCGGAGACGACACGCCGTGGCTCGCGACGTGGGTGCCGGATCCCGATCCGGTCCGCGGGGTGCTCAGCCTGCTCGAGGCGGCGGCGGGCGAAGGGCTCGACGCGCTCGAGGTCGTGGTGGACAGACTCGACCCGGACGCCCTGCGCGCGCGGGGACGGGCGCTCGGCGCGCTGCAGGTGGAGCGAGAGGGCGAGCGCTGGCGGGTGACCGCGACCGGGCTCGGAGACGCGGCCACACACGCGGCCGAGACGCCCGCCGCGCCCGCGAACCGACCGGCCCGACCCGCCGAGCCCGCGCTGGTGCGCCCGGCCGAAGCGCCCCTGCACGCCGCGTTTCGGGCACGGGCCGAGGCGCTCGCGCTCGACCACGCGGGGCATGTGGCGGGCGAAGCCATCGCGGTCGGCGACGCCGAGATCACGCTCCGGGTCGACGGCGGCGTGGTGCGCGCCGCCGCGCACGCGGGGGGCGGGCGATGGAGCCAGGCCGCGCACGAGGCCTTCTGCCGCGCGGTGATCGGGCTCCCGGTCGAAGAGGCGCTCGCGCACGGCGTGCATCGCGCGATGCACCGGCTCCTGGATCCCGACGCGGGGCGGCCCGTGCCCGGAGTGATGACGCCCCGCAACGCGAGCCCCGTGTTCGCCGCGCTGGCCGACGCGGTGGGGCACTTCACCCGCGCCAGCGCGCTCGAGGACAGCACCTACGCCGCGGCCCCGAGCGAGGCGTGGCGCGCCCTCTCCTACGACGAGAAGCTCGCGAGAGTGCGAGCGGCCCTCCGAGCCGCGTGCGGCGCCTGCGGGATCGCGCCCGAGCAAGTGGAGGCCGTCTCACTGCAAGGCGACGTGCGGGTGCAGATCGACTTCGCCGACGACGTGCCCGTCTCGAGGCGGCGCGCGGTGGCCATGCCCCTCGAGGCCGAGCTGCAGGCGCGCGTGGAGCCTGCGCTGCGGATCGAGCGTGAGGCCCGCCGCGATCTGAGCCCGCTGCGCAGGCTCTGAAGCGCGTAGACTGCGCGCCCGTGCGTGCGCGCTCTCGACCCGCCGCCGCGGCGGTGTGGCTGGCGGTCTGCTTCGCGAGCCTCGCCGCGACCGCGCTGACCTGGCGTGAGCCCGTCCGTCCCGACTGCGTGGGCCGGTTCGAGGCGGAGCTGCGGCCGCTCCGACGCGCGCTGCCGCGCCACGCGCTCATCGGCTACGTCGGACCGAGCCAGGACGAGACCTGCCACCCCATGATGGTCGCCCAGTACGCGCTGGCGCCCGCGTGGCTGACGGAGCTCGAGGACCCGCGGCTCCGCGCCGTGACGCGGGCGGAGGGATCACTGGTGCTCCCGGAGACGCCCTCGCTCGTGCTCGCGTGGGGAGAAGAAGGGGCGGCCTGGCTGGCCGCGCACCCCGACTACCAGCTCATCGCGCCTCCCACCGAGCACGCGCAGCTCGCGGCGCGGAGGGCGCGATGACCGTCGCGCTCGAGGCGCTGCTGATCCTGCTGCTGCCGACCGCGCTCGGCGTGGGCCTGCTGCGCCTCGCGGGTCGCCTCCCGGTCTGGGCGGAGCTCCCGGTCGGCGCCGCGATGGGTGTCGGCGTGTGCGGGCCGCTGAGCTTCCTCGGGCTGGCGCTCTTCGATCGGCTGACGATCGTGCCGGAGCTGCTCGCGGTCGGCGCGGTCTGGATCGCGCCCCACAGGACAGACGCCGCCGCCCCGGGGACCCGCGCGCTGGCCCCTCGGTGGTGGCGTGGCGCGAGCGTGGCCGCGCTGCTCGGGCTCGCCGGGCTGGCGCTCTTCCTCTGGCTGCGGGAGACCGTCACCCACCCGGACGGAGGCTGGGACGCCTGGGACTTCTGGATCATGCGGGCGCGCTTCTTCGTGCGCGCCGACGAGGAGTGGGCGCGGGCGTACGCCGAGGTGATCCACTGGACCCACCCCGGCTACCCGCCGCTCTGGTCGAGCGCGATCGCTAAGGGATTCGCGCTGGTCGGGCGCGAGTCGCGCGCGGTGCCCGCGATCCTGAGCGGCGCGTTCGTGGTGGGCACCGTCGCGCTGCTCGGACACACGGTGACCCGGCTGCGCGGCCCGGCGCAGGGCACGCTCGCCGCGGCGACGCTGCTGTCGACGGCGTTCTTCGTCGTGCACGGCGCGTCCCAGTACGCCGACCTGCCGCTCGCCTTCTTCTTCCTCGCGCTCTGGTCGTTCACCGCGCTCCACGATGAGACGCGCGAGCCGCGCCATCTGGTGCTGGCGGGCCTGGCCGCGTCGATGGCGGTGCTCACGAAGAACGAGGGGCTGATCGTGACGCTGGCCTTCGTACTGGCCCGGGGGTGGGAGACGCGCGCTGGCGGGCGATGGAGAGCCCACGCTCGCTGGCTCACGATCGGCTTCGCCCCGCTCGGCGCGCTGTACGTGTGGTTTCGCGCTCGCTACGCCGCGGTGCCGGCCTCGGCCGACTTCTACGCCGCCGGCTCGCAGCGCTTCGACGGGGTGGGACCGCTCGAGCACGTCCGAATGCAGCTCTCGGACGCGGATCGCTGGCTCGGCCTGGTCGAGTCCTGGGGCCACTGGCTGTTCTCCTTCGACCGCGGGTGGCCCGCGCCGCTGCTGGTGGGCCTGGCGATCTACGCGGCATGGGTGGGCCTCGTGCCGCGCGCCGAGCGGTCGCTCTCGCGCAGCGTCGGGTGGGCGCTGCTGATCGAGGCGCTCGTGCTGTCGGTGGCCTTCGTCGCGTGGTCCCGCTGGGAGATCCGCGTGCACATGGAGGCGGTCGAGCGGCTGCTCTTCCAGGCGCTGCCGACCGGCCTGCTCGGGCTGTTCCTGGCGCTGCGCGCGCCCTTCGCGTCCGCGGCGAGCGAGGAGCGCGTCACCGGATCACGTTGAGCGCGCCGCGCCGATAGCCGCGCGGATCGATCTCGACCTCGGCGAAGCCGGCCGCCCGGACGACCCGCTCCACCTCCCGGGCGACGCCGGGGTCGGCGACGCGCTCGAGCTCGTCCCGACCGAGCTCCACGCGGGCGAGCAGACCGTGATGACGCACCCGCACGACGCGGAACCCGAGCCCTCGAAGGCCGCGCTCCCCGCGCGCGACGCGGCGGAGCTCGACCGGGTCGATCGGGGTGCCGTAGGGGAAGCGGCTCGCCAGGCACGCGAGCGCCGGCTTGTCCCAGACGGGGAGCCCCATGGCCTGCGCCGCGGCGCGGATGTCGGCCTTGCCGAAGCCGAGGTCGTCGAGAGGAGACCGCACGCCGAGCTGTCGGGCGGCGCGCCGACCCGGGCGATGGTCGCCGCGGTCGTCGCGGTTGAAGCCGTCCAGGACGGTGGTGACACCTCGGCGCGCGGCCTCGCGCGACGCCACGCCGTAGACCTCGGTCTTGCAGAAGTAGCAGCGGTCGACCGGGTTGCTGCGGTAGCGCGCGTCGTCGAGCTCGTGGGTCTCGACGAGCAGGTGCCGCGCCCCGAGCCGCGCCGCGAGCGCTCGGGCCTGCGCGGCCTCGCCCGGGTCGAGGCTGGGTGAGACGGCGGTGAACGCGAGCGCGCGGTCGCCGAGCACGTCGAGCGCCTCGGCCAGGAGGTAGCTCGAGTCGACGCCGCCGCTGAAGCAGACCATCGCGGAGTCGAGCATGCCCAGCCAGGCTCGGAGCGCGTCTCTCAACCCGCGCGCTCCCGGAAACTCTGGAGCGCCGCGGCCACTATCTCGTCGAGCGGGCGCTGATGCTGACGCGCGAGCTTCACGCAGGCGTCGTGCTCGGGCTTGGCGCGCGTGGGGAGGCCGTCCCCGTCGGCGACCTTGAGCGGCACGGGGCCGAACGGGGTGGACACGACCACCGTGCGACGCGGCCGCTCGAGGCGCGTGAACGGGACGAAGCGCACGCCGAGGGTCGGCGTCTCACGCAAGATCACCCGCGCGAGCCGGTCGGCGTCCGGCGCGTCGGCGAGCACCGTCAGCTGCGTGCCACTCCGCCCCTTCTTCATCTGCACGGGGGTGATCCACGCGTCGCGCGCGCCGGCCTCCCGCACCACGTCAAGCGCGTGCGCGATCAGCTCCGGCGTCGCGTCGTCCAGGTTGGTCTCGAGGCTGATCAGGGCGGCGGTCTCGTCCTCCAGGGGCTCGCCCAGGACGGCCCGCAGCACGTTCGGCCGATCCGCCAGATCGCGCGTCCCCGCGCCGAAGCCCACCGCCTTCGGGCGCATCGACGGCCACCGCGTGAAGCGCGCGCCGGCCACGAGGCACGCGCCGGTCGGGGTGACCAGCTCCTTCGCGATCCCCGCGTCGTAGGTGGGCACGCCCTTCAGGCAGAGCAGGGTCGCCGGCGCGGGCAGCGGCAGCGTGCCGTGGCGCGACTTCGTGAAGCCGTGCCCGAGCGGGAGCGGGGTGCAGCTCAGGGTCGCGTCGAGGTGCGCGAGCGAGGCGCAGGCGGCGACCACGTCGACGATCGAGTCCACCGCGCCGACCTCGTGGAAGTGCACCGCGTCGACCGTCGTGCCGTGCACGGCGGCCTCGGCCTCGGCGAGGCGCGCGAAGGCCTCGTGGGCGCGCTCGCGGATGGGCGCGGGCAGCGGGGCGAGGAGCGCGAGGATGTCGGAGAGGTGCCGCTCGTGATCCTCCTCGGGGCACTCGACGACGAAGCGTCGCGCCCGGATCCCGTGACGCTCGACGTGAGAGTGCGTGAGCGAGAACGAGAGCCCGAGCGGGATGAGCGCGTCGTCGACGATCTCCGGACCGACGCCGAGATCGAGGAGGGCCGCGACGAGCATGTCGCCGGACACGCCGCTGAACGCGTCGAGGTGGAGGAGATCCGTCATGGCCCGTGGAGGATGCGTAGCGCCGCCGCCGCCGCGCCGTAGCCGTTGTCGACGTTGACCACCGCGACGCCGGGCGCGCAGCTGTTGAGCATGCCGAGGAGCGCGGCGAGGCCGTCGAAGCTCGCGCCGTAGCCGATGGAGGTGGGCACCGCGATCACGGGCGCACCGATCAGCCCGCCGACCACGCTCGGCAGCGCGCCCTCCATGCCGGCGACGACGATCGCCGCGGCCACTCCGTCGAGCTCGGCGCGTCGCGCGAGCAGGCGGTGGAGCCCGGCCACGCCGACGTCGCGCAGGCGGCGAACCGTCGCGCCGAAGGTCTCGAGCGTGATCGCGGCCTCCTCCGCCACGGGCAGGTCGCTCGTGCCGGCGCAGATCACCGCGACCGGCGCGGCGTCGAGCGCGGGCGCGCGGCCGAGCCGCACGGTGCGAGAGACCGGGTCGTGCTCGGCCTCGGGGAGCTCGAGCTTCGCCGCGACGTCGGGCCGGACCCGGGTGGCGAGCGCGGGCTGACCCCGCTCGGCGATGGCGGCGAGCGCGCGGGTGATCTGGGCCGGGGTCTTGCCCTGCCCGAAGACGACCTCGACCAGGTGCGTCCGGAGCGCGCGGTGGTGGTCGAGGGTCAGCTCGTCGTCGCCGTCGAAGGGCAGCCGGGCGAGGGTCTGCATCGCCTCCTCGATGGGCGTCGCGCCGTCTCGCACCGCCTTCAGCAGCGCCTCGATGCGTGCCGGATCCACAGCGCGAGCGTAGCCGAAAGGATCCGCGGTGGCCGCCGTTGGAGTATTCTGTGGACGTGCTGGCAGTACTCGGCGCTCGGAGAGGCCTCCCGCTCGTGGCGGGCGCGCTCCTCCTCGCCGCGCTGGCGCCCGCGTCCACGTCGGAGGCGACCGAGGGGCGCCGGGTGCTGTTCATCGGCAACAGCTACACGCGCTACAACGACCTGCCGCGCATGGTGCGGGAGATCTCGCGCTCGGTGCCGGACGGGCCGACCCTGCGCACACGTCGAGAGACGCACGGCGGGTATCGGCTGCGCGGGCACTGGCGGCAGCGGCGCGTGCGTCGCCTGGTGGAGCGAGGCCGCTTCGACGTCATCGTGATCCAGGGTCACAGCCTCAGCCCCCTCGAGCGCCCGGACGAGATGGAGGAGTACGCGCGTCGGTTCACCGAGCGCGCGCGGGCGGCCGGCTCGGAGGTCGTGCTCTTCCAGACCTGGGCGCGTCACCCGGAGAGCCCGACCCTGGACGAGCTGGCGATGGACCCGGCGGAGATGCATCGACGGGTCGACGGCGTCTACGCGGAGCTCGCCTCGCGGCTCGGGGCCAGGCTGGCGCCGGTCGGTCGCGCGTGGCTTCGCGCGCAGGTGGAGATGCCCGACACGCGCCTTCACCGCCCGGACGGCACGCACCCCTCGATGCCCGGGACCTACCTGAGCGCGTGCGTCATGTACCGGACGCTGACCGGGCAGGACCCGCGCCGGGCCACCTGGAAGCCCTGGCGCATGCGGGACGAAGACGCCGCGCGCATCCGCGCCGTGGCCGCGACGATCGAGTAATCGTGGTAGCCCTCGCCGCATGAGCGAGATCGAGCTTCCCGAAGACGCGTCGATGAAGACCTACCAGCGCTACGTGCACGACCTCGAGTCCATGCACGGCTGGCTCGACGTCGACCTGGTCCACAACTGCTTCCTCATGGGCGAGGAGGTCGGCGAGCTGTTCAAGGCCGTGCGGCGCTACGAGAAGCTCTTCGACCAGTCCGAGGCCGCCCCCGCCACCCTGGCCGAGCGCAAGACCGACGTCGCCCACGAGCTCGTCGACGTCCTCAATTACCTCCTCGCCATCGCCAACCGCCTCGACATCGACCTCGAAGCCGCCTTCCGCGCCAAGAACGCCAAGAACCAGTCCCGCTCCTGGGACTAGGGGACGGTGTTCGGTTGTTAACTTCTGCTCGGAAAGTTTGCGTACCCACAGTTGCGTGACCGCTATCAAGGACCTCGCTCCAAGGACCTCCATGGTCCGAGGTACGCAAAAAGGTCACACCACAACTTAACAACCGAACACCGTCCCCTTATCCCGGTGTGTGGGTCTCTGATCAGTAGGTGCAGTAGTCGGGGCCGCTGCGGGCGACGCAGCGAGCGCCCGCGGGGCAGCCTCCGCTGAGACACGCGCAGACGCCGTAGGTGGTCGAGCAGACCCAGTCGGTGCCGCCCTGGCACTGGGAGTTCGCGGCGCCGCAGTCGCACGTGGGCTGGCCCGCGTAGACGGTGCAAGAGAAGCCGCTGGCGCACGCGAGGCCGCACGCGCCGCAGTGGTTGCGATTCGTCGACAGGTCGACCTCGCGGCCGCCACAGCAGCGGCGGAAGCCTCCGAGGGCGGTGCCGTCCGCGCGCGCGGGGTGGACGCACGCGCCGCCGGTGCATCGGTCGTTCGTGCACGCGTTGCCGTCGTCGGGGCACGCGGTCCCGTTCGCGCGCGCGGGGTGGGCGCACGCACCCGCGCTGCATCGGTCGTCGGTGCACGCGTTGCCATCGTCGCGGCACGCGGTGCCGTCGGGCATGCGCGCCTCGTCACAGCTCGCCGTCCCGTTGCACGCGCGCGTCACGCACGCGTCGCTCGCGCACTCGATGACCGTCCCGCCGCACACGCCCGCCGCGCATCGATCGGTGTGGGTGCAGGGGTCCCCGTCGTCGCAGAGCGCGTCGGCGCAGTCCGGGTCGGCGCAGTCGGTCATGCCGTCGCAGTCGTCGTCCGCGCCGTCGTTGCAGAAGGCCTCGCGGGTCCCGCAGGCGCTGGCGTCATCGTCTCGCCCCGCGTCGGCCGGCCCCGCGTCGACCGGCGCGCCGTCGCAGCCACCCGTCGGATCACAGCGCCCCTCGCACGCCGCGTCGTCCGGCACCTCGAAGCACACCCGCGAGACGCACGCGCGCCGCAAGCAAGACACCGCTGGCGCCTCGCAGTCGTCCGGCGCCACGCAATGCGCGGGTCCGCAGCGCTCGGGCGCGTCGGGCTGACACTCGGGGGGCACGCAGCGTCCGTCCACGCACTCGGTGGTGACTCCGTCGCAGACCACGCCCGCGCAGTCCCGCGTGAGGATCACCGTCACCGCGACGTGCTCTCGGAGATCGAGCCGCGTGCGCCGGGACGCCACCTCGGCCCCGCCGCGCATCAGGGTGACGATGACGTCGATCGAGCCGGTCGCGAGGTCGGCCACGTCCACCAGCCGCTCGCCTCGCACGAGATCCCGCCCGGGCCCGAGCGCGACCGTGTCCGCGCCGATCGCCTGGCCGCCGACGCGCTCCCAGCTCACCCGCGCCGCGTCGATCTCCACCCCCGGCACGTAGTCGGTGCGCAGATCCACCGCGAGCTCGAGCGGCCCCGAGCAACCGACGAGAAACATCAGCCCGATCCAGCGCACGCCGGGATGCTATCGCGGCGCCGTCCGCTACGCTCGCGTCCATGCAGCCCGCCCCCGATCTGCCTGCCTGGCTCCGCGCGGAGCTCCCCTACCACCGCCGCTCGACCGAGATCGCCGGGCGCACGATCACCTTCGTCGATCACGGCCCCGAGGACGCGCAGCCGGTGCTGCTGGTGCACGGCAACCCGACCTGGAGCTACCTCTGGCGCAAGGTGATCGGCATGCTCGACGGCGCGACGCTCCGGATCATCGCGCCCGATCTGCCGGGCTTCGGGACGAGCGACAAGCCGCGCCGCGCGTCCGCGCATCAGCTGGACATGCACATCGGCACCGTCTCCACGCTCCTCGAGCAGCTCGGCCTGCGCGCGCCCATCACGGTGGGGCAGGACTGGGGCGGCCCGATCGCGTGCGGCGTGGGCGAGCGCGTCGGCGCCGCGGGCCTGGTGATCGGCAACACCGCCGTCCTGAAGCCGGCCCGGCCGTTCCGCCCGAAGGGCTTCCACCGCTTCAGCCACATGCCCGTCGTCAGCGACGCGGTCTTCCGCGGCCTGCTCTTCCCGGTGCCGATCATGGATCGCGTGCAGGGCGATCGGCGCTCGATCGGCTTCAAGGAGAAGCTCGCCTACGCGTGGCCGTTCCTGCGACCGCTGGATCGCGCGGGCGCCCTCGGCCTCGCGCGCATGGTGCCCAACGGCGAACACCACCCGAGCACGGCGGTGATGGACCGCGTCGGCGCGTGGGTCGAGTCCTTCGAGGGCCCCGCGGCGCTCGTGTGGGCGCGGCGCGACCCGATCCTCGGCCGCGGCCTCCGCCGCCACTCGGACGCGCTGCCCCAGGCGACGGTGCGCGAGTGCGACGCCGGGCACTTCTCCCAGGAGGAGGTCCCGGAGCTCTGGGCGGCGGCCATCCGCGAGGTCGCCGAGGCGTTGCCTTGACTCAGAGCCGCTCGCGCGGTCGGGAGTACTTCCGGCGCAACCGGGGAAGTGGGCAGGCGGCTGACGCATCCAGCAGGGCTTCCTGTCTCTGCCGTCGTGCTAGCGCTTCTTCGAGGGACGGCGCTGGGAGCACGATGGGGTGTCCGGTCTTCGCCATGTGGACGTCTTGGGCGACGTAGAAGATCTCCTCGAAGAGACAATCGTCCTCGCCACCTGGCGCACCCAACTCGACGTCAGCCAGCGTGTCGGCGTCCGCCAGGGCGTCGTGATGGACGCGACTCCCCAGGGACACGAGCCACCGACGAAAGTAGACGAACCCATCCTCGGAGACTCCGCCGGACATGAGGTCGGCCGCCTGCATGAGGTCGACCGTGTGGGCCTGGTCCACCGCTGCGCTGAAGTGCTGAGCGAACGAGTGCAGCTCACTGGCTGACGAGCTGGCCAGTGACGCGGCGAGCAGTCGCGTGCGGAGAGCAAACGATCCTCCCGACTCCCGCTTGCATCCGTCAACGATTTCCCAGAACTCGTCTGCGTGCATGGTCGCGACTCTCCGCTACGGAACGGGCTTCACGGGAAGAAGCGACGCCAGAGCTCTAGCGATCTCGAACGGCCGCCACGTCCGCGAGGCACTCGTCGTCGAAGTCGGGAAGGGATCCGCCGAGGATCCGGTCGCGGATCAGGTCGACGCCCGCGCGCCCCTCGAACGCCCAGTACATGATGCACTCTTCGCTGACGTCGTGACGGCCCATGTCGGGGTCGCGGTGGTCGCTGGCCATCGGGAGGCCGTTGTCGACGAGGCCGATGGTGTGACCCACCTCGTGCAGCCAGACGAGGTACTGGGCCTGGGCGCAGACCTCGGCGCCGAGCACCGGGCCGCCGCGGCAGCTGCTCTCGATCGTCGAGTGGTACATCGCCACGTGGGTGTTCGCCCAGGCGAGCCCGAGCACCGCGCCGTCGGCGCTGTCGTCGTCGTCGTGGCCGTCGAGCCACATCACGTGCATCGAGACGGTGCCCGCGGGCTGGTCGTCGTCGAAGGTCTCCGTGGCCAGCGCCTGTAGCGCCTCGAAGGTCCACGCGTAGTCCGCGCCGCGCGAGGGGATCACGTCGTCGAGCACGATCTCGACGCCCTCGGGCTTGTCGAGCAGGGTCGAGAGCCGCGCGACCAGATCGGACTGGGCCGCCTCTCGCGGCAGCGTCCCCTCGACGTAGTCGAGCTCGATCACGAGCCGCGGGTCCGGGTCTGCGCGCAGGTACCGCTCGATGCGGGGCGTGGCCATCGCGGGAGGGGCGCTTCCGTCCGGGCGGGGGCTCCCTCCATCTCCTCCGTCACAGCCACAGGCGAGCCAGGCGATCGCGAGCCAGAAAGCAATTCTCATGGGTCCAGCCAGCGTCATCCCGATGGTTTTGTCAATCGAGGCGGGATGCTCCACGATCCGCCGGCGCATGCCGTCCGCCGAAGAGATGCTCGACACGCTGGAGGCCGACGGGGTCGACACCACGACCCTCGAGCGCACGCTGAACCAGAGCCCGAGCGACACGATCGTGCCGAGCGACATGCTCGACAGCGCCAGCCGGAGGGCGATCGGCGCGCTCTCGGACCTCGCGCGCACGGGCGGCGGCGACCCGCTCGAGCTGCAGGGCACCCTGGGCGAAGGCGGCATGGGCATCGTGCGGCTCGCGGTGCAGCGGAGCCTCGGCCGCCAGGTCGCCGTCAAGACGCTCAAGGAGGAGCACAAGACCGAGCACAGCACGCTCAAGCTGCTGCGCGAGGCGTGGGTGACCGGGACGCTCGAGCACCCGAACGTGGTGCCGATCTACGACATCGCGCTGGAGGCGGACGGCACGCCGATCATCGTGCTCAAGAAGATCGAGGGGGACGCCTGGGAGAGCCTGATCCACGCCCCCGCCGCGGTGGAGCGACGCTTCGCGGAGCAGGACCTGCTGGAGTGGAACCTCCGCACGCTGATGCAGGTGTGCAACGCGGTCCGCTTCGCCCACAGCCGCGGCGTGCTCCATCGCGACCTCAAGCCCGAGAACGTGATGATCGGCGCGTTCGGCGAGGTCTACCTGGTCGACTGGGGCATCGCCGTCAGCCTGAAGGACGACGGCACCGGGAGGCTCCCGCTCGCTCACGAGGCGACCGAGCTCGCGGGCACGCCGGCCTACATGGCGCCCGAGATGCTCGGCGGGAAGAAGGTCCGCCTCAGCGAGCGCACCGACGTCTACCTGCTCGGCGCGATCCTCTACGAGGTGGTCGCGGGGCGCGCGCCTCACCGCGGCGAATGCCTCATGGAGATCGTCGCCGACATCGTCGACTCCAACCCGCCGCTGCCCGAGGACACCCCCGGCGAGCTGGCGCGCATCATCCGACGCGCGATGGATCCGGACCCGGACGCGCGCTTCGAGAACGCGGAGCAGCTTCGGCTATCCGTGCAAGCCTTTCTGCATCACCGCGACGCCGCGCGGCTCGCGGATCGCGCGGGCGAGCGGCTCGACGAGCTGCTCGAGATCCTGCGGGAGCACGAAGGCAGCGCGGACGCGATCGAGGCGCGCGAGCCCATCTACCACCTGTTCGGGGAGTGCCGCTTCGGCTTCCGCCACGCGCTCGAGGTGTGGCCGGGCAACCAGGACGCGCGGGAGCGGCTCGACCAGGCGGTCGCGGCGATGGTCGACTACGAGCTCGGCCAGGGCGAGCCCGAGGCCGCGCGCGCGCTCTTGGGCGAGCTCGAGCGGGTGCCCGAGGGGCTGCCGGAGCGGGTCGAGGCGATGCGCCGATCGAGATCGGCCGAGGACGCCCGGCTGCGCGCGCTCGGCGACCAGCTCGATCCGTCGGCCGGGCGTCGCACGCGCGGCTTCGTGGCGTCGGTCATCGGGAGCTTCTGGACCCTGACCCCCATCGTCTCGCACTTCGGCATGCAGGCGCTGGACATGCGCCCCACCCCCGGCTGGAACCTCGCCGCGTCCGCCGCGCTGGCGCTGGTCTTCGCGTCGGTGGCCTTCTGGGCCCGCGAGTCCATGATGCGCACCGCGATCAACCGGCGCGTCGCCTTCGCCGGCGCCGCGGGCGTGCTCAGCCAGATCGCGATAAGCGTGGTCGGCGCGGTCTACGGTGGAGACATCTTCGTCGCGATGCACGAGCTCTTCCTGGCCTGGGCGCTCCTGACGGGGATGCTCGCCGCGGCGATCGACTGGCGCCTCCTCATCGCCGCCGGCGGCTACCTGCTCTGCTACGCGCTGACCCCGCTCTTCGGGATCGAGAACACGCTCCTGGTCATGGCGGCCGGCAACTTCGTGTTGATGGTCAACGCGGCGACGA
>SHBB01000340.1 GCA_004213565.1 Sandaracinaceae bacterium
CCCGAGCCCGCGCCCGAGCCTGCGCCCACTCCCGCGCCGACTCCTGCGCCGGCTCCCGCGCCCACTCCCGCGCCGGCTCCCGCGCCCGCGCCGAGCCCCACGGGCGTCGCGTCCAGCGTCGCGGATCTCGGCCCGCTCCCGAGTGAGCTGAGCGCGCTGCGCTGGCCGACCGCGCCGCGCACCACCCGCACCGTCACCGCGCGCAGCTTCGCGGAGCTGACCGCCGCCGTCGCCGTGCCCGGCACCCGCGTCATGGCGAACGGCGTCACCGGCGGCGCCCTCACCATCAGCCAGGACGACGTCGAGATCGTCGCCGACGCCGCGACGCGCCTCGGGGTCGTGACCCTCGACCGCGGCGTGCACCGCGTCCGCGTGCAGGGCGGCCACTACGGCGGCTTCCGCCTCTCGGCGCCCGTCTCCTACTACCCGACCCACGAGGTCCGCCCCGAGTGGATGGTGGAGGACGTGTGGATCGAGTCGGTCACCGTCGACTCCGCGGACATGGCGTTCGAGCTCCGCGGCCGCCGCATCGCCGTCACCCACAGCGACGTGACCGCCGCGCGCTACAGCGTGTGGAGCGGCGACGTCGATCCGCTGCAGAGCGAGGACATCATCCTCTACGACAACGTCTTCGACTCGGCCGGCCCCGAGGCCACGGTGCGCCTGGTGAGCGTGCTCCGCAGCGTCACGCGTGAGAACCGCCTGGTGAACACCTTCAAGCACAACTACCGCATCCACGGTCTCAGCGACCTGAACTACGCCTCGCACAACGTGCTGGTGAACACGGGCACGATGCTCGGCCGCATGCCCGGCGACACGCTCGGCACGGTGTGGTTCGACGACAACGTCTTCCACCACGACGCGCCGGACCTCTTCAACCCCGACGCCGCCATCGGCCGCCTCATCGCGCGCGGCAACACCGCGTACACCAGCCACGGCTCGTTCTACGGCGGCGGCATGAGCCCGGGCTGGGTGGTGAGCGGCAACACCGTCGCCCCCTACCGCCCCGCTCCCTGAGCGACGCGCGGTCCATCTCTCTCCCTGGCGGGGTCGAGCCCTGGCTCGGCCCCGCCTCGCCGCGCGCGCCGCCCGATCTGTGTCATCCTCCCGGGCGACGATGTGCAGGCTCTTCGGTTTCCGCAGCGTGATCCCCAGTCAGGTCCACCGGTCGCTGGTCGCGGCCGAGAACGCGCTCGGGCGCCAGAGCGCCGGGCACCCGGACGGATGGGGGGTCGCCTTCTACGTCGACGGCGCGCCGCACGTGACGCGCAGCCCGAGCCACGCGCTGAGTGACGCGCTCTTCCACCGCGTCAGCGGCGTGGTCGCGTCCGAGACCGTGCTCGCCCACGTGCGCAAGGCGACGCAGGGCCCGATGACGGTCCTGAACTGTCACCCCTTCCAGTACGGGCGCTGGGTCTTCGCGCACAACGGCGACATCCCCCGCTTCCACAAGGACTACCGCCTCGCCCTCATGCAGGAGGTCGCGCCGCGGCTGCGGCGCTTCATCCTCGGCGAGACGGACAGCGAGGTGGTGTTCTTCGTCTTCCTCTCGCGGCTCGAGCAGTTCGGTCGGCTCGACAAGCCGCACGCGGTCTCGGACGTGATGGAGGCGCTGCGCGGCACGATCGACACGGTCAGGGAGCTCTGCGGCCCGCTCGAAGAGGTGGAGAAGCTCTTCCTCACCTGCATCGTGACCGACGGCGTGACGATGGTCGCGCACCAGGGCGGCAAGGAGCTCTACTGGTCCACCTACAAGACGCGCTGCGCCGACCGGGACGCCTGCCCGAGCCTGTCGCCCGAGTGCGAGGCCCCGAGCGAGAGCGGCTACGTCAACCACCTCATCTTCACCAGCGAGCCGCTCCAGGGCGAGAACGTCTGGCAGGAGATGAAGGAGGGCGAGCTGATCGGCGTCGACTGGCGGATGCGGGTGCGGCGCCACGAGCCGGGCGTGCGGCGGCTCGAGGTCGCCTCGGCCTGATCACGCGTAGCGGTCCTCGAGCGAGCGTCGCCCCCGCGCGCGCGGCAGCCGCCCGGCGTCGCGCTCGAGCACGTAGTTGAGCTCCGCGCCGATCAGCACGCTCAGGCCGCTGATCCAGAGCCACATCATGAAGACGATCACCGCGCCGAGCGCGCCGTAGGTCTCCTGGTAGCTGCCGAAGCGAGCCGTGTAGAAGCTGAACGCGAGCGAGCCGAGCAGCCAGAGCGCGGTGGCGGCGATCGCGCCCGGGGTGACCCAGCGCGGCGACGGCTTGCCGTCGCGGTCGGGCGCGACGCGATAGATCCAGCCGAGACCCAGGGCCATGAGCGCCGCGAGCAGGGGCCAGCGGAGCCACGTCACGGCGCCCTCCAGGGTGCTCCCCAAAGACAGCGCCTCGAGCGCCGCCGGCGCCACGGCCACGAGCGCGAGGGCGAGCGCCGAGAAGGCCAGCGCGGCCAGGGTCACCCCGAGCGCGAGCCCGCGGATCTTCCAGAAGCTCCGCGTCTCCTCCCGCTCGTAGGCCACGTTGATGGCCGCGAAGAGCTGGCTCACGCCGCTCGAGGCGCTCCAGAGCAAGCCCACGAGCGACACCACGAAGCCCACGCCGAGCGCGCCCGAGCTCTGGCCCACCAGGGCGTGCATCTGCGCGCCGAGGAGCTCGGCCGCGCTCGCGGGCATGACCCCGTAGAGCTGCTCGAGCTGCGCCTGCACCTGCGCGGGGTCGGAGAACAGGCCGTAGAGAGAGACCAGGGCGATGAGGGCGGGGAAGACGGCGAGCACGGCGTAGAAGGCGAGACCGGCCGCCACCGCGGGCACCCGGTCTCGCTTCAGCTCGTCTTTCAGGGACCGAAGCGTATCCATCATCACGCCGGCCATGTCTGCACTGGCCGTTCCGACGCCAGTCCCGGACGCCGCGGCGGCGCCCACCAGCGCCCGCGCGGTGGCGAGACGCCCCGGACGCGACGATGCGCTACGCCCAGAACCCGTCGGGCAGCGCCTCTGGCGCGCTCTCGAACGAGTCGCGCTTGTGCTTGGGGACGTAGCTCGGGTCGTCCTCGCGGTAGCTCTCGCCGTGGCCCACCTCGAAGATGTTCCGGATGCGGAGCGCGATCTCCTTGGACTGCGCGAGGATCTCCTCGTGCAGGCCGGCGCCGTTGGTCCAGCCGCCCGTGAACCACAGGTTGCTCTGCCCCTGCAGCGCCGGGAGCATGCGCTGGGCGGCCATCGCGTCGACGCTCAGCGTGTTGTGTCGGAGGTAGGCGAGGGCCTTCACCCGTGTCGACGAGGGCAGGTCGAGCATCGTCGGGACGCCGCCGTCGTCCACCGCGCCGTACGGGGTCAGCGTCAGATACGGAGGCTGGTTGGAGTCCTCGGCCTGATGCTTCCGCGTGACGTACGTGATGGTGTATGGACGCAAGAGACGTGTCTCGGGCGGGTAGACGAGGATGTTGTACGTGCTCCACATGTTCTCGTCCGTGGGCAGCATGTTCACGTCGTCGTGCACGACCGCCATGGAGTCGTAGTACGCGAACTGCGAGAGCAGCGTCGGCATGAGCGGGGGCAGGCCCAGCGCCACGACCCGGCTGACGACGTCGGCGTACACGGCGCTGATCACGTGGTCGAACGACTCGCGGCCGCCCGGGGGCGTGGCCGCGCTGAGCACCCGCCAGCCGCGCGTGGCGTCGAGGTAGGCGGTGGGGGACGCGCCGAGGCGCAGCTCGACCCCGCGGGCCTCGAGGCAGCGCACGAGCTGGCGGATCCAGTCGCTCGCGCCCTTCTCGAAGTAGTGGCGCGGGGAGAGCTCGTCCTTGGCCTTCGCCGCGCGGATGGCGTCGGTGCGGAGGCGGTCCCCGATGCCCTCCTGCAGGTGGTAGTAGCTCATGACCGCGCGGATGGGCATCGAGCCCGGCTCGCGGTCGTTGACGTAGTACATGCCGTTGATGCGGGCGCGCAGGTTGTACTCGGCGAAGTCCTCCGAGTACTTCTGCTCGGCGATGAACTCGTCGACGCTCATCGTCGCGTACTTGTCGTCGTGCAGGACGTCGTAGGCCACCGCCTGGAAGCGGTCCCAGTCCTGGGCGATGTCCTTCAGCCAGGGCTTCTCCGGGTGCTGCTCCCAGTGCGCCATCTCGTCCGCGGTGTACTCGCGAGCGCCCTTGGTCACGCCGCGCGGCGTGTACCAGCTCGTCGTGTCGATGAGCGGCGCATGCGGGACCGGGTAGCCCTCCTTCTCCAGCTGCGCGAGCACGGCCATGAAGATGTGGTAGCGCTCGGTGTTGAAGTCGTTGACGGCGAGGTCGACGAACGGCTTGCTGTAGCCGTCGTCGCCGAGGTACGCGCTGTAGGCGTTCCCGCCGAGTCGGTCCGAGACGTCGTACACCGTACATCGGAAGACGGTTTGTCCGTCGGCCGAGGTCCGGCCGTGCAAGAAGTAGGCGGCCGAGAGCCCTCCGACGCCTCCACCCAGGATCGCGACGTGTTTCTCCGTGGTCATGGTCCCTCCCGGGGCGCACGCTACCCGGAGCGGAGGGCGCGGGGCAATGACCGTTTCAGCTTCGTCGCGATCGCCACTCGAGGATGGCGCGGCTCTCGGGGTGCGAGAGGAAGCCCTCGCGCCAGGACGGGTTCGCGATGCGCTCGGCCCGCGCCCGCAGCCGATCTCGCGCGTCCGCGATCGCCGCCTCCGCGCCCGCGGCGTCTCCAGCCGCGTCGAGCGCAATCGCCCGCGCGAGCGGCGGCAGCGCCTCTCCTTGCAGCATGCCCCCGAGCCGCTCCAGGGTCGTCATCGCGCGCTCCGCCGCGTCGCACGCGAGCGCCGCCTCGCCCTGCGCGGCCAGGGCCCGCGCGTGCAGCCCGAGCGCCCACGCCTCGAGGCCGGGGGAGACGCCGAGCAGCGTCACCGCCTCCGCCGCCGCCGCGCGCTCCGCCGCGTGATCGCCTTCGAGGTGCGCGAGCGCCGCGAGGTGCGCCGTGGCCCAGCCCATGAGCCGCGGGTTGCCCACCTCGCGACACTCGGCGATGGCCTCCCCCAGCACCGCGCGCGCTTCGCTCCGCGCGCCGGGGCGGTGGGTCAGAATGTAACCGAGGTTCACTTTGGCGTAGGTGATCGCCTGCTGCGCGCCCATCTCCTCGCAGCGGCCGAGGTTGGCGCGGCAGACGCGCTCCGCCTGGGTGAAGTCTCCCAGCTCCGCCCAGCACCAGGCGAGGGTGGTCCTCTCGAGCGAGACGTTGCGCACGTCTCCCGCCCGCTCGAACGCGTCGACCGCCTTCGAGAGGTGCTCGAGGAAGGTCCCGACGTCGCCCACCATCGCGGCCCGAACGCCGCGCACGTGGTGCACCTGGCCGAGCGTGAGCGCGTCGAGCGTGGCTGGCTCGGCGAGGTCGGCCACGCGCTGAAGCACGCGGTCGGCCTCCTGGAAGCGGCCGTTGAAGATGAGCTGGAAGGTGCCCCGGCAGAGCGCGATCAGCTGCTCGGCCGCCGCGTCGGCCGCGGGGGTGGAGCGCACCACGCGGTCGAAGAAGGCGTCGACCCCGTCGAAGTCCCCGAGGCGCGCGCTCGCGACCGTCGCGCTCCCGAGCGCGCGGTACCAGTCCCGGGTCCCCTCGGTCAGGAGCGCGTGCGCCCGCTCGCCTCGCTCTCTGGCGCCCGCGTAGTCGCTCTGCCAGTAGCGCGCGAGCGACTCCAGCGCGCGCAGCGAGCCCAGCACCTCGCCCGCCGCCCCGGCCTCGACGGCGCGCGCCACGCGGTCCACCACAGCCTCGAGATCGTTGCCCTCGAGGGCCTGATCCGCCGCGCGGTGGAACCAGCGGATGGCCTCGCGCCTCGCCCCGCCGCGGTCGAAGTGCTCGGCGAGCACGAGCGCGTCCTGCTCGCCCGCCGCGCGCAGCCACTCCCCCGCGACGCGGTGTCCGATCTCGCGATCCTCGTCCGTCGAGAGCGCGTAGGCGCCGTCCCGCATGAGGGCGTGTCGGAAGCGCCACTCGTCCTGGCCCGGGAAGCGGGACTCCATGCGCCGGCTGACGACCTCTCGCTCGGCCAGCTCGCGCAGCCAGTCGCTCGCCGACACCGGCGTCTCGCCGAGCAGCGCCTCCACCGCGCCGGTCCAGAAGACCTCACCGAAGATCGCGGCCGCGCGGAGCACCATCTTGGCCTCGTGCCCGAGCGCGTCGAGGCGCGTCTGGACCATGCCGATCACCGTGTCGGGCCACATCGCCTCGGGCACGGCGCCGCGCCGGTCCTCGGCCGCGGCGCGGATCAGCTCCTCCAGATAGAACGCGTTGCCGCCCGCGCGCACCGCGAGCTTCTGGGCCAACGTCTCGTCCACGTCGTCGCCGAGGACCTGCCGCACCAGCTGCACGCTCGCCCGCTGGCTCAGGTTGCCGAGGTGGATCTCCTGCATGCCGCGTCGCTCGAAGAGGTCGGCGAAGCGCTCCTTCACCTCCGGCCGCGCCAGGGCGAGCACCATCAGGGGGAGCTCCTCGCAGCGCGAGAGCGCCGCGTCCACGAAGCGCACCGAGGGCACGTCGCCCCAGTGCAGGTCCTCGAGGATGAGCAGGACCGGCCGGCGCGCGCACTCCGCCGCGAGCCAGTCCGTGAAGGCCCGCCGCATGCCCTCGCCGAGGAGCATGGGATCCTGACGCGCGGCCGCGAGCGCGTCCGGGACGTCTTCCCCCTCGAGGGGCGCGCCGACGAGCTCCGCGAGGAAGGCGAAGACGCGCGCGAGCTCGTCCCCGGAGAGGCTCCGGGCCAGGCGCTCCTCGAGGCGCGCGCGTGTGTCTTCGGGCCTCGCGCCGTCCGCGGCGCCCACCCAGCGTCTGAGCGCGGGCGCGACGATGCCGAAGGGGGAGCCTGCGCTGAGAGAGTCGCCCTGACCCTCGACGACCGTCAGCTCCTCTCCCCGGCGGCGGAGCGAGCGCAGGAGCTCGTAGCGCAGCCGCGTCTTGCCCATGCCCGCCTCGGCCGTGACGAGCGCCACGGTGGCCATGTGCTCCTCGACCGTGTGATCCCACAGCGAGCTGAGCGTGCCGAGCTCGCGCCGCCGGCCGACCGACACGGTGGGCTTGCCGAGCAGGGTGCGCGTCGCCTCCTTCGTGCGCTCGCCGACCAGCCGCCCGGCCGTGCCGTGCTGCGAGAGATCGAACCGGGCCTCGAGCAAGGGGACGGTGGACGACTGCACACGCACCTCGCCGCGCGACGCCTCGTGGAGCAGCGAGGCGGCGCGATCGACCGCCTCCCCGACCGGGACCCGTCCGTCGCTCTCGGCCTGACCGAGCCCGATCGCGAGCGAGAGCTCTGGTACGGCGTGCCGCAGGGCCAGGGCGACCCGCCCCGCGCGGATGGCCTGGTCGACCGGCGCGCCGGGCGGCTCGAAGGTGACCACGAACGAGCCCGGCGAGAGCCAGACGAGGCTGGCGCCCGCGCGCTCGGCCGCGTGCTCGACCTCGGGTCGCGCCGCCGCCGCGCCGGCCGGCAGCGCCCCGACCACCACGCAGCGCACGCGCCGCTCGCTGCCCCCGAGGGACGGCGTGCTCTGCCTGACTCCGTACGCGGGCGTGGGCTGGCTGACGTCGAGCTCCGCGAGCGCGCGCGCCAGCGCCCCGCCGTCCGCAAAGCGCGCGGCCGCGTCCTTCTCGAGCGTCTTCTGGACCACGTCGAGCAGGGGCGCCGGCAGATCGGGCCGCGCCGCGTGGATGGAAGGGGGCTCGTCGAGGAGGATCTTGGCGAGCAGCGCCATGACGTGCTGGGCGCGGAACGCGGGCGTGCCCGTGAGGCACTCGTAGAGCACGCAGCCGAGACCCCACACGTCCGCCGTCGCGCCGACGCGGCTCTCCGCCCGCACCTGCTCCGGCGCCATGTAGGCCGGCGTCCCCACGAGCACGCCGGTCATCGTCAGGGGCCGCGCGTCGTGAACCGCCGCCGCGCCGAGATCCAGGAGCTTCACCTGGCCCACGTCGCCGCCCACGAGGAACAGGTTGGCGGGCTTGATGTCGCGATGAACGATGCCCTGGTCGTGCAGGGCCGCCAGCGCCGACGCGACGCGGCGCGCGAGCACGAGCGCGTCGCCGGGCGCGAGGAACCCCGCCGTGGGTCTGCCCGACGCGAGGGTGTCGTCCGAGCGGGTGCCCAGGAACCCGCGCAGGTCCTGCCCCTCGAGCCACTCCATCGCGAGATAGGCCGCGCCGTCGGGGGTGATCCCGTGCGCGACGTGCTCGACGAGCGCGGGGTGGCTCACCTTGGAGAGGGCCGCCGCCTCCCGCGCGAAGCGCTGCCCCGCGGAGGGGTCTTCGGTGGCGATCACCTTGAGCGCGACCGGGCGGCCGGTGTGCCGATCGGAGGCGCGGAGCAAGCGACCCATGCCGCCGCGCGCGACCTCGGCTTCGAGCGCGAAGCGCCCCGCGATGACGTCCCCCGGTTGCACGTGACGTAGCCTCGCACGAAGCGGAGCGCGTCGAAAGGGTCGCTGTCGCACCGACCTCCGAGCGAGTGACGCCTGCGTGTCGGATGCGAGCCGGCGGGTCCATCGGCGGGTCCCCTCGCTTCGATCTGCTACGGTCACCCCGCACTTTGAGCCCGCCTGCGGTGGGTTGATGGAGGAATCATGAGGAAGAGCTTGAGCTTGGGCATCGTCCTCGCGCTCGGGGCCGCGCTCGCGGTCGGGTGTGATGACGGAGTGGATCCCGCGGACGCGGGCATGGACACGGGCGTCACGGATCCTGACGGCGGTACGGAGGACTCGGGCACGGGAGAGGACTCCGGCGCCGACGAGGACTCCGGCACCGACATGGACGGCGGCCCCGACGATGGCGGCGTGATGGGCGACGCCGGACCGCCCGGCGGTGGAGCGGCCACCAGCGCGCAGATCCAGGCCGTGCTCGACGCCGCCGACGGCGCGGTGGACCTGATGATCGACGACGCGATCGTCACCTACGTCAAGCCCGCCATCGGCACCGAGCTCGACGGCGCGGGTTTCTTCGTGCAGGCCGAGCAGATGGGCCCGGCGCTCTTCGTCGGCGTCGACCCGACCGGTCTCTCGCCCGCGGTCGCGCCGGGGCAGGTCGTCGACCTCCGCGTCACGACCCGCACCACGGACACGGACAGCGGCATCGTCTTCGCCTCCGCCATCGACATGTGGAACGTGGACAGCGAGGGCGTGGACGTCTCCATCCTCGCGCAGGACGTGAGCGCGGTCGACCTCGTGGCCGACCTCCCTCTCTACTTCGGCGAGCTGATCACGCTCACCGCGACGACCGAGACCGGCTTCGGCTTCGCCGGCTCGGGCTTCAGCGCCGCGCAGATCACCAGCGCGGGCTTCGCCACCGCGGACACGTCGTTCCGCTTCCGCGTGCCGGACTCCGTGCTCGACGGCAGCCAGCTCGGGAGCGGCTGCACGGTGCAGATCGGACCGACGCCGCTCTGGCAGTTCTCCGCCGACGCGCAGCCCTCGGCGTGGCGTGACGGCGACTACGCGATCACCGACTGCCAGGAGCCGGCCGCCGGCGAGCTCGTCATCACCGAGATCGGCTACAACTTCGCCGGCTCCGACGCCGACCTCGAGTTCATCGAGATCTACAACCCGAGCTCGAGCGCCTCGTTCGATCTGAACGGCTGCCGCCTCGCCGACAGCGCGGGCTTCACCGGCATGGACGCGCTCGACATCGCCAGCTCGCTCATCCTCGGGCCCGGGCAGTACGCGACCATCGCGGGCTCCATGAGCGAGATCATGGGCGACGCGACGCTCCCGGCCGCGCTCGAGTTCGAGGGCAGCGACGCCGCCTCCATCGGCTGCGCCTGCACCGCGGGCGCCGATTGCGCCGTGGTCGTGGACACCGTCGACTGGAGCACGATGAGCTTCCCGGCCGAGATGGACGACGTCAGCGTGCAGCTCGACGCGGCCGCGGTGGGCACCGACGGGGCGACCACGAACGACCTGCTCAGCCTCTGGTGTCTCACGCCGGACGGGGAGACCTACGGCGCCATGGGCCGCCGCGGCACGCCCGGCGCGGCGAACCCCGCGTGCTCCCCGCCGGCGGTGGTTCGCGTCAACGAGATCAACGCCAACATCACCGGCGGCTGCGATCTGGTGGAGCTCCGCGTGGTGAGCGGCGGCAGCCTCGCGGGCTTCGAGCTGCGCGAGCGCACCTCGACCGTGCTCACCTTCCCGCTCGGCTTCAACGTCGCGACGAACGACCTCATCGTCGTGCACTTCGACAGCGGCGACACCGCCTGCACGGGCGGCGGCGCGGCCCCCGCGGACGAGGTCCTGACCCCGGCCGACCAGCCCGCGCTCACCTTCCCGACCAACTACGACGGCGCGTTCGACTTCTACTCCTCCGACAGCGGCATCACCTCGACCGACAACGTGATCTGGCTGCGGGATCCGGCCGGCGTGGTGGTCGAGGCGGTGCTCATCTCGGACGACGCGACCGGCACGGCCGCGGGGAGCTCCGAGTCGGCCGCGGCGGACGTCGCGATGGCGGGCGAGTGGACGATGGTCGGCGGCGGCGTGCCCGCGGGCGGCTTCGTCGACGACGACTTCAACGCGCACGCGGTGCAGGACAGCAACGCCACCGGCAGCAGCGCGAGCGGCGAGTCCCTGCAGCGCAACGACGACGACGACATGAACGACCGCGACGACTGGATCCAGGGGGCGCAGAGCTTCGGCGCCTTCAACACG
>SHBB01000341.1 GCA_004213565.1 Sandaracinaceae bacterium
CGCGGCGTAGTTGGCCTGGCCGAAGTTGCCGTAGAGGCCGGCCGCGCTCGTCGTGTTGACGATGCGCCCGTAGCCAGCCTCGCGCATGTGGTTCCACGCGGCTTTGGAGACGTAGTACGTGCCGTTCAGATGCACGTTCATGACCGCGTCCCACTGGTCGTGCGTCATCTTGTGGAAGCTGACGTCGCGGAGGATGCCGGCGTTGTTGATGACGACGTCGACCTTGCCGAACGCGTCGAGCGCGGTCTTGACGATCTTCTCGCCGCCCTCCGCGGTGTCCACGCCGTCGAAGCTCGCGACGGCCTCGCCGCCCGCGGCCGCGATCTCGTCGACGACCTTCTGCGCCGCCGCTTCGTCGGAGCCCTTGCCGTCGACGGAGCCGCCCAGGTCGTTGACGACCACCTTGGCCCCGCGCGACGCGAGGAAGAGGGCGTGGCTGCGGCCGAGGCCTCCGCCTGCGCCGGTCACGATGGCCACTCGTCCGTCGAAAGAGATCTCGCTCATGGTTTCCACTACCTCCAGAGCCCGCACGCTAGGGGACTCCGACCGGCCCGAGCCGTGACGGATCGCACCTCCCGGGATGTTGCGCCGCGGCGCCTCGGCGGGGGATCCTCGGCCGGGATGATCAAGGTCGCGCTGATCGCCCTCGGGGGCGCGGTGGGCACCGCGATGCGCTACGGCATCTCGGTCGGCATGCTGCGGTGGCTGGGGCCGGGCTTCCCCTTCGGGACCCTGGCGGCGAACGTGCTCGGCTCGTTCCTGCTCGGGGTGGTGATGGAGGTCTCGGGGGAGCGCGAGATCGGCGGCGTGCAGGCCAAGCTCGTCATCGGGACGGGCGTGATGGGCGGCTTCACCACCTACTCGTCGTTCAACCTCGAGACGCTGCGGCTCGCCGAGCAGGGCGCCTGGGGGAGGGCGGGGCTCTACCTGGGCGCGACCGTGCTCGTGTGCGTGCTGGCCGGGCTCGGCGGCGTCGCGCTCGGGCGCTCGCTCAAGGCTTGAGCTTGGCGAGCAGCGCGTCGAGCAGGTCCGAGACCCCCTCGGGGCCGTCGAGCGACGCGGTGGCCTCGTCGAAGCGCTCACGCTCGGCGGAGCGCACGAAGAGGCCGATGCCGCGCGCGGCCGCCACGCGGATGGCCGGCTCGTCGGTCAGATCGTCGCCCGCGTAGAGCACGCTGGTCGCGCCGACGGCCTCGATCAGCTCTCGCAGCGCCGCCCCCTTGTCGAAGGGCTCGAGCTGCGCCTCGACCACCGCGCGACCGTCGCGGACGCAGAGGCCGAGCTCGGCCGCCGCGTCACGCGCCTCGGCGAGGACCGCGTCGGCGCCCTCGGGATCGTCCTTGGCCATCTTGCGGACGTGCACGACCACGGAGGCGTCCTTCTCCTCCACGTGCGCGCCGCGCGGGCCGGCGTGCTCGTGCGCCCAGCTCTTGAAGCGAGCGAGCTTGCGCCGATCCTCCGCCTCGACGGCCACGCCCCGGGGCTTCTCACCCGGCGCGATGATCGCGCGGCCGTGCTCCACCACCCGCCAGACGCCCGGGATCGAGACGATGCGCTCGAGCTGCCCCGCGTCGCGCCCGGTCACGAGGGCCAGCTCCAGCCCCTCCACCGTGCGCAGGTGTCGCAGGGTGCGCGCGGTCGCGGTGGGCACCTTGGCCCGGCTGGGATCCTCCACGATGGGCGCCAGCGTTCCGTCGACGTCGAGGGCCACGAGGAGCGGCCGCTCGAGGTGCGCGATGGCGTCCACGAGCGCGTCCATCGATCCGTTGGGGCTCATCGGCGGGTCTCTTCGAGCTCGCGCAGGAATCGGTCTGCCCAACGGTGCACGTCGAGCTTGTGGACTTCGGTACGGCTGGCCTGCATGCGTTCTTTCTGCTCGGCGACGGGCATCTCGAGCGCCCGCTCGAGGGTCTTGGCGGTGCCTTCGATGTCGTGGGGATTGACGATCAGCGCGCCCTCCAGATAGGAGGCCGCGCCGGCCAGCTGGCTGAGGACCAGCGCGCCGGTCCCGTCGGTCTTGGCGGCGCAGTATTCGTGAGCGACCAGGTTCATGCCATCACGAAGCGGTGTGATCAGCGCGACGTCCGCGGCCACGTAGTGCGCGTAGAGCTCGTTCTTCGGGAGGTTGCGGTAGTAGTAGTGCACCGGCAGCCGGCCGGTGACGCTGAAGCGGCCGTTGATGTCCCCGACCATCCGGTCGATCTCGTCCTTGAGGTCGGCGTAGGCCTGCACCGCCTGGCGGCTCGGCACCATGATCTGCACGAGCACGTAGCGGTTGGCGGCGGAGCGATCGCTCGACAGCAGGTGCTCGAACGCGAGCAGCCGCTCCGGGATCCCCTTCGTGTAGTCGAGGCGATCGACCCCGAGCACGATCTGACGGCCGCCGACCGCCTGCTGGATCTTCTTCGAGCGCTCGAGCACCTCGGGATCGGACGCGGTCTGCTGGATGTCGGCGAAGGGCACGCCGATGGGGGCGGTCAGCATGCGCACGGTGTGCCCGTTGGCCTTCACCGTCTTGGCCGCGACGTCGACCTGGTAGTCGGTGAGCTGGGAGACGCAGTCCAGGAAGTTCCGGCAGTAGCCCTCGGTGTGGAAGCCGAGGAGATCGGCCCCGAGCAGGCCCTCGAGCAGCTCCCGGCTGGCGGGGAGGGCGCCGAAGAGGTCCGGGCCCGGCCACGGCACGTGACAGAACCAGCCGACGCGCGCCTTCTTGCGCTGGGCCCGGATCAGGGCCGGCATCAGCATCAGGTGGTAGTCCTGGATCCAGAACCGCGCGCCCCGCGGCGCGTCCGAGAGCGTCGCCTCCGCGAAGGCCGTGTTGGCGATGCGGTAGGACTCCCAGGGCGCGGTGCCGACGCGGACCGTCGGCGGCATGCTGTGGAGCAGCGGCCAGAGCACGGCGTTGGAGATGCCCTCGTAGAAGTCCTCCTGGACCCGCCGGCGGAGCTTCACCGACGCGAGGTCGTAAGGCAGCTGATCGCTCTCGAGCTGCACGACCTGAGGGTGATCCGTCTCCTGCGCGCTCACCCACAACCCGCCGCGCTCGCGCAGCACGGGGTCGAGCGCGGCCACCAGCCCGCCCGCCGCGCGCACGAGGCGTCGGCGCCCCCCACGCGTCTCGGTGCGGTAGGGCCCGCGATTGGAGACGACCACCAGCTTCCCGTTCACACGCGCCATCGCGGCCCACATAGGACGCGATGGGTGAGGGTTTCAAGCCCGTGAGCCATCTCGCGCGGGGGTAGGCGTGCGGATTTCGTCCCGCTACCTTGTGAGCTTCATGAAACGCGCGCTCGGCTTGGTCTCCTTCTTCTTCCTCTTCGCTTGCGAGCAGCCGCCGGACTGCGAGGAGGGCTGGGTGGCCGGCGACGACGGCGCGTGCCACTGCGGCGCGGCCGACGGCCCCATCTGCGGTGAGGCCGACGTCTGCGTGGCGGAGAGCGCCGCCTGCGCGACGCCGAGCTGCGGGGGCGGGACGCGCTGGGCGGCGGGCGCGCCGGCCTTTCGCGACGCGACCGACGACTGGGGGCTTCGCGCCCTCGGCGTGGAGGGCGTGCGCCTGACCGTGACCGACATCGACGGCGACGGCTGGGCCGATCTCGAGGTGCGCCGCGGCCGCACGGGGGTCGACGACTTCGCCGAGACCACCTCCCGCAACACGTTCCTCCTGCGCAACACGGGCGACGGCCGCTTCGAGGACGTGACCGAGGCGTCCGGGATCCTGACGCGCCGTCAGGCCGAGCCCGGCGGCCGGCCGGTCCAGGTGGTCGCGTGGGGCGACGTCGACAACGACGGCGACCTCGACGTCTACACCGGCGTCTCGACCGAGGACCTCGAGGCGGTCGGCAACGAGACGAGCGAGCTGCTCCTCAACGACGGCGCGGGAGTCTTCACGCTGACCGCGCCGTCCAACGGGCTGCGGCGCATGGACGCCGTCGACGCGCCCGCGGGCGCCTCGTTCGTCGACGTCGACCACGACGGCCTGCTCGATCTGTGGGTGCCGGAGCACAACTACTCGGGCAGCCGCGGCATCTACCTCCAGAACGACCGCCTCTGGCGCGGCGACGGCGGCGGCGGCTTCACCGACGTGACCGACGCGTTCGGCCTGACCACCCAGGACTGGATGGATCACGAGACGCTGAACATGGGCCTCGGTCACACCCGCGCCTGGAGCGCGAACGCCTGCGACCTCGACGGCGACGGCTTCGCGGAGCTGCTCGCGAGCAGCTACGGCCGCTCCCCGAACCATCTCTGGCACGCGATGGGCGGCGCCGGCTACGTGAACCGCTCGGTCGAGTCCGGCTACGCCTACGACGGCGACCTCACCTGGGAGGACAACCAGTTCGCGCGCTGCTTCTGCCAGTCGAACCGCGCCGCGGAGGGGTGCGCCGACGTGCCCGCGCCGCTCGTGAGCTGCTCGGACAACTGGAACCACGACAACGACCGCAACCCGTGGCGCCTCGGCGGCAACAGCGGCGCGACGATCTGCGGTGACCTCGACAACGACGGTGACCTCGATCTGTTCACGACCGAGATCCGCCACTGGTGGGCCGGCGCCGGCTCGGACGGCTCCGAGGTGCTCGTCAACGACGGCGCGGCCACCTTCTCGCGCCCGGGGGACGAGGCGCTCGGCCTCGCCATCGCCCAGGACGGCGCGACCTGGGACGAGGGCCACATGACGGCGGCCATCTTCGACTTCGACAACGACGGCTGGAACGACATCTACCTCGGCGCGAGCGACTACGCGGGCAACCGCGGCCGCCTCTACCACAACGAGACCGACGGCTCGCTCGCCTTCGTCGAGGTCGCGCCGAGCGAGGGCATCGACCACAACCGCAGCCACGGCGTGGTGGTGGCCGACTTCGACCGCGACGGTGACCTCGACGTCGTGGTGGGTCACTCCCGCGCGCGCTGCGACGCCTCGGGCCCGAACGACTGCTACGAGCGCCCGCAGGTCCGCTTCTTCGAGAACCTCGCCGGCGACGGCGGCAACTTCGTGCAGCTGGACCTCGAGGGCGGCGAGGGGACGAACCGCGCCGCGATCGGGGCGCGGGTCACCGTCACCGCGGGCGGCGTCACCCAGACCCAGGAGGTCGGGGGCGGCCACGGGCACTACGGCGCGCAGAACGACCGGGTCCTGCACTTCGGGCTCGGCGCGGCGTGCGAGGCGGAGGTCTCGGTCCGCTGGCCGGACGGGGCGCTGACCACCGAGACCGCGAGCGTGCAGTCCGGGTTGCGATACCACTGGCGCCAGGGCGAGCGGCCGGCGATCGTCGTCGACTGAGCTCGGTCAGCGGGCGATCGAGAACACGGCGCCGGTCCGCGCGGGGAGGGTCAGGGTCCCCGCGACCAGCTCGCCGTCGCCGAACGATCGGGCGCCGTCGAGGCCGAGCGCGGCGCTCGCCGCCTCACCTGTCGCGTTGGTCGCCACGAGCAGGGTCTCGTCCTCGTGCTCCATCACGAACGCGAAGACGTCACCGCTCCGCGTGAGCCGGCGGAAGCGCCCGCGCCGCGTGGCGACGTGTTCCCGCCGGAGCCGGATCAGAGCCCGGAACGTCTCGAGCAAGTCCCGATCCCAGCGCGCCTCGTCCCAGACGAAGCCCGCCCGGCACCCCGGGTCGTCGAGCCCCTCCATGCCGATCTCGTCGCCCGCGTACACGCAGGGCGCGCCGGGGAGGGTGAAGAGCAGCATCGTGGCGAGCTTCATCGCCTCCCGGTCGCCGGCCAGCATGGTCAACGCGCGCGCGGTGTCGTGCGAGCCGTAGAGGGAGAGGTTCGCCTGCTGCTGCGCGGGCGTGTAGCGCGTCATGACCGCCTCGACGTGGTCACCGAACGCGACCGCGTCGACGGGCTCGCGCACGAGCGGGTACTCGTGCTTGGTGATCTCGAAGCGGAAGGCGCCGCCCGACGCGTAGACCAGGGTGTGTCCGCCGAGCCAGTAGCTCATCGTCCCGTCGAAGCGCGGGCCGAGCCAGGGCGCGGCGTCGGTCCAGATCTCGCCGACGAGGTACAGCTCCTCGTCCACGGCCTTCACCG
The DNA here is from genome assembly GCA_004213565.1 of Sandaracinaceae bacterium. Classification (GTDB taxonomy): domain Bacteria; phylum Myxococcota_A; class Polyangia; order Polyangiales; family Sandaracinaceae; genus JAVJQK01. Next base: position 6,034 of record SHBB01000341.1, read on the forward strand.
CGTCTCGCACCGCCTCCCAGAAGCCGGGCGTCACGATCTCCTCGGGCGTGTCGAAGCGCCAGCCGTCGATGCCGCGCTCCGCCCAGTGTCGCAGCACCGAGATCAGGAACGCGTTCACCTCGGCGTTCTCGGTGTTCAGCTTGGGCAAGGCCGGGATGCCGCGCCAGCACGCGTAGCCCGGCTCGCCGGGGCCGTAGGGCCGGAGCGGGAGACGCTCGACGTGGAACCAGTCGAAGTAGGGGGAGGCCTCGCCGTTCTCGAGGACGTCGTGAAACGGGAAGAACCCCCGGCTCGCGTGATTGAGCACCGCGTCGAGGACGATCTTCATGCCGCGGTCGTGGGCGGCCTCGATCAGCGCGTCGAACGCGGCGTCGCCCCCGAGCATCGGATCGACGGTGAAGTAATCGTGCGTGTGGTAGCGGTGGTTCGAGGCGCTCTGGAAGATGGGCGTCAGATAGAGGGCGTTCACGCCCAGCGCCTCGAGGTGGTCCAGGCGCTCGACCACGCCGAACAGGTCGCCGCCCTTGTAGCCGTGCTGCGTCGGTGGCGCGTCCCACGCCTCGAGCGGTCCGGGCACGTGCACCCGCCCCGAGCGCGCGAAGCGATCCGGGAAGATCTGGTAGAAGACGGCGTCGGCGACCCAGTCCGGCATCGCGCGCATCATACGGTCGGCGCTCGCCAGCGCACGCCCCAGCGGCGCTCGAAGCGGCGGCGGTTGATGAGGAAGCGCGCGATCCGCGTCGCGTCGGGCATGCGCCCGAAGGTGGCCGAGCCGTGGTGATGCACGAAGGCCGAAGGGGCCAGCAGCACGCGGAGCCGTCGCCGCCGCAGGCTCATGCAGAGCTCGTCGTCCTCGAACATGCCGAGCCCGTAGCCCTCGTCGAGCCCGCCGAGCGCCTCGAAGGTCTCGCGCCGCATCGCCGCGCACAGCAGGCTGAGCTTCTCCACCTCGCGCGGCGCGCCCTCTCGGCTCCGCGCGTGGGCGAGCAGGCCCTCGAGGTCGCGATAGCGGGCGGGCTCCGTCGCCGCGTCCCCGCTGTCGTTGGTGGCCGGGCCGACCAGCCCCGCCTTCGGGAGCTCGAGCGCGGCGAGGAGCTGCGTCAGCCAGCCGGGCGTGACGACGACGTCGTCGTTCAAGATCACCAGCGCGTCGGCGCGGGCGAGCTGCGCGCCTCGATTGACCGCGCCAGGGAAGCCGCGTCGAGCCGCCAGCCGTGTCCGCGCGCCACAGAGCGGGGAGGGCGCCGCGTCGTCGACCACGATCACCTCGTGCGGCACGCGGGTGTGGGACGCGATCGCGGCCAGGCACTGCGCGAGGGTCGGCGCGCCCCGGCTCGGGATCACGATCGACGCGCGCGGTGGCCCCTCCGAGGTCTCGGCGCGGAGCGGGGCCGGGCGGGCGTCGAGGGGGATCGTGGCGGTCGCCTGGCCGGGCACCCGCACCGGCGCGACGGCGCGACGCACGAGCCGCTGGAGCGCAGCGGGCAGCGTCTTCCGGGCCTGGCTCGCCTCGACGGGTCCGGAGCGGACCTGCGCCTGCAAGCGCGCCAGCGCGCGCACCCGGGCCCGGTCGCGCAAGCGAAGATCACCAAAGCCGGGGACATCGCGCGGATCCACCGCCGTCACGCTACCCCGACCCATCGAATTCGCGCGCGGATTCTGCTAGTCACCGGGCTGATGAGCAGTGCCCCGCCGTCTGCCTGGCTGCATCGCACGCCGCGCGGGACCTTCGTCGGAGACGAGGACGGTCAGCCCGCCCGACTCGGCGGCGCCACCCGGCTCGTCGATCAGCTGTGGCGCTTCCGCGACACGCTCTACGTCTTCGCGGCGAGCAAGTTCCGCGCGGCGCACCGCGCCCAGATGCTCGGGCTGATCTGGCCGATCGCGTATCCGACCGTGCTCATGATCGTGATGAGCGTGGTCTTCGGCGTCGTGTTCAAGACCGACATCGAGGGCTATCCGGTCCTCCTCATGCTCGGCCTGGTGCCCTGGCACTTCCTCAGCCACGCGTGGACGAGCGGGATGCACGCGCTGCTGGTGCACGCGGAGATCGTCAAGCGCACCGCGGTGCCGCCCTGGGTGATCATCACGGGCACCGTCCTGAGCGACCTCTACAACCTCGGGTTCAGCTCCCTGAGCATCCTGCCGCTCATCGCGGTCTACCCGGAGTCGTTCCACGTCTCGCTCGCGCTCTTGTGGCTGCCCGCCATCGTGGTCGCCCTCGTCGCCTTCGGGCTGGGGCTCGGGCTCTCGAGCGGCGTCCTGAACGTGATCTTCCGCGACACCGGCTACATCGTCGACTCCATCCTCATCGCGCTCTTCTGGGCCACGCCCATCATCTATCCGATGAGCCGGGTGCCGGGCATCGGGCACACCCTCATGCATCTCAACCCGATGGCCACCATCGTCGAGGCGGTGCGGGTGATCGTGATCGAAGGCACCTCGCCACCCGACAACATCCTCATCGCGCTCTTCGGGGGGTCGTTCGGGGTCCTGCTCTTCGGGGTGGTCGTCTACCGCCTGTTCGCTCCCGTGGTGAGCGACCATGTCTGAGGCGGGGCTCCGCATCCGCTTCAGCGACGTGGGCAAGGCGTACCGGCGCCGTCACCTCAAGTCGTTCCTGCTGAAGGACATCCTCCGCGGGCTCGCGCGCGAGGAGGACGAGACGGACAAGTTCTGGGCCCTGCGCCACGTCGACTTCGAGGTCCGAGAGGGCGAGATGGTCGCGGTCCTGGGCCAGAACGGCAGCGGCAAGAGCACCACGCTCTCGCTCGTGGCCGGCGCGAGCCACCCGACCGAAGGCCGCGTGTCGGTCCGCGGCCGCGTCGCCCCGATGCTCGCGCTCGGCGTGGGGTTCGAGCCCGACATGACCGCGCCCGAGAACGCCTACGTCAACGCGAGCCTGCTCGGCGTCTCCCGCGAAGAGCTGAGCGAGCGGCTCGAGGTGATCCTGCGCTTCGCGGAGCTCGGCGACTTCGTCGACACCCCCGTCCGGCACTTCTCCACGGGCATGACGGCGCGCCTCGGCTTCGCCGTCGCGATGCACGTCGACGCGGACATCTTGCTCGTCGACGAGGTCCTCGCCGTCGGCGACGGCGCGTTCCAGACCAAGTGCCTCGCGCGCATCCGCGAGCTCCACGCGGAGTGCCGCACGATGATGTTCGTCACCCACGACCTCGCCGCGGCGCGCGAGATCTGCACGCGCGGCATCTGGATCCGGGACGGCGAGATCGCCATCGACGCGCCCATCGAGGAGTGCCTGACCGAGTACCAGGCCTACCTCGACGCCAAAGGCTGAGCCTTCAATCGCAGGCGGCGACCCGGTCGGGCGCGCTGCTCGTCTCGCCCGAGATGGCGCGGCCGAGCTGCCCGTCGTCGTTGGCGCCCCAGCAGAACGGCATCGTGTCGTCGTCCGGGAGCGCGCACGCGAACGTCGAGCCCGCCGCGACCTGGATGAACCCCATGCCCATCGGCACGCTCACGCGCGTCGGCTGGAACAGGTCGGTGCCCATGCCCGACCCGAGCCGATCGCTGGACTCGCGGCCGAAGCAGTACGGGGCGCCGTCCTCCATGGCGATGAAGCAGCGGTAGACCTGCTTGGCCGAGAGGGTCTGGATCGGCGGCGCCTCCCCCATCGGGTCGGTCTGCGCCAGCACGGGCATCATGGAGTCGATGGTCGCGGGGCCCTGGCCATCGCGCCCGCTCGCCGCGGGGCGGCCCAGCGTGCCGCCTTCTGCGTCGCCTGCGTTGAGGCCCCAGCACCAGAGGCGGCCGTCCGCGCCGTCGACCGCGCAGGTGTGCCGCTCGCCCGCGGAGATCTGGACGATCGTCCCGGGCATGACGGACTCGGGGAGGGGCGCCGGACCGCGCGCGCTGACGTCGTCCAGCCCGAGCTGTCGGAGGTCGTTCGAGCCCCAGCACCAGACGTCGTTGCGCGCCATGGCCGTGTTCTCGACGAGCGCGCAGCTGTGCCGCTCGCGCTCCATCCCCGGGGTGCCGAGGCCGTCCTGGCCTCCGACCGAGACCTGCAGCGCGTTCTCCACGCCGGGGACCTGCATCGCCATCAGGGCGATCTCGGTGGAGAGGGGTTGGCCGAGCTCACCCTCCTCGTTCGAGCCCCAGCACTTCACGGTGCCGTCGGCGATGAGCGCGCAGTTGTGCTCTCCGCCGGCCGAGATCTGTCGCGCGCCCTGCGTCCCCCCCGCCACCACCGGGGTCGTCGCCGGGTCGCGGGTGCCGTTGCCCAGCTGGCCGCTCGCGTTGTCGCCCCAGCAGCGCACGTCGAAGTTGGAGCCGTTCCGGACCACGGCGCACGTGTGCGCGGGGCCCGCCGACACATCCACCGCCCGGAGCGATCCGCCGAGGCTGACCAGGGTGGGGCGGTTGCGGTTGACGTTGTCGCCGATGCCGAGCTGACCGCTGCTGTTGGCGCCCCAGCAGAAGAGCCGATCCATCGCGTCGATCAGGCACGCGTGCAGGTAGCCGACCGCGACGCGCTTGATGGGCGTCTCCGGGCTCGGCGTCGCGGGCACGCAGGCGCGCGCGCCGGGCGGCGAGTCCTCCGAGATCAGGCCGCGGAACGAGACCGCCTCGTCCAGGCACCCAGCCCCGCAGCTC
>SHBB01000342.1 GCA_004213565.1 Sandaracinaceae bacterium
CCAGCCGAGGTAGCGCTCGCACTCTTCTTCGGACGGGAGCGCGCAGGTGACGGTGTAGACCAGCACGGGCTGGTCGTAGCATCAGAGCACGCTGCCGGTCCACGGGGCGGGCGGCGGCGGCGGATCCGGATCGGGCGCGGGCGTCGGGCTCGGGGTCTGCGTCCAGGCTGGCGCGATGGTCGGCGGCTGCCACGCCGAGCCCTGGGTCGTGACGGGCGGCGGATCCGGATCCTGCCCCCGACGGGTGGGCCGCGGGCGGTCGGGATCGCGGTGTACCTCGACCTCGGTGCTCATCTCGATGCGATCGGCGCCGCTCCCCATGCGGAAGATCAGCGAGTAGGTGCCGGGGCGTGTGAACGTGTGAGAGGCGGTGAAGGTGCGCACGCCGTCTTCATCGGGCGATCCTTCGATCGAGCGCCCGATCTGTCTGCGCCCTCGCTTGACCACGAAGCGCGGCCGCGCGCGCTCGCCCACCTCCCGGTCCGGCTCGATCACCGCGACGAGGGTGATCTCCTGGTCCTCCTGGACGTGGGCCGGCCGGGTGCGCACGCCGGGCGGCGCGGGAGGCGGGGGCGGCGCGTCGAGCTCGGCGATCGCGTCCTCGATGGCGGGCGCCTCGGGCGTCAGGGCCTGCGCGCGGAGGTACGTGGCCCGCGCCGCGTCGCGGTCGCCGTCCTCGAGCTGTCGCGCCGCCTCTTGCATCAGCCGCCGGGCCGCCTCGGCGCGCAGACGCCGCGCCTCGGCGTGAGCGGGGCGCGCGCCGAGGATCCGATCGGTCAGGCCGAGCACGCTCTCTTCGTGCGGGGTGTCGTACGCGCCGCGGCCGAGCGCGTCGCGAGCCTGGGCGGCGAGCGCGTCGACGTCGACCGCCTCTTCGTCCCCCATGCCGTCGACCCACGCGTAGACGCCGTAGCCGGCGCCGACGAGCAGCGCGCCGATGAGGAACGCGCCGACGATCATCTTCAGGTTGCCGCCGAGCGCGCGGCTCCGCGGCAGGCCCGGGATGGCCGGGTCGTCTTCGTCCCCCCACGGGCTCGGCGCGCCGTCGAGCGTGGCCGACGTGATCGGCGCGGGCTCTCCCATGCGGGGCGTGGGCGTCGTCGGAGGCGCGCTGGCGGTCACGCTCGGCGGCGTCCTGGCCGACGCGGTCCCGGGCTCGGAGGGCGGCCCGATCGACGGTCGACCCACCGGGCGCCGCACGTGCACCTCGAAGCCGGCCAGCTCCGCCGCCCTGCGCAGCGCCTCCGCGTAGTCGTGCGCGTCGTCGTAGCGGCCCTCCGGGTTCTTGGAGAGCGCGCGCATCACCACGTCCGCCACGGCCTCGGGCACGTGCTTGGCGCGCTCCTGCGAGAGCAGGTGCGGCGGGCTCGAGTGGATGTGCTTCATCAGCATCGCCACGGGCGAGGGCGCGTCGAAGGGCGTGTCGCCGCACAGCAGCTGATAGGTGAGGACGCCGAGCGAGTAGACGTCGCTGCGCGCGTCGGTGCTCTCGCCGGCCGCCCCCTCGGGCGAGATGTAGCGCGCGGTGCCGAAGACGAGCCCCGACTGGGTGGCCACCGTCTGCTCGTCTCCCCACAGGACCCGCGCGATCCCGAAGTCGAGCACCTTGACGAAGTCGGGGTCGCGCGCCTTGTTCACCAGCACGACGTTCTCGGGCTTGAGATCGCGGTGCACCACGCCCTGGGCGTGCGCCTCGCCCACTCCGTCACAGATCTGGGTCGCGATGTGGAGGGCCCGATGCACCGGCAGCGCGCCCTCGCGCTGGAGGACCTCGAGGAGCGAGCGGCCCTTGAGGTACTCCATGACGATGTAGAGCGAGCCGTCCTCGAGCTGCCCGAAGAGGAAGACCCGCACCACGTTCGGGTGGTCCAGCGCCGTGCACACGCGCGCCTCGCGCTTGAAGCGCCGCACCGCGTCCCGGTTGTCGGCCAGCTCCGAGTGGAGGATCTTGATCGCGACGTCGCGATGCAGGGTCGTCTGCCGCGCGCGGTACACGCTGCCCATGCCGCCCGCGCCGATCTGCTCCTCGATCTTGAACTGATCCAGCAGCGTCTGGCCGATGTACGGGTCCGGCTGCTGCTCGTCGGTGAGTTGCAGACGCGCGCCGTCCTTCTGACAGAACGCCGCGGCGGTGTCGTAACGACGCCCGCACTTGGGGCACACCTTGGCCAGGGCGTCCATCTGGAACGAATCGTACAGTCGCAGACCCAATCGGTCGCCTCCTCTGCATACCTATGACGCGCCGGGACCGCAAAAGGCTCCATCTCGGCACGAGTCTTCCACGCTTGAAGGCCTGGGCGCCCGAGCGGTATGGTGGCCCGACGATGCAGCGCCCTTCGATGAGCCGCTCCGCCGCCTTCTTGGCGATCGCCCTCGCCGCGTGCGTCTTCGCTCCCGCGGTGACGTACGCCCAGTCGGTGATCGTGCTCGGCGTCCGATCTCTGGACGGCGACGACGAGTTCGCCCGCAACCTCACGGGTGCGCTGCGCCACGCCGCGTCGCAGGTCGGCGACTGGGAGGTCTCCGAGCGCGAGGTCACCCTCGCCCAGATGGCGCTCGCGCACGGCTGCGACGATCCCAACCCCAGCTGCATGGCGGAGATCGCCGACTCGCTCTCGACCCAGCGCGTGATCTACGGCGACGTGCGCCGCACCAGCGCCGAGGACCAGTTCGACTTCTCGCTCAGCCTGCACCTGTTCAACGCCGAGTCGGACCAGATCGAGCAGTCGGTCGCCGACACGATCCCGGGCATCCGCACCGACATCGACGACCTGCGCGAGCCGGTCCGACGCTATGTGGCCGCGCTCTCGGGCGCCCCGCGCACGGGCACGTTGCGGATCGTGGCCCAGCCCGGCGCGGAGGTCTTCATCGACGGCGAGGCGGTCGGGACCGCCGACGCCGAGGGGCGCTTCGAGGTGGCGGACCTCGAGGCGGGCACCCGGAACGTGCGCATCGCGGCGGAGGGCTTCGAGCCCTACTCCTCGCAGGTCGCGATCGAGCCCTACGGCGAGGCCAGCCTCGAGGCGGATCTCGACGCGGTGGCGGGCGCCAGCGGCGGCGGCGGCACGTTCCCGACCGAGATCGTCGTCGGCGCGGGCTTGCTGGCGGTGGCGGTCGGGCTCGCGGCGACCTGGATCTGGTCCTGGAACCGCGTGACCAACGAGATCCAGAACGACCCGGCCTTCGTGACGGCGCGCGCCTCCCAGCCCGAGACGGTGGAGAACATCTGCGCCACGATCGGGCCCAGCGACGCGGGCTACGCGACGGTGAGCGGCCTCTGCGGCGAGGCGGACACCCTCGAGGTGCTCCAGTTCGTCTTCGCGGTCAGCGCGGCGGCGGTCGGCGGCGCCGGCATCTATTTCCTGCTCCAGGGCGTGATGGGCGACGACGCGGACAGCGATCAGGCCTGGATGCTGGTCCCGACGGCGGGACCGGACAGCGCGGGGCTGCGCCTCTTCGGCACCTTCTGAGCCCTCGCTGACCGCTCGCGCCGACCCGCGCGGGAAGCTTGCTGCGTCGCGCGCGGGGAGGGTATCGTGGCCCCCACCAGCATGATTTTGCAGCGACTCTCCATTTCGCGCGGAGGCCTCCTCGGCGGCGCCGTCGCGGCGGCGGTGCTCCTCGCCGGGCTGTCAGCGCCGGCCGTGGCCAGCGCGCAGAGCGTCATCATCCTCGGCATCCGCTCGCTCGATGGCGACGACGACTTCGCCCGCAACCTGACGGGTGGGCTGCGCCACGCGGCGGCGCAGGTCGACGGCTGGCAGGTCAGCGACCGCGAGGTGACGCTGGCCCAGATGGCGCTCGCGCACGGCTGCGACGACCCGAACCCGGGCTGCATGGCCGAGATCGCCGACTCCCTCTCCGCCGAGCGGCTGATCTACGGGGACGTGCGCCGCACGAGCTCCGGAGAGCGCTTCGACTTCTCCGTGAACCTCCACATGTTCAACAGCGAGAGCGACCAGATCGAGCACTCGGTCGCCGACACGATCCCGGGGGTGCGGCGCGACATCGACGACCTTCGCGGCCCCGTCCGCCGCTACATCGCGGCGCTCTCGGGCGCGCCGCGCGTGGGCTCCCTGCGGATCACGGTGAACATCCCGGGCGCGGAGATCTTCGTCGACGGGACCTCGGTCGGGCGCGCGGACGGCGAGGGTCACCTCGTGGTCGACGGCGTCGAGATCGGAAGCCGCAACGTGCGCATCGCGGCCGCCGGTCACCAGGGGTTCCGCTCCACCGTCTCCATCGAGGCGTACGGCGAGGCGACCCTCGAGGCCGAGCTCGAGCAGGCGGGCGGCGGCGGAGGCGAGTTCCCGACCGGGATCGTGGTCGGGAGCGGCCTGCTCGTGGTCGCGGGCGGGCTCGCGGCGGGCTGGATCTACTCCTGGGCCCGCGTCACGCAAGGCATCCAGAACGACGAGTTCTACGTCTCGCAGCGCGAGAACTACGACGTCGGAGACAACATCTGCGAGGAGAACGTGAACCGCGATTCGATGGGCAACGCGGTTGGCGTCAACAGCCGCCAGCTCGCCGATCTCTGCAGCGAAGCCAGCGCGCTCGAGGTGCTCCAGTACGTCTTCGGCCTCGGCGCCGCGGCGGCGGCCGGCGTGGGCGCGTACTTCCTCGTGCAGGCCATCATGGGCGACGACGCGGCGAGCGAGTCCGCGCTGATGATCGTCCCGTCGGTCACCCCCGACAGCGCCTCGATCACCGTGCGCGGCGCCTTCTAGGCGCGAGAGACACGGGTGCGGATCGTCGGCGGGAGCCTGGGCGGGCGACGCTTCTCCGGGCCGCCGGGCGACGGGACACGCCCGACCTCGGAGCGGGCGCGCGAGGCCATCGCGTCCGCGCTCGACGCGCGCGGCTGGCTCGAAGACGCCATCGTGCTCGATCTCTTCGCGGGCACGGGCGCGCTCGCGTTCGAGGCGCTCTCGCGGGGCGCGGCGCGCGCGTTCCTCGTGGAGAAGAGCCGCGTGGTCGCCAAGGCGATCGAGAAGAGCGCGCGCGAGCTCGGGCTGTCGGACCGCGCGACGGTGATCCAGGCGGATCTCCTGGCCGGGCGCGGACAGAGCCGCTGGCTCGCGTCGATCGAGCCGGCCTCGCTCGTCTTCTTCGACCCGCCCTACGCCGAGATCGCGGCGGTCGAGGCGCTGTTGTCGACCCTCGCGGCGGAGGACAAGCTCCGCCCGGGGGCGGCCGTCGTGATCGAGCACGCGCGCCGCGCCCCGCCTACCCTTCCCCCCGGCTTTGGCGAGGTCCGAAGCTATCGCTATGGTGACACCGCCGTCCTCGTGGCGGCGTGGGAGAGTGAATGAGCGCAGCCATCTACCCCGGCTCCTTCGACCCGATCACGAACGGCCACGTCAGCATCATCAAGAGCGGCCTGGTGTGCTTCGACCGGCTCGTGGTCGCCGTGCTGAGGAACCCCAAGAAGAAGTCTCTCTTCACGGTCGAGGAGCGCCTCGAGATGATCCGCGAGGCCTTCGACGGCGAGAGCAACATCGAGGTCGACTCGTTCGACGGGCTCCTGGTGGATTACTGCCGCAAGAAGGACGTCCGCGTCGTGCTGCGCGGCCTGCGCGCGGTGGCCGACTTCGAGTACGAGCTGCAGATGGCCAACATGAACCGGCACCTCAACGAGGAGGTCGAGACCGCGTTCCTGATGGCGAACGACGCGTACTTCTACGTCTCTTCCAACATCGTCAAGGAGGCGGCGACGCTCGGCGGCGACGTGTCGCGGCTCGTGCCGTCCTCGGTGGCGGAGAGGCTGCGCGCCAAGCTCGGGCGGTGACGCGGGGGGCGCGCGAGCCCCATCTCCACCAGCGCCGGGAGCTGCTTGGCGACGTCGAGGCCGACGCGGCCGACCCGCATGTGGTCGATCGACGTCTGGTTGGCCTCGAGCGCGGCGCGGACCCGGAGCCAGCCGTGCAGATAGCCGACGTCTCGGGCCACGCCGCCGCCGCGGTACGCGCGCTCGGACACCCCGATCGCGTCGGACGCGGAGAAACCGTGCTCGTCGACCAGCCAGCGCGCGGTCTCGCCGAACGGCGCCCCGTCGTGCATGCGGTCGGTGACGAGCACGCGGGCCGCGATGATGCGCAGGCGGTACGCGTCGAGCACGCCGGCGCGCTCCTCGAGGCAGAGGCACAGCCCCTCCTGCGAGGAGAACGAGCCGGCCGTGCCGAGCTCGAACAGGCGGATGGGCTGGTCGCGCGCGTTCGCCGCCGCCACCGCGTGGCCGAGGACCTCGTGCACCGCGAAGCGGAGCGACTCTGCCCGACCGAAGCAGCGCGCGGCGAGGAAGACGGTGCGGTCGCCCGTGGCCGCGCCGGCGCTGAGACGCGGCTCGATCTTCACGTCGATGTCGAGGCCGGCGCTCCGGGCCACGGCGAGCATGAGCGCGGCGAGCGAGACGGATCCGCTCGGCCCCGAGGCGGGCACGACGCGCTCCTCCTCGCGATGCGGCAGCGAGTCCATCAGCGTGCGCGCGACGCCGCCGAGCGTGACGTCCCCGTCGTCGAGCGGGACGCGCGTCCGGCCCGTGCCAAAGCGCCGCGCCGCGAGCGGGCGGATGCGCTTGGAGTCCCCGAGGGCCTCGATCATGCCGAGCTCGATCTCGAGCTCCTCGAGCCGCTCCTCGTAGAGCCGCGCGATCGGCAGCTCGGCCGTCAGACGGCGCGCCATGTCGAGCGTGCGCCAGAGCTCGGGCTCGACGCGACGCCGCGCGAGCGCCCAGCGCGGGGACGGCGTCTCTCCGCGATCGAGCGTCTCGACGAGGCGCGCGCGCTCGTCGGCCGCGTTGTCGGCGGTCAGAGCGGGGAGCAGCCGCGCGACGTCGGCGATCCGCTTCATCAGGGCGTCGGCCTCGCGCAGCTCGCGGGGCACGACGGAAGCGTGAATACGGCGACGCATCGTTCTCCCGCGGAACGTAGCAGGCGGTCTCCGAGGCGTCACATCGAAGCCGGGACGAGAGCACCCGCGGGGCGGGGATGTTACTCTGCTCGCGTAGGTCGCATCGTCGCGACCCGGAGGATTCATGGCGGAGACCACCAACCTCGTCTCGAAGATCGCTTCCTTCCAGGACTACGATCAATACCGCGACCTCCACTGGGAGGGCTCGTTCGAGGACTACCTCGGGATCATCAAGGAGCGCCCGCAGGTCACGCGCAACGCGTACCAGCGCCTCTACGACATGGTCGTGAGCTACGGCGAAGAAGAGTACATCGACAACAAGAAGCGCCTCGTGCGCTACCCGTTCTTCACCGATCCGATCGGCGGCGGGCAGGACGCGATCTTCGGGCTCGACATCCCGCTGATGCGCCTCGTCAACGTGCTCCACGCCGCGGCGCTCGGGTACGGCCCCGAGAAGCGCATCATCCTCCTTCACGGCCCGGTCGGCTCGTCGAAGAGCACGATCGCGCGGCTGCTGAAGAAGGGCATCGAGGCGTACTCGCGCACGGCCGAGGGCGCGCTCTACACCTACCGGTGGACGAACCTGAAGGACACCGGCCTCGCGGCGGGCGACGACGAGTTCCCCTGCCCGATGAACGAGGAGCCGCTGAAGCTCATCCCCGAGGAGTGGCGCGAGCAAGCGGTGCGCGACCTCGGGCTCGGCGACGACCGCCACCGCGTGGTCGTGAAGGGCACCCTGAACCCGGCGTGTCGGTTCATCTTCAACGGGCTCATGGAGCGCTACGGCGGCGACTGGGCGAAGGTCGCGCTCAACCACATCCGCGTGCGGCGCCTGCTCCTCAGCGAGAAGGATCGGATCGGCATCGGCACCTTCCAGCCGAAGGACGAGAAGAACCAGGACTCGACGGAGCTGACCGGGGACATCAACTACCGGAAGATCGCCGAGTACGGCTCCGACTCCGACCCGCGCGCGTTCAACTTCGACGGCGAGTTCAACATCGCCAACCGCGGCATCGTGGAGTTCGTCGAGATCCTCAAGCTCGACGTCGCCTTCCTCTACGACCTGCTCGGCGCGACGCAGGAGCGGAAGATCAAGCCGAAGAAGTTCGCGCAGACCGACATCGACGAGGTGATCATCGGTCACACGAACGAGGCGGAGTACAAGAAGCTCCTGAACAACGAGTTCATGGAGGCGCTCCGCGACCGCACGATCAAGATCGACATCCCCTACATCACGAAGATGTCGGAGGAGGTCCGCATCTACAAGAAGGAGTTCGGCCAGCAGCGCCTCCGCGGCAAGCACGTCGCGCCGCACACCTTCGAGGTCGCCGCGATGTGGGCCGTGCTCTCGCGCCTCGAGGAGCCGAAGAAGCATCAGCTCTCGCTGCTCCAGAAGGCCAAGCTCTACGACGGCAAGACGCTGCCCGGCTTCACGCAGGACAACGTCAAGGAGCTCCGCAAGGAGACCACCCGCGAGGGCCTCGACGGGATCAGCCCGCGTTACATCCAGGACAAGGTCTCGAACGCGCTCGTGCGTGATGGGGTCGAGGGCTACATCAACCCGTTCATGGTGATGAACGAGCTCGAGAAGGGGCTCGCGCACCACTCGCTCATCGCGAACGAGGAGCAGCGCAAGCACTACCGCGAGATCATCGGCGTCGTGAAGAGCGAGTACGAGGAGATCGTGAAGAACGAGGTGCAGCGCGCCATCAGCGCCGACGAGGAGGCCATCGCCCGCCTCTGCGCCAACTACATCGACAACGTGCGCGCCTACACGCTCAAGGAGCGGGTCAAGAACCGCTACACGGGCCGCGACGAGGAGCCGGACGAGCGGCTCATGCGCTCGATCGAAGAGAAGATCGACATCCCCGAGACGCGCAAGGAAGACTTCCGGCGCGAGATCATGAACTACATCGGCGCGCTCGCGATCGAGGGCAAGAAGTTCAACTACGACACGAACGACCGCCTGCGCCGCGCGCTCGAGATGAAGCTCTTCGAGGACCAGAAGGACTCGATCAAGCTCTCCAGCTTCGTCTCGAACGTCATCGACAAGGACACGCAGGACAAGATCGACGTCATCAAGAGCCGGCTCATCAAGCACTACGGCTACAACGAGGCGTCGGCGAAGGACGTGCTGAGCTACGTGGCGAGCATCTTCGCCCGCGGCGACGTCAAGAAGTAGCCCTCGTCCCCGGTTCTCCTGGACGCGGCACGACCGCCGGACCTAGCGGGCCGTTGAAGTGCCGAGCCCGAAGGATCTCGGAGCGCGACGGCCCGGTTCTCGGTTCGGGGCGACGAGGAAATGCTTCAGCATTTTCGAGGAGACACGGGCCGAGAGACGGGTCGTCCCGCCCGAAAGACGAGGAGCGAGGTCTTCAACGGACTGCTAGCTTGCCCACATGCGTGGGTGGTGGGTCTGGGCGGTCGTCTTCGTTTGTAGCGGCTGCAACTACGCGGCGTACTTCGTGCGCGACACGCCCGAGCCGATGCGGGCGCTCGAGGCGCGCATGGATCCGCACGAGCGGCGGAGCTGCCTGGTGGTCTTCATGCCGGGCATGCTCGACACGCCGGACAACTTCGTCGACGCGGGCTTCCTCGAAGCGGCCGCGAGCGCCTCCGACCGCTGCGACCTCGTCGCGATCGACGCGCACTTCGGCTACTACCGCTCGGGCCACATTCGGCAGCGGGTGACGCGGGACATCCTGCTGCTGGCCGAGACCCGCGGCTACGAGGACGTCTGGCTCGTGGGGATCTCGATGGGCGGGCTCGGCGCGCTCATGGTCGCGCAGCAGAACGCGACGCGCATCCGCGGCGTGGTCTTGCTCGCGCCGTTCCTCGGCGACGAGGCGCTCGTGCGCTCGGTGGCGGACGCGGGCGGGCTCGCGGAGTGGGACGCGCCCGACGACGCCGATCCGTGGGACGAGGACGAGTTCGACGACGCGCTCTGGGCGTGGCTCCGGGGCTACGCGACCACGCCCGAGGACATGCCGGAGCTCTTCGTGGCCGTCGGCACCGAGGACTCGCTCCGACCCGGGATCGGGGTGCTCGCCGAGGCGCTCCCCGCCGGTCACCACGGCACCGCGCCGGGCGGCCATGGCTGGAGCACCTGGCGGGTGCTCTTCGCCCAGCTCCTCGAGAGCCCGCCCTGGGATCCGCGCGCCACACATGCCCCTGGCTGGGGATGACTCGCTTTGGGCGCGTTCGGGTATGATGCGCGCGATGCGACGACTTCCCTTCCTCACGGCGGCCGCGCTGACCGCCCTGCTCTCGCTGACCTCCGTGGCCTCGGCCCAGGAGGCGCGCGAGCTCTTCCTGCAGGGCCAGGCCGCCTACGAGACCGGCGACTACGACACCGCGGTCCAGAACTGGGAGCGCGCGTACGAGCTCGATCCGCGGCCGCTGCTCCAGTACAACCTCGCGCAGGCCTACGAGCGCCTCGGGCTGCTCGACCAGGCGGTGGCGGCGTACCGCGTCTACATCGAGAACACCCCGGGCGACGATCAGCGCGCGCAGAACGCCCGCGCCCGCATCGCGTCGCTCGAGCAGCGCGTCGGCAACACGAGCATCCGGCTGACGGGCGGCGTCGAGGGCGCGGCCATCCTCGTCGACGGCGAGGACCGCGGCCGGCTCCCGCACCCCGACCCGCTCCGCGTCGATCCGGGCTCGCACCGCGTGGTCGTGCGCGCGGAGGGCTACGAGGACTTCGTCTCGGTGGTCGCGGTC
>SHBB01000343.1 GCA_004213565.1 Sandaracinaceae bacterium
GCCCACCTCCGGCTGGCGCGCATCGCCGAGAAGCGGCTCGGCGACACGGACCGGGCCGTCCGGAGTCTGCGCGCGGTGCTCGCGCGGGACGAACAGAGCGAGGAGGCCCTCGCGGCGCTCGTCCGCCTCGAGCGCGCCAAGGGCCGGGACGAGGAGGCGCTCCGGCTCGCGAAGAAGCTCATCTCGGTGGTCTCGGATCCGAACCGCAAGGCCGAGACCCTGGCCGAGCTCGCGGAGCTGGAGAAGGCGCGCGGAGAGGGCGCGGCCGCGGCTGCGCACGCGATGGGCGCGGTGGGGATCCAGGGCCCGAACGGCGCCGGCGCGCGCGTCTACAAGGGCCTCATCGCCCACGTGCCCGAGCACGCGAGCTGGGACCACTACGCGACCGCGCTCATGGGCTACCTCGAGTCCGCGCGCGGCATCGGCGGCGACGTCGCGGCCACCTACCTCGAGCTCGCGCACGTGCAGGGGGAGGCGCTCAACCGACCGGACCGCGCGATCTCGACCTTGCGGGAGGGCGTCGACGCGTGCCCGGAGGACGAGGCCGTCGCGCTGACCCTCGTGCGCACCCTCCAGTCGGTGGACGCGGGCGACAAGGCCATCGCCGAGCTGCGGCGCATCCTCGCCATCAACGTGCGCCGGCCGCGAGCGTGGCGCGCGATGGCCGACGCGGTCCGCAAGAGCGGCGAGCCCGACGGCGCCGCGGTGGTGCTCGCGCCGCTCCTCGCGATGAGCGAGGCGACCGAAGACGAGACGCGCACCGTCGCGGGGCGGCGCGCGCGCGTCGCCGTCGCGCCCCCCGGCATCCTCGGCGAGCAGGGCCTCGGGCAGCTCGCGTCCACCGCGGTGCTCGGCACGACCGCGGCGCAGATCCTCTCCTCGCTCGACGGCGTGTTCGGCAAGCTCGAGGGCGTCGACCTCGAGCGCTGGGGCGTCAGCAAGCGGGACCGCCTGCGCCAGGGAGACCCCAACCCCCTGCGCGCCTACGTCGACCGCATCGGCGCGATCTTCGGCATCCCGGAGCTCGACGTCTACGAGGTGGAGAACGGCCGGCTCGACCGCGCGACGGTGCTGGCGGGGAGCCCCCCGGTGCTGCTGGTGCCGAGCTCGGTCGCGCACGCCCGCGACGCGGTCCTCGCGTTCCAGCTCGCGCGCCCCCTCGCGCTCCTCAGCCGTCACCTCCACCCGCTCGACGCGGTGCCCGACGAGACGACCCTGCACATGCTCGCGGGGGCGGCGCGCCAGTACGACCCGACCTTCACCTACGAGGGCATCGACGAGTCGCTGCTCGACGTGGAGACCAAGCGCGTGGGCAAGGCGATCGGCTTCTTCAGCCGCGGACGGATCCAGGACGCGGCGACGAGCTTCGCCGCCGACCCCACGCCCGATCTGCGCGGGTGGGCGACGAACGCGCGGCGCATGGCCGCCCGCGCCGCGCTGCTCGTCTGCGACGATCTGCTCGCCGCCATCGAGGCCCTCGGCGAGGAGCTCGGGCCTGACAACACGGCGAGCGATCTCGCGCGCTTCTGGGTCTCCGACCCGGCGTTCCGGTTCCGCCGGGCCGTCGCCTCGAGGATCTGATCAGCTGTCCCAGTCGACCCGGTCGAGGGCGCGGGTGCGGATGCGCTCGAGCAGGTCGCGCTCGAACGCGTCGAGCGACACCGTGGCCTGATCGCGCGAGCCGTAGCGGCGCACGGTGACGGTGCCGTCCTCCTGCTCACGCTCGCCGACCACGATCACGTTCGGGATCTTCTGCGTGACCGCGTTGCGGATCTTCTTGCCCATCGTCTCGCTCGACTGATCGAAGACGGCGCGCACGAAGTGCTTGCGGAGCCGCGCGACGACCTGCTCGCCGTACTCGCGGAAGGCGTCGCTCACCGTCAGCACGATGACCTGCGTGGGCGCGAGCCAGGTCGGGAACGCCCCGCCGAAGTGCTCGATGATGAACGCGACCATGCGCTCGTGCGTGCTCGCCGGCGCGCGGTGGATGCAGAAGGGGTGGTGCTCGGTGTTGTCCGCCCCGCGGTAGACGAGCCCGAGGCGCTGCGGCACGGCGAAGTCGAGCTGGTTGGTGCTCACCGTCTCCTCGCGACCGGTGACCGTCTTCAGCTGCACGTCGATCTTCGGGCCGTAGAACGCCGCCTCGCCCTTCACCTCGACGAATGGCAGGCCGCTCTTCTCCATCGCCGCGCGCATGTGCCGCTCGGACGTCGCCCACGCCTCGGGGTTGTCGACGTACTTCTGCTTGCCCTTCGGGTCCTCGGGGTCCCAGGTCGAGAAGCGGAAGTAGTAGTCCTTCAGGCCGAGCGTCTCGTAGAGCTGCTCGATCATGCGCATGACCTTGAGGAACTCGGTCTCGATCTGCTCCTCGGTGCAGTAGATGTGCGCGTCGTTCATGCAGAAGCCGCGCACCCGCAGCAGGCCGCTGAGCGCCCCCGAGTCCTCGTAGCGATAGACCTGGCCGTACTCCGCGAGCCGGAGCGGCAGGTCGCGATAGCTCCGGAGCTGCGCGGCGAACACGCGGTGGTGATGCGGGCAGTTCATCGGCCGCAGCGCGTAGGTCTCGCGCACCTCCTCGTGCGTGCCCTCCTCCGTCTCGACCTTCTCCTTCAGCTCGAGGAACGGGTACATGTGCTCGGCGTAGAGCGGCAGGTGCCCGGTCTGGTGATAGAGCTCGGTCTTGGCGAGCTGCGGGGTCGCGACCCGGTCGTAGCCGTCGTGGAACTCGAGCTCCCGCATGTACTTCTCGAGCTCGTCGCGGAGCACGGTGCCGTTGGGCAGCCAGAGCGGCAGGCCCTTGCCGATGATGTCGTCGACGACGAAGTAGTCGAGCTCGCGGTTGAGCTTCTTGTGGTCGCGCGCGATCGCGTCCTTGTACGCCTTCACGTGCGCCTCGAGCTGCTCCTTGCTCTCGAAGGCCCAGGCGTAGATGCGGGTCATCATCGCGTTGTCGCTGTCACCCCGCCAGTACGCGCCGGCGACGCTGCGGAGCTTGAACGCGCCCTTGGGCAGCTCGCGCGTGCTGTCGACGTGCGGACCGTCGCACATGTCGAGGAAAGGACCGTTGCGATAGAACGTCAGCTGGTCGAGGCCCTTCTTCTCGATGAGCTCCTGCGCGTACTCGCGCTTGTAGGGCTCGCCCATCTCGTCGATGCGGGCCAGCGCGTCCGCCTTGGGCAGCTCCTCGCGCTCGAACTTCTGCCCGAGCTTGATGATGTGCTTCATCTTCTTCTCGAGCGCGGGGAAGTCGTCCTCCGTCAGCGGCTCGCTGAGGATGAAGTCGTAGTAGAAGCCGTCGTCGATCGGCGGCCCGAAGCCGAGCGTCGAGCCGGGGCGGAGCTCCAGGACCGCCTGCGCGAGCACGTGCGCGAGGCTGTGGCGGATGCGGTGGAGCCGATCGTCGTCCTTGTCGTGATCTTCCATACCGTCGGGTCTTTCTTGCCGGGCACGTCGGGCCGAAAACGGGGCCGGAGCATGCCACGCTGGGCGCCCTCCGTCCTCCCTCGGTTCGGGCTACAGTGCCGCGCATGGCCAACCGGACGATGAACTTCTACGCGGGCCCCGCCGCCCTCCCCCTCGCCGCGCTCGAGCGCGCCCAGCGCGAGCTGGTCGACTTCGACGGCACGGGCATGTCCATCATGGAGCACAGCCACCGCGGCGCCGCCTACGAGGCCGTGCACCAGGAGGCCATCGCCCTGCTCCGGGAGCTGATCGGTATCGACGACAGCTTCCACGTGCTGCTCCTGCAGGGCGGCGCGCGGCAGCAGTTCGCGATGATCCCGATGAACCTGCTGAAGCCGGGCCAGAGCGCGGACTACGCGGTGACCGGCGTGTGGGGACAGCAGGCCATCAGCGAGGCCAAGCTCGTCGGTCAGGCGCGCGAGGCGGCCAACACCGAGCAGGACGGCACCTTCATCCGCGTGCCCAGCCAGGGCGAGCTCGACCTCGACCCGAAGGCCGCCTACCTGCACATCACGAGCAACAACACGCTCTTCGGGACCCAGTGGCAGACCTACCCCGACACCGGGGACGTGCCTCTCATCGCCGACATGACGAGCGATCTCCTGAGCCGGCCCATCGACGCGAGCCGCTTCGGCGCGTTCTACGCCGGGGCGCAGAAGAACGTCGGCCCGGCCGGCGTGACGGTGGTCGTGGTGCGCAAGGACCTGGTCGAGCGAGCCCGGGTCGACATCCCGGCCGTCTTCCGCTGGGCGTCCCACGCGGAGAAGGACTCGCTCTGGAACACGCCCCCGACGTTCGCGATCTACATGCTCCGCAACACCCTCGCCGTCCTGAAGGAGTGGGGCGGCGCCGCGGCGCTCGAGGAGCGCAACCGGGCCAAGGCCGAGCTCGTCTACGGCGCGGTCGACGCGATGAGCGAATTCTATCGCTGCCCGGTCGAGGGGGGTTCACGTTCGATCATGAACGCCGTTTTCCGTTTGCCGACCGAAGATCTGGAGAAGCGCTTCGTCGCGGAGGCCAAGGACGCCGGCATGCTCGGCGTGAAGGGCCACCGCAAGGTCGGGGGCATCCGGATCAGCATGTACAACGCCGTCGAGATGGCCTGGCTCGAGCGCCTCACCGAGCTGATGCGAGACTTCGCAGCGCGTCACGGATGATGCGGCACTTTTCCACATTTGACGGCATGTCGCAGTATATGTAAAACTGCCGTCCGGAGATTCGAATGACAACCCGCATCGTGACCGCGAGCGCCGACGGCGCCGCACCCCAGGCCGCCGCCTCGCTGACCCGCTCGCTCCAGGAGCAGCTCGGGGGCGCGAAACCGGCGCTGGTGATGTTCTTCGCGTCCACGGCGCAGCCCCTCGAGGAGGTCGCCCCGGTCCTGACCGAGGCGTTCGCGAGCGCCACCGTGCTCGGCAGCTCCACCGCGGGGGAGTTCACCGAGAAGGGTGACGCGAAGAGCTCGGTCGTCGCGGTGGCGGTGGCGGGCGAGTTCGTGGTGCACGGCGGGCTGGGCACCTCCCTCGCGGCCAGCGCCGAGGACGCCGTCAAGGCGGCCATCGCCGACATCCCGGCCGCGGTCGAGGGCTACGCGCATCGGACCGGCCTGCTGCTCCTCGATCCCCTCGCGGGCAACGGCGAGGAGGCGACCCTCATCACCGCCGCCTACCTCGGCGAGGACATCCGCCTCGCGGGCGGCGCGGCCGGGGACGACCTCGCCATGAAGCGCACCACGGTGAGCATCGGCGCCCGTGTCGCAGATGATGCCATCGTCGCGGCCGTCATCTTCAGCAAGGCCCCCCTCGGGGTCGGCGTCTGTCACGGCCACCAGCCCATCAGCCAGCCTCTCGAGATCACCAAGGCCGAGGGCGGCACCGTCTACGAGGTCGAGGGGCGCCCGGCGTGGGACGTCTGGGCGGAGCACACCGCCGCGGCTGCGAAGGCGGTCGGCCTGGACCCGGCGAGCCTGACCGAGGAGCAGATCGGCGGCTTCCTCCTCCGCTACGAGGCCGGCCTGGCGAGCGGGGACGAGTACAAGATCCGCGCTCCGCTCAGCCGCAACGCGGACGGCTCGCTCGGCATGGCCTGCGGCATCCCGCAGGGCGCGAAGATCCGGATCACGGAGAGCGTCCCCGAGCGGCAGGTCGAGAGCGCCCGCACCGCGGCCAAGCGCGCCCGCGCGCAGCTAGGCGCGCCGGCCGCGGGCGCGATCGTCTTCGACTGCATCTGCCGCAACCTCATCCTCGACGATCGCTTCGGCCAGGCCGTCGCCGGGATCTCGGAAGAGCTGGGCGGCGTCCCGCTCGCCGGCTTCGAGACCTACGGCGAGATCGCGCTCGACGCGGGCGATCTGTCCGGTTTCCACAACACCACGACCGTGGTGCTCGCGTTCCCGAGTTGACGGAAGGGCCAGGGGGCCCACTTCGATCGACGATCTTCCTGGGGGGAGATCGAGGCAGCATTGACCGACGGCAGCATCGACATCGACCGACTCTGGAAGCTCTTGTCCCACTCCGTGGGTGACGAGAAGGCCGAGCTGGCGGTGCGCAGCGCGGCGAACTCGCTCGGGTTCGCGCGGCGCCCCAGCCTCAGCATCGACGAGGCGCTCGGCGTCCTGGAGAAGGTGGCCGAGACGCCCGGGATCGTCGGCGTGACGGCGCGCTTCGCGAAGTCCCGGCTTCACCTGGCGGCTGGTTGAGCCGTCAGGCCTGACTCGTCCAGCCCGAGAAGTCGCCCCCCGGCTCACGGCGGTACTCGCCGCCCACCAGGACCGCCAGCGCGCCGCGGCGCACCTCGAAGCGGGCCTGGCTGAAGCGCCCGAGCAGCTCCCCGTCGACGTTGGCGAGCATCGGCGGATCCACCCGCAGCTCGATCTCCGCGCCGAGGTGATGGCGCACCCGCGGATCGGAGAGCGTCTGTCCGCCGCGCAGCCGCGCCGCCGTGGTCGCGAGCTGGAGCGGGCTCCCCTCGGTGACCAGCGTGACGTCGAGCAGGCCGTCCTCCAGGTCCGCCGTCGGCGCCACCACCACCCCGCCGCCGCAGGTGCGGGCGTTGGCCAGCGTCACCCCGACGCAGCGCGCCTGCTCGACCAGCGCGCCGCCGACGAAGAGCTGGACGTCGTAGAGCGGCAGGTCGCCGAGCACCTCGAGCGCGCCGCCCACGTAGGCGAGCGTGCCCCAATTACGCTTGGTCTCTTCCTCGATCACCTGATCGACCTCGCCCGCGAAGCCCCAGGCCGAGACGTTGATCAGCCAGCGCACCGCCTCGTCGCTCGTGAAGCGACCCACGTCGATCCGCCGCGTCCGACCCTGCTCGAGCTCCTCGAGCGCGGCGAGCGGCTCGACCCCCAGGCCGAGCGAGCGCGCGAGGTCGTTGCCCGTGCCGAGCGGGAGCACCCCGAGCACGGGCCCACCGCCGCCCTCGAGGAGGCCGCCCGCGATGGTGTGCACCGTGCCGTCCCCGCCGGCCGCGAAGACCCGCGCGATGCCGCGCTCGCAGGCCTCCCGCGCCTGCCCCGCCCCGTCGGACGCGTCCTCGCACGCCACCCACCGCCAGCCGCGCGCCTCCGCCGCGTGACGGAGCTCGTCCGCAGCTTCGGCGCTGCCAGCGTTCGGATTCGCGAGGACCCAGGTGTCGGCCACCTCACGTATGGAGCCCCCGCGAGGGGAACTGGAAGGGTCAGGCGTCGCGCTGCCCGAGCGCCTCGTCGGCGAGTCGCCGCACGCGGGGCAGGCCGAGCACGACGAGCACCTCGAGCATCTCATCGTCGATCCCGGCCATCGTCTTCAGCCCCGCCTCGCGGTCGCCCTCCGCCAGCGCCACCGCCTTCAGCACGCGCGCCTCGAGCAGGAGGTGCCGATCGTCGCCGCTCTCCTGGCGCACCTCCTCGGCGACGATCAGCGCGTCCTCGCGCTCGCCCCTCTCGACGTGCACGAGCCCCCGCGCGAGTCGGACCCGCAGATCGACGTCCCGGGTACCGCACGGGCCCCCGATCGCGTCGAGCGAGGCGCCCGCGGCCTCGGGATCGCCCGCGCTGAGGTGCGAGATGGCGCGCGCGTGCAGCACCACCGCGCGGAGCGCGTCGGAGAGCCCGGCGAGGGCCACCTCGCCCAGCGCGTCGAGCGCCGCGTCCGGCTTCCCCTCCGCCTCGAGCAGCTCCGCCAGCACCAGCGTCAGCCGCGCGTGCGTCTCGGCGTGCTTGGGGTTCTTCGGGTCGCGGAGCGCGCGCTCCGCCTGGAGCTCCCGCACCGCGGCCGGGCGCTGCTCGGGCACCAGCAGCGCCTCCGCCCAGCGGTCGGCCTGCGCCTCCTCGGCCCGCGCGCGGCGGACGAGCACGGCCCGGAAGCCGATCCAGAGCGCGACGGCCAGGCCCGCCACCGCGAGCACCACCCAGCCCAGCCCCTGGGGCTCGAGCCAGCGGAAGGCGAGCCACGCGGCCAGCGCCACCATGAGCAGCCTGAAGAACCGGAGCAGCCATGCCTTCGCGCGCATCGCCCGCGAATCTACCCCGCGCCGCGCCTGCCGCCAGGACGCTGTCAGGAGGCCGGGTGCGGCGCCGTCCCCGCATTGCTACATCGCCCCGGTGGAAGAGCGCTTCGAGCTGGTCACGCACCTCTCGCCCAAGGGGGATCAGCCCCAGGCGATCGAGAAGCTGGTCGAGGGCCTGAGCGCGGGCGACGCGCACCAGGTCCTCCTCGGGATCACGGGCAGCGGCAAGACGTTCACCATGGCGAACGTCATCGCCCGGACCCAGCGGCCCACCCTGATCATCGCGCCCAACAAGACCCTCGCCGCGCAGCTCTGGGGCGAGATGAAGGAGCTGTTCCCGAACAACGCGGTCGAGTACTTCGTCTCCTACTACGACTACTACCAGCCCGAGGCGTACGTCCCGAGCTCGGACACCTACATCGAGAAAGACGCGATCATCAACGATCGCATCGACCGCATGCGTCACGCGGCGACGCGCGCGCTGCTCAGCCGGCGCGACGTGATCATCGTGGCCAGCGTCTCGTGCATCTACGGCATCGGCTCGCGCGAGGCGTACGGGCAGATGCTGATCCAGCTGAAGACGGGGGAGAGCTTTCGGCGCGACCACCTCCTCCGCCAGCTGGTCGACGTGCAGTACAAGCGCAACGACGTCGACTTCCACCGCGGCACGTTCCGCGTGCGGGGCGACGTGGTGGAGATCTTCCCGGTCGACGCCGAGGACCGCGCGGTGCGGGTCGAGTTCTGGGGCGACGACATCGACCGGATCTCCGAGATCGATCCGCTCCGGGGCAAGGTGCTGCGCGATCTCCCCGGCTACGCGATCTACCCGGGCTCGCACTACGTCACGCCGGCCGAGGTGCGCGAGCGGGCGATCGGCGCGATCCGGCAGGAGCTCTCCGAGCGTCTCCCGGAGCTGCGCGAGGAGGGGAAGATCCTCGAGGCGCAGCGGCTCGAGCAGCGCACCATGTACGACCTCGAGATGCTCGAGCAGATGGGCTTCTGCCACGGCATCGAGAACTACTCGCGGCACTTCAGCCAGCGCGATCCCGGCGAGCCGCCGCCAGTGCTGGTGGACTACTTCCCGAACGACTTCCTGCTCGTGCTCGACGAGTCGCACATCACGATCCCGCAGCTGGGCGCGATGTACCGCGGCGACCAGGCCCGCAAGAAGACGCTCGTCGAGCACGGCTTCCGGCTCCCGAGCGCGATGGACAACCGCCCGCTCCAGTTCGAGGAGCTCTGGGAGCGCATCTACCAGACGGTGCACGTCTCGGCGACGCCCGGCGAGTGGGAGGTCGACAAGGCGGAGGGCGTGCTCGTCGAGCAGGTGATCCGCCCGACCGGGCTGATGGACCCGGTCATTCACGTCAAGCCGGTCGCGCATCAGGTCGACGACCTGCTCGAGGAGATCCGCGGGCGGGTGGCCCGCGACGAGCGCGTCCTCGTGACCACGCTGACCAAGCGCATGGCCGAGGATCTGACCGAGTACTTCGGGGAGCTCGACGTGCGATGCCGCTACCTGCACAGCGACGTCGACACGCTCGAGCGGATCGAGATCCTGCGCGATCTGCGCCGCGGCGAGTTCGACGTGCTCGTCGGCATCAACCTGCTCCGCGAGGGGCTCGACCTGCCCGAGGTGTCGCTCGTCGCGATCCTCGACGCCGACAAGCAGGGCTTCCTCCGCAGCCCGCGCTCGCTCATCCAGACCATCGGTCGCGCGGCCCGGAACTCGCGCGGCGAGGTGATCATGTACGGCGACAAGGTCACCGAGGCGATGCAGTACGCCATCGACGAGACCGACCGTCGCCGCGTGATCCAGAAGCAGTACAACGACGAGCACGGCATCACGCCGGAGACGGTCAAGAAGGCGCTCTTCCAGATGGACGCGGCGAGCGGCGGCGCGGACTGGTCGTCGGTCCCCAAGGCGAAGATCGACGCGGAGGCGCTCTCGCCCGAGGAGATCCCGGACAAGCTCGAGGAGCTGCGCTCACGCATGCTGCTCGCGGCCGAGAACCTCGAGTTCGAGCGCGCGGCGGAGATGCGGGACGAGATCCGGTTGCTCGAGGATCAGCTCCTCGGCAAGAGCGGGCGCGCCATCAAGCGAGACAAGAAGCGACAGCGGCCGCGACGCTGACGGCGACGCTGCGTTGATCGAGGCCGGTTCTCGGGGAAGAGTCCGCCCCATGCGCTCTTGCTTCTTTCTTCTCCTCACCGTGGCGCTCTTCGGATGCACGCTCGATCGGAGCGGGCTCCGCGAGCCCGCCGACGGCCCCGACGCGAGCGGGCTGGACGCGAGCCGCCTCGACGGCTCGAGCGAAGGGGACGCGGCCCTCGACGGCGGGCGTGCTCCGGACGCGAGCGCGGACGCCGGCCCCGACGCCAGCATGGACGCCGGCCCGGACGCCAGCACCGACGCCAGCACGGACGCGGGCATGGACGGGGGCGTCGACGGAGGCGTCGACGGAGGCGTTGACGGCGGCGTGGACTCGGGCTTCGACGCCGGCTGCGATCCGACCGCGCCCTCCGTCTGCGACGGAGACGACGTCGTGCGCTGCGAGATGGGCGCGCCGACGCGGGAGACCTGCCCGCTCGGCTGCGCGACCGGCGCCTGCAGGGTCCTGCTCCCGAGCAACGTGGGCGCCCGCGTGGCCATGGACGCC
>SHBB01000344.1 GCA_004213565.1 Sandaracinaceae bacterium
CGAGCGCGACGTTGCGGTCGCTGAGCGCGTGCACGTCGGCGATGAGCCCCATCGCGCGCGCGAGCCGGCGATGGAGCGAGAGCGCGTTGGGCACGCTGACGTGCAGCGCGCCGCCGGGCGCGAGGACCTCGCGCGCTGCCCGGAGCATCGCCATCGGGTCGGGCAGCTCGTGCAGCAGCCCGTCGATCACGACGAAGTCGGCGTCGCCGCCCAGCGCGTCCCGCACCGCGTCCAGCGTCTCCTCGAAGAAGCCGCCCACCACCCGCAGGCGAGGCTCGCGCTCGGCCAGCGCCTCGGCCTCGCGACGGAACGCCTCCGCGGGCTCCACCGTGACCCAGCGCTCGACCGCGTCGGCCTGGTCTCCGGCCTCGCCGAAGAGCGGCTCGGTCCCGCAGCCGATCTCGACCACGCGGCGCGCGCCCTTCATGGCGGCCAGCGTGGCGCCGCGTCGGGCCCGGACGAGCCAGGCCTCGTAGCCGTAGTCGTCCTGGTACGCCTGCTCGTAGCGCTCGATCCGGGCCTCCGCGCTCACGCCGCCACCTCCACCTGCGCCTCGCGGAGCGAGCGCTCGACCTCGTCACGGCAGACCCGGAGGATGCCGTCGAGGAACGGCGCGTCGTCGGTCCGCCCGACGAGGCCCACGTTGCGCCAGCCCGAGCAGGCGTCCCGGCACCGCTCCGACGCGGCGACGAGCTCGGGGGTCGGGACGGGGAAGACCCGCGCGAAGCGCTCGACGCGGCTCCAGGTCACGCGCGCTCCGTCCTCGACCAGCGCGGCGTCGCGGAGCTCCGCGGCGACGACGTCGGCGAGCCCCTCGTCCGAGTCGCCGGGATCGAGCACCACCTCCGCAGACGCCATGCGTCGCTCGAGCGCGGACGCGTGGGGGCGGACCTCGCGATAGAACGCGACGCGGTGGGTGCGCGGGGCCTCGTCGAAGAAGGTGCAGTACGAGAGATCCGTCGCCGGCTCCCGATCGAAGGCGAGGTGCACGACCGCGAGGTCACGGAAGCTCGGGCGCGCGGACGGCAGCGGGAGGCCAGCCGCCTTCGCGAGCAGCGGGACGGGTGAGGCCCAGACCATCGCGTCGCACGCGAGCCGGGTCCCGTCGTCGAGGTGGAGCGCGCGCACGGCGTGGCCGTCGCAAGCGATCTCGGTCACGCGCCGCGACCGCAGGAAGGTCACCCCGCGCCGCTCCAGATCGGCCACCCACGCCTGGATCCAGCGGCCGATGCCCCCGCGCGCCGGATAGAGATACGCGCGGCCGGGCGGCTTCAAGTCGCGCGCGGAGGGGTGCGCCACGCGGTCGGACAGCCCGTCGTCGCGCAGACGATCGGTCTCGTCGGCGTCGGCCACGATCATGCGCTGCGGCACGAACGATCGCTCCGCGCGTGCCGCGAGGGCCTCGAGCTCGACGCCGAGCACCTTGCGCAGGAAGGGGCGGTGCACCGCCTCGGGGAGGGTGGGGCCGAAGCGTTTCCGCAGGTGCGGCACCAGCCCCTCTCCGTCCTGCGCCCCGGCCGAGCCGGCGGCCCGCAGCTCTTCGATCAGGCGGCCGCGGTCCGCGTGCGCGCGCAGGTCGGGGCACGGGCTCGTCCGGTGCAGGCGGCCCTTCAAGACGTGGCCCTCGTTCGGGAAGCCCTCGATCCGGTGCCACGCGAAGTCGGGGAGGTCGCCGTAGACGGCGTGGTCGAGCGCGTCGTCGCCCGTGCTGATCGCCAGGCGTACGCCGCGGTCGAGCTCGACGCGCGCGCCCTCCACCTCGGCGTCCAGGTGATTCCAGGCGCCGCCCGGCGTGGCCGAGCCATCGACCACCGTCACGTCCGCGCCGGCGCGGGCGAGCAGCCGGGCTGCGGAGAGACCCGAGGCGCCGCCACCGACGACGACCACGCGAAGCTTCTTCATCTTTCGTGTCCTCCCGACACACGACCGCGGGTTCAGGTTTCTGCGGCCGCTCCGTTCATCGCGTGCAACGGCGGATCGCCGCCCGACCTGAAGTCACTTCGAGAACACCCGCTCCGAAGGCCCCCGGGGGAAGTCATGGAAGATGCCCGCCCGCGCCGCGTCGCCCTCATCAAGGGCGCGTGCAACTACGATCACCTCCGCTGCTTCATCGACGCGATGAAGATGGCGTTCGAGGACGAGGGCTGCGTCGCGGTCGAGGTGGACCTCGCCAAGGGCGCCGATCCGCAGCTGATCGCGGCGCTCAGCCGCTTCGCGCCCGACCTGGTGCTCTGTTTCAACCTCGACGGCGCGTCCCTGCGCGCGCCCGACGGAGGCCCGCTCGGTGGGACCGCGCTGACGAGCTGGCTCGTCGACGAGCCGTACTACCAGGCGCAGTGGGCCGCGGCCCTCCGGGCGCCGCACGTGCGCACCGTCTGGACGAACGATCGCTCGACCGCGGAGGCGCAGGCGATGGGGCTCCCCGACGTCGAGACGGTCCCGCTCGCGGGGCGGACGCTGCCTCGGGTGCGCGGCGCCGATCGCGACATCGACGTGTTCTTCGCCGGGAGCATCCAGGATCCCGAGCCGATGGCCGAGGCCTGGGCGAAGTCGATCGGGCCGGGCGTCGCGAAGCTCATGCGCCAGAGCTGTGAGGCCTGGGAGGCGGACCTGCGCCGCCCCCTGCGTGACGTGTTCTGCGAGGCGTGCGCGTCCGCGGGCGTCGGCGCGCATCAAGGGCTCGAGCGGCTCGAGACGATGGCCCTCGGCCCGATGAACCGATATGTGCGCGCGAAGCACCGGCTGCGCGTCCTGCGCGCGCTCGCCGATCTCCCCCTGACGGTGGTGGGCGACGGCTGGGACCGGCTCGTCCCCGCCGCGCGCTGGCGGTGTCGCCCCGCCGTCCCCTACTACGTCTACGAGGAGATGGTCTCGCGCGCGAAGGTCACGCTCTGCGTGCAGCCCGTGCATGCCCACGGGGCGTCCGAGCGGTACTTCGCCTCGCTCGCCAACGACAGCGCGCTCGTGGTGAACGAGAACGCCTGGCTCGAGGCCGAGTACCCGGCCATGCACGCGCCGTTCTCGCTCGAGCAGCCCGACTCGGCCCGCGCGCGCATCGAGGCGCTCCTCGGCGACGCGGACGCCCGTGAAGCGATGACCGAGGCCGCGCGCACGCGGACGATGGAGGCGCACACCTGGCGCCACCGCGCGCGCCAGCTTCTGTCCCGCGTGGCCCGGATCTCCCGCGCGGCGTGACGCGCTGATATCGTGCGCGCGGACGATGCGCGCCTTGATCTTGGTGACCCTGCTGTGGCCCGCCGCGGCGTCGGCGCAAGAGAGCGCCGTCGTGGTGGTGGACGACGGCGCGCCGGAGCTGACCTGGCGTCGCTGGCAGCGCCGCGTCGAGGGGGAGCTCGAGCGCGCGACCACGCTGGAGCAGTGGGCGCGGGCGCGGGAGCCGGTCGGTCGGGTCTCGCCCGAGAGGCTCGAGACGATCTCGCTCATCGAGACGCTGCTCGTCCGCGCGCGTCACGCGACGGCCAGCCTGCGCGAGCGCGACGCCCTCGGCATCCTCACCCGCGCCGAGCGCCTCGCCGAGCAGCACCTCGACGTGCCGGGCATGAGCGACTGGTACGCGGAGGTCCAGCTCGCCATCGCCATCACGGCCTCGCAGGCGGGCATGGAGGGCCTCAGCGGCGCCGCGCTGCGGCGCGCGGCGTCCGTCGACCCGCAACGTGACGTGCAGGTCGCCGAGGCGCGCCCCGAGGTCGTCGAGCGCGCACGTCAGATCCGTCGCGAGGCGGTGACCGGGCCGCGGGGGCGCTTCGAGGTCCGCTCGGACACCGAGGGCGCGGTGGTCTCCATCGACGATCGCTCGCTCGGGGGCCTGCCGCGGACGCTCAACGTGCCCGTCGGGCTGCACGTGCTGCGGGTCGAGGCGCCGGGGCATCGACCATGGGCGCGCGTGGTCCAGGTGCTCGAGGGAGAGCGCCCCTCGGTCACGGTCCAGCTGTCTCCCACCGACACGCTCGCCGCCGCGCGTCGGGCGGCGGACGCGGCGCGCGCCGGTGCCTCGGACGAGCTCGTCACCGCCCTCGCCGCGTTGCCCGAGCCGCCCGAGGTCTGGCTCCTGTGGGCGGGTCGCGGCCCGCTCGACCGCGCGCTGGCCATGCGCTGCACGGCGGAGGGCTGCGCGTCGGCCCGCCGCTTCACCGGGGACGCGCCCGTCGATCTGCGCGTCGCTCCCTCCGCCGCGCCTCACGACCGCTCCCTCGCGTGGCTGGCCGAGATCCCCTTCGAGGCGCCCCCGCCGCCCGAGCTCGAGTGGTTCGAGCGCTGGTACCTCTGGGCGGGCCTCGGCGTGGTGATCGCCGGCGCGCTCACCGCCATCATCGTCGCGGCCCAGCCCCAGGGCCCCGGCCCGCTCGACCCGATCATCGTCGTGCCCGAGCCGTATCTACCCGGCGCCATGTGAGGGGACGGGCTGTCAGGGCTCGAGGCCGCAAGGGGCGTAGAAGCCGTCGGGCAGGCCCTCGGCCCAGGGGGACTCGGCGCCGTAGGGGTGGGCCTGGAAGAACTCCCACACCGAGTCGCGGGCGGCGGTGGGGATGGAGTGGCCGGCGCCGTGATCGCAGATGAAGGCGGTGTGCGCGCGGTTGGTCAGGTCCGCGTGATAGCGCAGCGACGCCTCCTCGAACTCGATGATCACGATGTCGCTCGGGCCGCCGTGGAAGATGAGCGAGGGGAAGCGGTTGGTCGGCTCGTCCATGCGGGGGGCGCGGCCGAGGTAGAGCCCGCCCGAGTAGGTCACGACGCTCGCGAGGTAGCTCGAGCGGCGGTAGCTCATCTGCGTGGTGTGCAAGCCGCCCGCGCTCATGCCGATGCTGTGGATGTGCGTGGTGTCGACCCCGACCGACGCGATCGCGCAGGCGAGGATCTCGTCGGCCACTCGCAGATCGTCGTCGCGGTTACCCGTCGTCAGGTGCCACGGGAAGTCGCCCGAGTCCGGCGCCCGGGTCGGCGCGACCACCATGCCGCCCGCGCCGAGGATCGCCTCCATCGTGTCCGGGCCGAGGCCGTACTCCGCCTCCTCCACGCGGCTCCCGGCGCCGTGCCAGTAGAAGACCAGCGGCCCGTCCATCGTCTGCGCCGCGTCGCCGATCCAGAGCCGCACCTCGCGGGGCGGCAAGCCCTCGGGAGAGACCGTGATGCGGCCGTCCGCGAACTCGGGGCAGGTGCCGGTGACCGAGGGCAGCGTCGGCTCCGTCGCGCGCGGCGGGAGGCCGGCGTCTTCGACCGGCGAAGCGGCGTCGCTCGCGCCGGTGTCGGCGGTGGCGTCGCGCGGTCCGGGGTCACCGCCGCACGCGCAGAGGGAGATCGCACACGAGAGAAAGAGGAGGCGCTTCATGGCGCGGAAGCCTACCGGCACGGAGCCGCGCGTGCAGCGGCCTGATAGACTGCCCGCATGCGATCGCTTTCTTCTTTCGTCCTCGCCGCCGCTTTGCTCGCGCTGGGGACGAGCTGTGACGGCACCATCAGCGTCGTCTTCTCCACCGGCCCGCAGGACTTCCAGGTCGACACGTCCGAGCTCGATCTCCCGACCGCGTTCCGCGACGACGACGGGAACATCCGGAGCGTGCCCTGCGGCCCGATGGGCATGTGCCCTCCGTCGGAGACCGTGACCCTCACCTGCGAGCGCGACGTCTGCGACCCCGCGCCCAAGACGGTCTCCGCCCCGGTCGGCACGGTCATCGACGTCGACATGCTCCTGTCCGAGACGCGCGAGGTCATCTCCAGCGTCGACAGCTACACCTTCGAGCAGATCCGCTACGAGGTCAGCCTCAACACGCTGACCTTTCCGGTGAACGACGTCGAGATCTTCTGGGGCCCCGAGGCGGCCACCGCGATCGACCCCGCGCTCGGCGTGCGGCGCCTCGGCACCGTGCCCGCGGTCGCGGCCGGCGCGACCCCCAGCGGCGACGTGATCCTCGACCCGGCCGGCGCGCAGGAGCTGAGCGACTACCTCGTCGGCCGCGGCAGCCGCGTGCGCTTCTTCGCCCAGACCGTGGTCGACCTCGATCCGGGCGACCCCTTCCCCGAGGGCGAGATCCGCACCAGCGTGAACGTGACCGTGCGCGCCGTGGGCTCGTTGATCTAGCGCACGTTCGCGGTGGCCAGCGGGGTCAGGAGAAGGCGGGTGCGACAGACCTCGCTCGTCGGGTGCGTCGGTCCGCCGGCCTCGGTGCCGCTGACGATCGCGACGAGCGCGCCGCCGTCGTAGGCCGCCGCGCCGAAGTCGCCGTGGCAGCCGGGCTCTCCGCGGCGCAGATCGGCGACGAGCACGTCGTTTCGCACCTCCACCACTTCGACGAGGTAGCGACGCGCGTCGGGCGTCTCTTCCTGCGCGGCCGTGTGCGTGAAGGCGATCACCGAGAGGCGGTCGCCGGTCCGAGGGGAAGGTCCGGGCGCGAAGGCGGGCACGCCGCGCTCGAGCGGGGCCGCGAGGCGGAGCCGCACAAGGCCGTCGCCGGAGTCGACGCGCTCGGTCACGGGCATCTCGTATCCGCCGTCCCCGCCCACCGCGAACGACAGCTCCCGCGGGTCGACGCGCGAGACGCAGCGCTCGGCGGTGAGCACGAAGCGCTCGTCGGTCAGGACACCGTGGCAGTAGGGGCGGACGATGCCCCGCGGGTGCACGAAGAAGCCCGCCGCGAGCAGCTCGACGTCGGTGGAGCTGGCCTCGGGCGGGCTGGGCGTCTCGGGCTGACAGCCCACCAGAGTGAGGAGGGCGAGGGCGGCGAGCGCGGGGAGCTTCGGCATGCCGCGACCCAGTGCACGGCGGGGGCCAGCTCACCCTCGTGGTCTGGATCCCTCGCGGGGGCGCAGCATTTTCGCCCCACCGCGCCCAGCGGGTCACGGCACGCGCGCGGCTGCCGCGCCCTGCTCAGTCGTCGTCGGCCGCGCCGAGCAGCTTGTCGATGGTGCGGTCGGGGCCGAGCTGGCGCACCGAGTCGAGGTAGTGGAGCAGCAGCGCGCGGTTGTCGCCGAGGGGCAGCGCCTGCATCTCGAGCGCGCCGATGCGGTCCTCCGGGGTGAAGGCGCTGGCCACCTTCTCCATGGAGAGCTTGTCGGGCGCGTAGGCCATGTGGGCCGCCTCGGTGTTGAGGAGGGTGTAGTCGTCGCCGCGGCGCAGCTCGAGGGTGACGCTGCCGCTGACCGCGGGCGCGATCCAGCGGGTGAGCGCGTCCTTGAGCATCAGCGCCTCGGGGTCGTACCACTTGCCCTCGTAGAGGCGGCGGCCGAGGCGGCGGCCGAGCGTGAAGTAGAGGTCGAGGGTGTCCTCGTTGTGGATCGCGCTGAGCAGCCGCTCGTAGACGATGTGGAGGAGCGCCATCCCGGGCGCCTCGTAGATGCCGCGGCTCTTCGCCTCGATGACGCGGTTCTCGATCTGATCGCTCATGCCCAAGCCGTGGCGCCCGCCGACGCGGTTGCACTCGGCGAAGAGCGCGAAGGGCGAGTCGAAGCGCTGTCCGTTGAGCGCCACCGGGCGGCCCGCCTCGAACTCGAGGCTGATCTCCTCGGCCGCGATCTCGACCTCGGGCTTCCAGTGCGCGACGCCCATGATCGGGTCGACGATCCGCATCCCCTTGTCGAGGTGCTCGAGGTCCTTCGCCTCGTGGGTGGCGCCGAGCGCGTTGCTGTCGGTGGAGTAGGCCTTCTCGGTGCTCATCGAGTAGGGCTTGCCCGCCGCCTGCAGGAACTCGCTCATCTCCTTGCGGCCGCCGAGCTCCTCGTTGAACGTCGG
Organism: Sandaracinaceae bacterium; assembly: GCA_004213565.1. Taxonomy (GTDB): domain Bacteria; phylum Myxococcota_A; class Polyangia; order Polyangiales; family Sandaracinaceae; genus JAVJQK01. The sequence goes on from SHBB01000344.1 coordinate 7,745, forward strand.
GTCGAGCCAGGGCTTGTAGATCTTGAGCTCGGGGTCGACGAGGATCCCGTAGCGGTAGAAGCGCTGGATGTCGTTGCCCTTGTGGGTCGAGCCGTCGCCGAAGACGTGCACGCCGTCCTCGCGCATCGCCTTGACGATCGCGGTCGTGGTCACCGCGCGGCCGAGCGGCGTGGTGTTGAAGTACTTCTTGCCGCCGCTGGTGAGGTGGAACGCGCCGCACTGGACGGCGACGATCCCCTCGCGCACGAGCGCCTCTTTGCAGTCGATGAGCCGCGCGTTCTTCGCGCCGTGGGCCATCGCGATCGGCGGGATCTCCGCCGGGTCCTTCTCGTCGGGCTGGGCGAGGTCGGCGGTGTAGCAGTGGACCTCGATGCCCTTGGTCTCGAGCCACGCGACGGCGGCGCGGGTGTCGAGGCCGCCGGAGAAGGCGAGGCCGAGCTTGGTGCCCTTCGGGGGGAGGCTTCGGTAGATGCGACTCATGCGCGCGAGGATGCCACGAGCGGCGTGTCCGTAAAGGCCATTGGGCGCTTTGCCCAAGAACCTCGCCGCGTTAGACTCCGGCCCTCTCTCGATCAGGGGGTCATGTGTCGGAGTCGATGGCGCCGCCGCCCGGTACGGGCGGGGGCAACCTCAAATACGCAATCGTCGGAGTCGTCCTCCTGGGCGGCGCGGTCGCGCTGTGGTTCGGGATGAAAGGCTGCGAGGAGGAGACCACGCCCGTCGCCGAGACCACGGTCGTGGACTCTGGCGTGGTCGAGCGATCCACCTCCCTCGCCGACGAGGACCTCTACATCCCGGAGCTCGAGCCCGACAGCGGCCCCGAGCCCGACGCGGGCCCCCCGCGCATCCGCTACGTCACGCGCTACGCGGGCGGCGGCGGCGGCAACTGGAACTGCTCCGGGTCGATCAACGCGGCCGCGGCGCAGGCGCAGATGGCGCAGAACCAGCTCCAGTTCCGCAACTGCTACGAGCGGCGCCTGAAGGTGAACAACACGCTCGAGGGGCGCGTGAACCTGCAGATCAAGGTCGGTCGGACCGGCAGCGTGGCCGGCGTCCGCACCGGCGGGACCATGCGAGACCCGCAGGTCCTCACCTGCGTGCGCAACATCGCGCAGCGCATGAGCTTCCCGGCGCCCGAAGGCGGGTCTTGCGCGGTGGTCGCCGCTCCGCTCAACTTCTCCCCCAGGCGCTGAGTCCCGACGCGCCGACCCGAGCGAAGAAGAGGAGTGAGCATGGAGTACCTACGCGGCTGGCGCGCGATGCGTCAGGACCCTCAGTGGACCAACAAGGTCCTGATCGCGTCGGTGCTCGCGCTGAGCGCCATGTGCATCCCCGTCTTCGGCCAGCTCGTGCTGACCGGCTGGGCGGCGCTGATGCTGCGCCGCGCGGTCAGCGGGCAGGACTCGCCCCTGCCGCGCATGGACTTCGACTTCGACTACTTCATGAAGCTGCTCAACGTCGGCTTCAAAGGCTTCCTCGCGCGCCTCGTGTGGTCGATCCCGATGATCATGATCGGCGTGACGATGGGCTGCTGCATGTACGCGGCGATGGCCGGGAGCATGGTCGCGGCAGCCGGTGGCGCCGCGGCGGGGGGTGAAGCCGGCGGCGCGCTCGGCGGCCTCGCGGGCCTCTGCTTCTTCGGCGCCGTGATGATCATCATGCCCGTGGTGATGATCCTCATCGGGATGCCGATGCAGATCGCGGTGCTCCGGGCGGAGCTGACCGACGACGTCAACGCGGCGATGAAGTTCAAAGAGGTGCTCGACACCACGAAGATGCTCTTCAAGGAGCTCCTCGTCGGCAGCTTCGTGCTCGGCCTCGTCGGCCTGGCGGCGGGCATCGCGTCCGTCTTCACGCTCTACCTGCTGCTGCCCCCGGCGATGGTCGTGATGACCATCATCCACGCCTACTTCCACGCGGAGCTCTACCGCGTGTACCTCGAGAAGGGCGGTCAGCCGTTGCCGCTCGGCCCGCTCGAGGTCGAAGGCGGCGACCCGCCCCAGGTGGGCAACCCGCCCGCGCAGCCCGGCTGGTAGCCAGTACCTCGCCACGGCGCTCGTATCGGTTGCTACCGCACGCGCACGGTGGGCGGGCTCGCGTTGAGGTCCGCGATCACCATGAGCGAGGCGCCGCTCTCGGCCTCGAACGTGGAGCGAACCTCGCCGTTCGCGAGCGCGGGGTTCCGGAACACGATGGTGTGACGGCCGGCGCGGATCGACACGTTCCGTTGCGGGGTGTTGCCCAGCGGCCGGCCGTCGAGCACCACCTCCGCCCACGGCGCGGCGTTCACGGTGAGGGTGGCCCGCGCCGGCGCGCGCTCGGTGGGCGGGTCCTGAGTGGGCCGGTTCTCGGCGGGGATGGGCGCCTCGGGCTCCGTGGGAGGCTCGGTGGGCTGGGCCTCGGTGGGCTGGGGCTGGGTCTCGGTGGGCTGGGTCTCGGTGGGCTCGGACGGCGCGGTGTCCGTCGGGGCCGGCTCGCTCGGCGCTGGAGGGGCCGCGTTGGTCTCGAAGGGAGGAGGGCCAGGCGACGGCACGTCCGGCCACGCCAGCCAGGCGACGAAGCTCCCGAACGCTAGGCCGCCCAGGGCGAAGAGCCAGGCCGGCAGCGGGCGACGGCTGGGAGGGGTGACCCGGGGGACGGAGCCGGAGTCGCTGCGTGTCGCTCCGGCCTCCGCCGCGTCTTGCGCTTCCGGGTCCGCCGCCGCGTCCGCGTCCGCCGCCGCGTCCGCGTCCGCCGCCGCGTCCGAGTCCGCCGCCGCGTCCGCGTCCGAGTCCGCCGCCGCGTCCGCTTCCGCCGCCGCGTCCGCCGCCGCGTCCGCGTCCGCGTCCGAGTC
>SHBB01000345.1 GCA_004213565.1 Sandaracinaceae bacterium
GGCGGCCCCGGCGGGATCGGTGGTCCCGGCGGTCAGGGCGGTTGCGGCGGCGGCGGCGGCGGCGGCCCCTCCGTCGCCGTCTGGGGCAACGGATCCTCGGCCCGCATCCGAGAGTCGACCCCCGTCAGCTACGCGCCTGGCGCAGGAGGCTCGGGAGGCACGTCGTGCGGGAGCTCCGGCGCCTCCGGGGTCTCGAGCAACCTCCGGAGCGCCTTCCCCGAGTAGCCCTTCGTCGCCTCAAAGCGGCGGCAGCACGGGCACCGCCTCCAGGCGGGTGCTGCGCGTGCCATCCCCGAGCTGTCCGGTCGCGTTCAGGCCCCAGCACACGACCTCGCTCCCTCGCAACGCGCAGGTGTGGAGGTTCGCCGCGCCCAGGCTCGTCGTCCCCGTGAGCACTGCCCCCGAGCGACGAACCGCGACCGGAGCCGAGCGTGTGGTGGAGGTGCCGTCTCCGAGCTGGCCAATCTGGTTCCGGCCCCAGCAGCGCACCTCCCCCGACGAGAGGCGCGCGCAGCTGTGCGACCACCCCACGCTGATCTCTTCGACTCCCCCGAGGGGTGCTCCCGATTCGAGCACGCGAACTGGCCTGGACCGCGCGGCGAGCGACCCGTCGCCGAGCTGGCCAAAGTCGTTGGCTCCCCAGCAGACGACCTCGGCGGCGCTGGTGAGCGCGCACGCATGATCGTCGCCCACGGCCACCTGGGTGATGCCGGTCAAGGGCCCCGGAGCGACGGGGGCGACCACCTCCGCGGGTACTGCGAAGTCTCCCCCGGTGGTGCCGCGGCCGAGCTGACCGCTGTCGTTGCTGCCCCAGCAGCTGACGCGCCCGGTGCCATGGAGGGCACATGTGGACTCGTTGCCGGCCGACACCTCGACGACTCCCACGAGCCCCGGCACCGTCCGAGGCGTAGCGAGCGGGTTGGCACCGCCCCCGGCCTGTTGATCATCGTTGCTCCCCCAGCAGACGACTTCACCGCTGGTCAGCGCAGAACACGCGTGCAGAGCGCCAACGCTCAGGTCTGCGGCGTCGTCGAATGCCACGGAGGCGTCTCGGTGGAGGAGCCTGCGCGCGAGCGTCCGCGGGGTCGACGAGCTCCCACCCTGCCCCAGCTGCGCCCGGTCGTCCGCGCCCCAGCAGTACACCTCCCCGACTCCGAGCCGGGCACAGCTGAAGAACGTACCGACCCCGACCTGAGCGACCCCCTCGAGGGGTGCCACCCCAATGGGCATCGTAACTCGCTCCACCGTGGCCGCCGGGCGCAGCGAGGGAGCCATGCTCGTGGACCCGAGTCCGAGCTGACCGAGGTCGTTGGCGCCCCAACATCTGACGCGTCCCGCGGACGTGACGGCGCACGAGTGGTCGTAGCCTGACGTCACAGCGGTGGGGTCGGCGCAAAGCGATGAACCGCATTCCCACGCGCAGCTCACTCCGCAAGCGCCGCAGTGCGCGACCGAGTCCAGCGCCTGCTCGCACCCGTTGCCGTCACTCGCGTCGCAGTCTCCGAACCCCGCGCCGCACGCCGCGACCGAACAGCTCTCCATCACGCACGCATAGGTCGTGCGCGAATCGGACGGGCAAGAGGCGCTCGACGGAGCCTCGTCAACGGATCCGTCACAGTCGTGGTCGACCGAGTCACATCGCTCGTCGGCGTCCGGGTTGATCGCGATCTGACCGTCGTGGCAGTCCGTGCGCGGGAAGCCACCTCGCGGTCCACCGCTGCAGCCAGCGTCGGTCGCAAGAAAGCCATCGCCATCCAGGTCTTCACCCTGAGCGCTCCCGTCGCAGTCATTGTCGACTCCGTCGCAGAGCTCCACCGCTCCGGGATGCGTGGCCGGCTCCCCGTCATCGCAATCTCTCATGGCCGCGGGTAGGTCCACGCATCCTGCCCACCCGTCCCCGTCGACGTCTTCCAGAACGGGATCGAGCGCCCCATCGCAGTTGTCGTCGAGACCGTTGCACACCTCGATCGCGTCGGGGTTCACCTCCCGATTCATGTCGTTGCAGTCGCCGCCGCACGCCAGCGCACCGTCGGGCTGCCGGTTGCAACAGGTCGAGCCGACGAATCCATCCCCGTCGAGGTCGGGGCCGAAGGTCGACGGCTCGCAATCCTCATCTCGACCGTCGACGTCGCAGACCTCGGCAGCTCCAGGAAACGCGAGCGGGTCCGAGTCGTCGCAGTCGTCGCCTCCGCACTCGACCGCCCGCGCCCCGTCCGAGTCCGCGTCGCTCTCGACGTCGCAGTCGCTGAAACAGCGCTCCATGTCCTCATCGCACGTTTGGCTCTCCATGCAGCGAGGCGAATCGGCGGAGACGCAGCCACGCGCATCCGCACCAGCCGCTCCGGGCGCGCAGCGCTCGGCGCCGTTGCAGAACAGCTCGTCGCGGCACTGTGCATCGCTCTCGCATGGCTCGACGGGGCCGGAGTCTGCTCGTGTCCGAGCATCTGCGTCGACGGCGCCGTCGGACGGCGGGACGGCGCTGGGCTCACACGCGAGCAAGAACAGACACGCGGTCCATGCAACCAGCCTGGCGAATGACGAGCGCGACATGTGCGAGCCTCCCTCTAGGGGACGAGCGTATCGTGACCCGTCGCTCTGCGCCTCGAATTCTCAGCGCCCGCTCAGGTGCGGGGGCTCGCCGTGCACGATCAGCGTGTCCTTGGCGTACTCGGGCCGCGCCTCGGGGTGGTCGATGGTGTAGTGCAGGCCGCGGCTCTCGCGGCGGGTCGTCGCGCAGGCGATGATCATCTCGGCCACGTCGGCGATGTTGCGCAGCTCGAGGAGGTCGCGCGTGACGAGGTGCTCCCAGTAGTACTCGCGGATCTCGTCCTTCAGGAGCGCGACCCGGCGCGCGGCGCGGCGGAGGCGACGATCGCTGCGCACGATGCCGACGTAGTTCCACATGAAGCGGCGGATCTCGTCCCAGTTCTGGGTGACGACGACCGCCTCGTCGCTCGGGACGGCGCTGCCGACGTCCCAGTCCGGCGGCTCGGCGAGCCGGTGCTGCTGGCGCACGTCCTTCAGCGCGAGCGCCGCGCGCTTGCCGTAGACGAGCCCCTCCAGGAGCGAGTTGGAGGCCAGACGGTTCGCGCCGTGCAGGCCGGTGCAGGTGACCTCGCCGATCGCCCACAGCCCGGGCACCTTGGTCGCGCCGTTCTCGTTGACGACGACGCCGCCGCACATGTAGTGGGCCGCCGGCACGACGGGGATGGGCTCCCGCGTCATGTCGATGCCGTAGCGGAGGCAGGTCTCGTGAATGTTCGGGAAGCGGTCCTTCAGGTAGGCGTCGGGCTTGGCCGACATGTCGAGATACACGCACTCCGCGCCCGTGCGCTTCATCTCGTAGTCGATGGTGCGCGCCACGACGTCGCGCGGGGCGAGGTCCTTCATGGGGTGGTGGCGCTCCATGAACGCCTCGCCGCTCTCCAGGCGCAGGACGCCGCCCTCGCCGCGCAGGGCCTCGCTGATGAGGAAGCTCTTCGCCTTCGGGTGGAAGAGCGCGGTGGGGTGGAACTGGAAGAACTCCATGTTCGCGAGCAGCGCGCCCGCCCGGTAGGCCATCGCGACGCCGTCGCCCGTGGCGACATCTGGATTTGATGTATACAGATAGACCTTGCCCGCGCCGCCCGTGGCGAGCACGGTGGTGCGCGAGACGAAGGTGTGGACCTCGCCCTTGGACTCCTCGAGCACGTACGCGCCCGCGACCTGGTGGGGCCCACCGAACTTCGACAGCTCGATCAGGTCCACCGCCATGTGGTGCTCGTAGACCCGGATGTTCGGGTGCGCGAGGGTGGCCTCGACGAGCACGCGCTGGACCTCCCGCCCGGTGATGTCGCCGGCGTGCACGACGCGGCGCGCGGTGTGGCCGCCCTCTCGGGTCAGGTCGAGCTCCGTCTCCCCGGTCTTGGCGTCGAAGCGCGCGCCGAGCTCGATCAGCTCGCGGATCCGATCGGGCCCGCCCTCGACGACCAGGTCGACGATGCTCTTCTTGCTGAGCCCGTAGCCGACCTCGAGGGTGTCCTGGGCGTGCGCCTCGAAGGAGTCGTCCGGGTCCATCACCGCGGCGATGCCCCCCTGCGCCCAGTTGGTGTTGGTGTCCGCGATGCCGCGCTTGGTGACGACGGCGACGTCGCCGTGACGCGCGGCCTCGAGCGCGAAGGTGAGCCCGGAGATGCCGCTCCCCAGGACCAGATAGTCGGACTGCATGCGCATCGGGGAGAATGCTAGGGCTTCGATCCCCATTCGGGAATATGTCTGCGTCGGTTCGCGGTCCGTCTTTTGGCGCCCGACCGCGCCGTCTCGTATCCTCACCCTCGGACATGCGTTCCCTCCTCGCCGCGTCGCTCTGTCTCGCCGTGCTCCCCCTGAGCCACGCGCGCGCGGACCTGTACACGTTCACCGACAGCAACGGGGTGGTGCACTACAGCAACACACCCCCGCCGCGCGCGCGGGGTGTGCGCCGGATCCGGACCGAGCCGCCGCAGGCGTCGACGCCGACGCGTCGCGGGCCCTCGACCCGGGGCGACGCGTCGCGCTACCGGCGCTTCGACGCGCACATCCGCGAGGCGGCCGCGCTCTACCGGCTCCCGGAGTCGTTCCTGCGCGCGGTGATCAAGGTCGAGAGCGACTACAACCCCGAGGTGGTCAGCCACGCGGGCGCGTCCGGGCTGATGCAGCTGATGCCGGCCACGGCGGCGCGCATGGGCGTGACGGACGTCTTCGACCCGCGCCAGAGCATCCTCGGCGGCGCGCGCTACCTCCGGGTGCTCGCCAACCACTTCAACGGCGACCTCGTGCTCACCATCGCCGCCTACAACGCGGGCGAAGGCGCGGTGATCCGCTACCGGGGCATCCCGCCCTACGAGGAGACGCAGCGCTACGTGCGCCGCGTGCTCCGCCACTACTACAACTTCCTCGAGGCCGAAGGTCAGGGGGAGGGCGCGATCGTGCGCGCCGCCTCTCAGCCTCGCTGAGCTCAGCCCCGCGTCAGCGTCAGGCGGCACAGCTCCGACGCGCGATCCGGGTCGTCGGCGTCCGTGACCGCCCACGCGGCATCTCCGTCGAGCAGCAGCCCCTCGAGCTTGCGCTCTGATGGCGCCCCGTCCGGCTCGCGCACGGGCCCCCAGCGGATCCGCTCGCCTTCGATCGTGCCGACGCGGGTGCCCACGATCGGTCCGTCCTGGAGCGCGTCCGGCGAGTCCTCCGCGCTGGCCAGGAACCAGACGCGCGCGCCATCGCTCGCCGCGTCGGTGAAGCCGTAGGCGACGTCGCCCGCGCGCCCCAGGTCGAAGGCGCGGACGCGGCGAAGCGGCGGCGTGGGGCCGCCGTCGAGGTACGCGAGCATGGCGTCGAGCGAGATCTCCGCGACCGCGTTGATCGGGAGGATGCCGTCCCGGGGCGCACCGTTGCCGCGCTGGAAGAGCCAGAGCGCGTCGCCCACCACGGCCGCGCCCTCCAGGTTGAGCTCCGAGCCGCTCAGGTCGGTCCGCGCGCGCAGGGCCGCGTAGAGAGGGGCGGCGTCGACCACGCGCGTCGCGCGCGCCGCGGCGTCGACGATGACCACCGAGACGCGACCGGGGCTGGCGCCCGACCCGAAGAGCAGCGCGCGCCCGTCTGGCAGCGTGACCGCCGACTCGAGGTCGGGCTTGTCGTCGCGGTTGCCGAGCCGCTCCTCGAAGATCCGCGCGCCGCCGGGGCCCGCAGGGAGCGGGAGAGCGTCGAGTCCGCCGTCCGGGCGGCGCACCGCCACCCAGGCCAGGTCGTCCTGCGCGATCACCCAGCCGCCCTCGACCGCGGCGATCCCGGAGGCGGCGCGCACGAAGTCGGGACGATCAGCGACGCGTTCGAGGAAGCGGAGCGGGCTGCAGGCCTCGATGCGCGCGCTCGGTCCCGGTCCCTCTGCCGGCGGGACGGGCGGCGGCGCCGCGCCGCACGCGCCGAGCAGGATGGCGATGAGGACCCGCATCTTTCGCACCCCCCGACCTTTCGCATAGGATGGGCCCGATGCGTACCGTCTGCCTGATGATCACCGCGCTCTCGCTCACCACCGCCCCGGCCGCAGCGCAGGACGCAGCGCAGGACGCAGCGCAGGACGCAGCGCAGGAGGCAGCACAGAGCTCCGGCGGCGAGGAGACGGTCGCCCGCCCCGGCGCCGACGCCTACACCCAGCGCACCCAGGCGGGCATCGCGCTCCTGACCGGTGGGGACACGCCGGGCGCGATGGGCGCCTTCCGCGAGGCGATCGAGATGGACGGCGCCCGCCCGATGGCCGCGTACTACCTGGCCGCCGCGCAGCGAATGAGCGGCAACCTCGACGAGGCCCTCGCCGGTTTCCGGCGCGCGGCGGAGCTGGCGCAGTCCGCCGACGCCGCCCGCTGGCAGGCCCGCGCGCTCCAGGGCGTCGCCGACACGCTCGAGCGCATGGAGGGACGCATCGCCGACGCGCGCACCGCGTGGGAGGCCTACATCGCGTTCGCCGACAGCCACCAGACGGTCGCGTTCCCGCAGATGGGGCGCGCGCACCTCGCGGCGATCGACCGCATGCTCGAGCAGGAGGGCGCCTACGGCGACGTGCGCGAGCGCATCGCGGCCCGGGAGCGTGAGCTGGCCGAAGCCGAGAGCGAGAACCAGGGCTCGAGCCGCGGCCGTCGCCGCTGACGCCGCATCCGGTCGCGCCGAGGCGTGACGAGACGCCTCACGCCACGCGCGCCTTCGAGCGCCGCCTGGGGTGGAGCGACCCACCGATCGTGGCGTGACGCCTCGGGTTCGGGGCGCCTCGCGCCCGGTGAGGGCGGCTGGCACGGCGCTTGTGCTGTCCGTCGATCGACATGCGACAGAAAGACCTCCTCACCCGCGCCGCGCTCACTCTCGCGCTCGCCGTGCCCGCCGCCGGCGCGAACGCCCAGGCCATCCAGCAAGAGACTCAGGTCGCGGAGGCGCGCCGCGAGATGCCGTTCCAGAACGTCGAGTGGCGCGACGTGCGCGACGAGCGGAACGACCTCCACGACCTCCGGAGCATCCGCGATCAGTGGAACCGCGCCGTGGCCACGCGGGACCGGGTGCAGGAGCGCGTGGCCGACCGCCGCCTCCGTGACTGGCTCCAGCGCGAACTGCGCGAGGACCGCGGTGAGCTGCGCGAGGCGCGAAAGGAGGCCCGCGAGGCGCGCGCCGAGGCGCGGCGGACCGGGCTGCGCGACGATCGCCGAGATCTCCGCGTCGACCAGCACGACGCGGCCCGCGCCGCCGCGGACCTCCGGGTCACCCGCCGGATCACGCGCGAGCTTCGCGAGCTCCAGCCGCACTTCGACCGGCAGACCGCGACCACCGCGCTCTACGCGCGCAAGCGCCGCGCGCTCGAGCGCCTGATCCGCCTCGCGAGCGACGAGCACGAGATGGCGCAGCGCGAGGCCCAGGAGGACCGGGAGGAGTACCTGGAGGACCTGGACCCGCGCCGCACGTGATCGCGCGGCGCGGACCGGGGCTCTCTCAGCCGGGGACGAAGCTCAGCTCGGCCTCGGCGTGCGCCTCGACGTCGGCGTCGTCGAAGTAGAGCGCGGGCTGCTCGTTGCGGCGCCAAAGCTCGGCCTCGTCGTCGTGATACGGGCTCTCGATGTCCTCGCTCTGCCCGCCGGGCAGCGCGTTGAACGGTCGAGGACCGTCCGGCGTCATCTCCACCACGAGCCGCTGCGAGGCGCCGCTGCCGTGGGTGAAGCGCTCGCCGCCCCACATGGAGTAGTTGCCCACGTCGACGGCGCCGTAGTCGCCGTGCCGCGGGAAGCCGATCGGGAACTCCTCGGAGCCGACCGGCGGGATCGACACGATCCCGGGGTCGCCGACCGGCGGGACGATCTGGCTGAAGCGCACCGCGTGCAGACGGCCCCAGCGCCACTGGTCCGCGTCCGCGCCGAGCTCCGTCTCGAGCCACGCCATCGCCGCGAGCACGGCCGAGACCACGCGCTCGTCGCGGGTCTCGATGACGGCGTCCGTGCTGATGTCGTCCCAGAGCACGGTGTCGTTCCAGTCCGTCACCGTCAGGTAAGAGTCACGGTAGGTGTAGAGCGGCATCGTGCGCTGCGTCTCGGCGTCCGCGAGCGCCCACTCGAGCATGCGCGCGGTCTGGCTCGAGCCCGGGCGACGGCCGATGAGGTCGGCCTCGTCCTGGAACGCCAGCCCGCTGAGCCGCGTGATCGTCGCGTTGAAGATCGTCGTCGCGACGCTGTCGGCGATCTCGCCCGCGTCGGTCGCGCCCACGCCGTGCGGCGTCTCGAGCGTCCACGCCATCAGGCGCGTCCGCGCGTCGGTCAGCGCGGTCATGCCGTCCCCACCCGCCGCGGTGACGACCGCGAGGAGGGCCGGGTCGTCGGTCGCGTCGCCGAGCGCGTGATCGATCGCGGCCACGATCGGATCCCGCATCGTCTCGCCGAGGGAGGACCTGGTCTCCGCCTGGAGCGCGATCATGTCGTCGGTGGTGATGCCGCCCGCCGCGGTCGCCTCGTCGAGGCGCTCGACGATGCGGCCCATGCGGTAGCCGACCGCGAAGTCGCCGCCGATGTAGTGCGCGTCGTTGCAGGGGTTGCCGTCCCGCGTGACCGGCACGTTCGCCTGGTTCGCGGTCGCGATGTAGCCGCGCGCCGGGTTGACGTCGTGCGGGATGAACGGGTCCGCGAGGTCGCTCTCCCACTCGAAGCCGCCGTTGCCCGGCAGCACGTAGAGGGGGGAGATCCCGGTGACGGTCCCGTTCGACTCGATGTTGAACGAGCACGCCGCCGCCTGCCGCTGCGGGATGCGCGACTGCGTGGACCACGCGATGTCTCCCGCGCGGCTCGCGAAGCTGAAGTTCTGCGCGCCGACGACGAAGTTGTCCTGGGCCGCGAAGGCCTCGTCCACGCTCTCTGAGGTGAGCAGGCCGACGAAGAAGGCCAGCTCGTTCGAGACCTCGTGCCCCGTGTAGCGGACCGAGAGCGCGCGGCCCGTGGCCGTCGAGTCGGTCGGGGGGTCGACGACGTCCGGCGTCACGATGGTGTCGGGGATGATCGGGCCGTGGTGCGGCACGTCGTAGAGCACGACCGTGACGTCGTCGCCGCCGAAGACCGTGATCGACTCGTCGATGGTGTCGAGGTCCACCTGGCCGCCCTCGAAGAGGACCGAGACCGGCACCCAGTCGGGCTCGCTCGGCGTGCCGGCGTTCCGGAAGGTGACCTCTTCGTCGTAGACGTCGGTGACGTCGTAGCCGGTGGTGGTCGCGCTCCAGGCGAGGTCGCGGTTGTAGCCGAGCACGACGCCGGGCAGCGCGGCGAAGGCGACGCCCTGCGCGTCGATGTCCCCGCCCATGCGCTGGGTGTTGAGGTGCACGTACCACCAGACCCCGGGGCTGATCAGCGAGAGGTGCGGGTCGTTGCTGAGGATCGGCTGACCGCTCGCGGTGTGCTCGCCGGAGACGACCCAGCTGTTCGAGCCCATGTGCGGGTCCCGGCGGAAGAGCGGGTTCTGGTCCAGGCGCGCGTAGAACGCTTCGGCCCCGTTCAGCTGCGCGATCGTGGGCAGCCGCGCGGCTTCCGGCGGCAGGGGCCGTCGAATGGGCGGGAGCAGCGCGGTGGTGCTGCCGTCGTTGAAGTCGGGGCGCGTGTAGACGTCGCGCGCCTGCCGCTCCGACCAGAAGTCGGCGTAGACGCCCGCGCGCGAGGCGATCCGCTCGTCGAGGCTGGTCGGGTCGAACGCGGCGCGCACGCCCGCGAGGGCCGCGGTGCGTGAGATGTCCGCCCCGGCGTCGTAGCTGAGGTTGAAGGACTGGAAGCGCGCGATGGCGAAGACGTCGGCCGGATCCCAGTGCCCGAAGTTGGGGCTGGCGCGCACGATGTTGAGCAGCTCGAGCCCCATCGGCGGGAGGTACTCGTCGGTGTCGAGGACCTGGTCGATGTAGTGGTTGACGCCCTCGACGAAGGCCTCGGCCGCGAGCCGCGTCTCGTCGTCGGCGGGGAGGCTCTCGTAGATGGCCCGGCCCTGACGCATGAAGCCGAGGAAGCGGCTGTCACGGTCGTCGCCGAGCACGCTCGGGTCGGCGTTGTAGAGGACCTCGGCCAGGGTGCCGAGCACGTTGCGGCGGATGAGCTCCATCTGCGCGAAGCGATCGCGGCTCATCAGGTAGCCCTCGACCACCATGAGGTCGTGCACGGTGCTCGCGTAGATGTGCGGCATGCCGCGGTCGTCGATCACGACCTCCACCGGGCCGTCGAGCCCCGGAAGCGCGATCTCTTCACCCATCGGGCCGCCGTCCGGCCCCGCGTCGTCCCCGCCGCCGTCCACGACGCTCGCGTCCACGCCCGCGTCGGTCGGCGCGCCGTCGTCGCAGCCGAAGGCCATCATCGCCGCCGCGAGCAGCAGCACCCATCGCATCTCTCTACCCATCCCAAGTCCTCCCGGGGCGCACCCACCCCTCGAAAAGCACCGAGAGACTAGCAGGGTCCGGCGAAGATGCGCGCGATGCATCGCCGAGCGCGACGGCGTGTCCAGCGCGCCGGGCCGACGACGAAATGCTGAAGCATTTCGGAGGAGC